>NZ_JBFATO010000026.1:0-104741 GCF_040678355.1 Streptomyces sp. NPDC052701
GGCGTTGACTTTTGGCACGCTGTTGAGTTCTCAAGGAACGGACGCTTCCTTCGTACTCACCCTCGCGGGCTTTCCTCCGGGCGCTTCCCTTCGGTGTTTCCAACTCTACCAGTGTTTCTCCGTCTCTCTGACCACCGTCCTGCGGACATGCAGAAGACGACCCCGAGATAGGATCTGACAAGTTGGGTTGCTGCCGGGCGAGCCCGCCTGATCGCGTCGCTCATCCCCAAGCAGGAGTACGACTGTACAGGGGGCTGCAGAGTCGGTGCAAATCTGCAAGAGGGGTGGTCTAGACCTCTAGTCGGCAGCTATCGTGCGGAACCCGTCCTACCTGTGACATACGCTGCTGCTCAGTGTGCCGTCCGGGACGGGCAGTGACAGCCCATACAGATCTCCACCCCTGGGAGGCTTCCCATGACCACCGTGACGTCCCCGCTGGCAGGACGCGCCATCGGACTGGCAGCCGTGCCGGATCCGGTCTTCTCCGGGGCCATGGTCGGCCCGGGTACCGCGATCGACCCCGTACGCGAGCCCTCCGAGGCCGTCGCGCCCGTCGACGGAGTCATCGTCTCCCTGCACCCGCACGCGTTCGTCGTCGTGGACGGGAGCGGGCACGGCGTGCTCACCCACCTCGGTATCGACACCGTGCAGCTCAACGGCGAGGGCTTCGAACTGCTCGTGAACAAGGGCGACACCGTCACGCGGGGTCAGGCCGTCGTGCGCTGGGACCCGGCCGCCGTCGAGGCCGCGGGCAAGTCCCCGGTGTGCCCGGTCGTGGCGCTCGAGGCCACGGCCGAGGCCCTCTCCGAGCTTCGTGAGGCCGGCGACGTGAAGGCCGGCGACAGTCTCTTCCTCTGGAAGTGACGTCAGTGCCGTCGCAGGACGGCCAGTAGGACAACCAACGCGGCGGCAGGCCCCGCCGCACTAGCGGAGACGGGTGAGATGGAAGCAACGCTGCGAGGCGTCGGTGTCAGCCACGGTGTGGCGATCGGTGAGGTTCGGCACATGGGAACGGCGGTGCTCGAACCGCCGGCCAAGCAGATCCCGGCGGAAGAGGCGGAGCGTGAACAGGGGCGCGCCCGCAAGGCCGTGGAGGCTGTGGCGGCCGACCTGACGGCGCGCGGCAATCTGGCGGGCGGTGAGGCCCAGGCGGTGCTCGAGGCACAGGCCATGATGGCCCAGGACCCGGAGCTGATGGCCGACGTGGACCGCCGTATCGCGGTCGGCAGCACGGCCGAGCGCGCGGTGTACGACGCCTTCGCCGCGTACCGCGAACTGCTGGCGGGCGCCGGGGAGTACCTCGCCGGCCGCGTGGCCGACCTCGACGACGTGCGGAATCGTATCGTCGCTCGTTTGCTCGGGGTGCCCATGCCGGGCGTCCCGGACAGCGACGAGCCCTATGTCCTTGTCGCCCGTGATCTCGCGCCCGCCGACACGGCGCTGCTGGATCCCGCTCTGGTCCTCGGCTTCGTCACGGAGGAGGGCGGTCCGACCAGCCACAGCGCGATTCTGGCGCGGGCGCTCGGCGTGCCGGCCGTCGTGGCGCTGCCGGGTGCCGGCGAACTCGCCGAGGGCACGGTGATCGCCGTCGACGGCAGCACCGGCGAGATCTTCGTCAGCCCCAGCGAGGAGAAGAAGGCGCAGCTTCAGGCGGCGGCCGCCGAGCGCAAGGCGGCGCTGGCCGCCTCCGCCGGGCCGGGTGCCACGGCCGACGGGCACAAGGTGCCGCTGCTCGCCAACATCGGCGGTCCCGCGGATGTGGCGGCCGCCGTCGAGGCCGGTGCCGAGGGCGTCGGCCTGTTCCGTACCGAGTTCCTCTTCCTGGACGACAACGAGAAGGCGCCGTCCGAGGAGAAGCAGGTCGCGGCCTACCGGCAGGTTCTCGAGGCGTTCCCCGAGGGCCGTGTGGTCGTGCGGGTGCTGGACGCGGGCGCGGACAAGCCGCTGGACTTCCTGACGCCGGCCGACGAGCCGAACCCGGCGCTCGGTGTGCGTGGTCTGCGGACGCTGCTCGATCACCCCGAGGTGCTGCGCACGCAGCTGACGGCACTCGCCAAGGCGGCGGAGGGGCTGCCGGTCCACCTCGAGGTCATGGCCCCGATGGTGGCGGACCGCACCGACGCGAAGGCTTTCGCGGACGCCTGCCGTGAGGCCGGGCTGCCGGCGAAGTTCGGTGCAATGGTCGAGATCCCGTCGGCGGCGCTGCGGGCGCGCTCGATCCTGCAGGAGGTCGAGTTCCTGTCGCTGGGGACCAACGACCTCGCGCAGTACACCTTCGCCGCCGACCGTCAGGTGGGTGCGGTCTCCCGTCTGCAGGATCCGTGGCAGCCGGCGCTGCTCGACCTGGTCGCGCTGTCCGCGGAGGCGGCGAAGGCCGAGGGCAGGAGCTGCGGTGTCTGCGGCGAGGCTGCGTCCGACCCGCTGCTGGCGTGTGTGCTGACGGGTCTGGGCGTCACCTCCCTCTCCATGGGTGCGGCGTCGATCCCCTACGTCCGGGCGACGCTGGCGAAGTACACGCTGGCGCAGTGCGAGCGGGCGGCGGCCGCGGCCCGGGCGGCCGACAGTGCCGAGGACGCGCGCACCGCCGCTCGGGCGGTGCTGTCGGGCGAGTAGTCGCCCGTGGCCGGGCGACGGCCGGACCGGGAGGGGCGCTCCGCCTGGCGGGGCGCCCCTCGCGCGTTTCAGTGGTGGTGCCCCGGTGCCGGCCCCTCGTCACCGAGGTCGGGTGGCTCGCAGTAGTCGACGTTGGACTCCGGGGAGATGAGGTCCCCGGAATCGGCGTCGGTGCAGTAGGCGTCGAAGACCTCCCCGGCGGTGAGGGGGCGCAGGCCGTGGCCGCGCAGGCGCCAGCCGTAGATGCGGTCCGGGGTGCCGGGGGCGGTGGTCCGCATGACGAGGCCGCCGGGGCTGTCGGTGGCGAGGCCGACGGCCAGGACCGTGGTGAATTCGAGGGCCTCGGCCTCGTCCAGTTCGGTGATGCCGCCGCTGTCGTCGGCGTGGAGGACGGAGACGAGGGCTTCGGGGGGTCCGGAGACACTGCAGACGAGGTGCCGGTCGCCCGGTGGGGCGGTGTCGAGGATGCGTGCCAGGAGGCCGGCGGCGCGGGTGAAGGCCGCGCGGCCGATGTCCTCGCCGCAGGAGCCGCAGGTGCCGAGGCGGGCCAGGAGGGTGGCCGCGTACTCCCAGGTGACCTGGCGGACGGCCTCGTCGACGAGGTCCGGGAGGAGGTCGGCCAGGGGCCGGCCGTCGTAGGGGACGGTGGGGCCGGTCGCCGCGAGTTCCGCGGTGAAGCGTGTGCGGCTCGACGGGAGGTCGGGATCGATGCCGGTCTCCCTGCAGAACTCGGCGTACTCCTCCGGGTCGAAGAGGGCCACCGTGGTGTGGTTGCCCTGGGAGGCGCGGGTCCTCAGGAGGGCCTCCACCTGTTCGAGGTAGGTGGTGTGGTCGTCGAAGGTGAAGCTGCGGTAGCGCCGCATGGCGCGGAAGTCGTGCTCGTCGGTCAGCAGGCCGATGGTGCCGGCGATCTCGCGGCTCAGAGCGCGTCGTGTGCTCCGGTGGTCGGTGTGCGCCATGTTCTCCCCCTGTGCGCAGTCGATCAATGCTCACTCACAGTAACCGGCGGCACTGACAACGACGTCCGGGTGAGGTGGCCGTGAGCACGGTGGCCGTGAGTGGTCCGGCGCCGCGCCGAACGTGGTGCGGCCGGTCCCGGACCCGGTGGACGGGTGCGGTCCGGGACCGGCCGCGGGGGTCGTTCCCCGCCGACGGCGGGTCGTCAGGCGCGCTTGCGGGCGAGGTCCTCGTAGAAGTGCAGCAGGTCGAGGTCGTCGATGGAGCCCGGGTTGACCGCCTTCTCCAGGGGGGTGCCCTGGAGGAGGCGTTTGACCGGGACCTCGATGCGCTTGCCGGTGAGGGTGTGCGGGATGCCGGGCACTTCGATGATCTCGTCGGGGACGTGCCGGGGTGACAGCTGCTCGCGGATGGCCCGCTGGACGCGGTTCAGCAGCGCCTCGTCGAGGGCGGCTCCGGGGGCCAGGTGCACGAACAGGGGCATCCAGTAGCCGCCGTCGGGCCGTTCGACGCCGATGACGAGGGATTCCTTGATCTCGGGGAGGCGTTCGACGACTTCGTAGATGTCGGCCGAGCCCATGCGGACGCCCTGGCGGTTGAGGGTGGAGTCGGAGCGTCCGTGGATGACGACGGATCCGCGCGAGGTGACGGTGATCCAGTCGCCGTGCCGCCACACGCCGGGATAGGTGTCGAAGTAGCTGTCGTGGTAGCGGCTGCCGTCGGGGTCGTTCCAGAAGTAGATCGGCATGGACGGCATGGGATTGGTGACGACGAGTTCGCCGACCTCGTCGACCAGGGGCCTGCCGCTCGGGTCCCAGGACTGCAGGTCGGTGCCGAGGCAGGGGGCCTGGAGCTCGCCGGCGTAGACCGGGAGGGTCGGTACGGCTCCCGCGAAGCAGGAGCACACGTCCGTGCCGCCGCTGACGGAGGCGATCCACAGGTCGTCGCGGACCTCGTCGTGCAGCCAGCGGAAGCCGTCGGGGGGCAGGGGCGAGCCGGTGGTGGCGACGCACCGCACCGCGGAGAGGTCGAAGTCGCGGGAGGGGTGCACGCCCGCCTTGCGGCAGGCCATGACGTAGGCCGCCGAGGTGCCGTAGAGGGTGGCCCCGGTGCGTTCCGCGACGCGCCACTGGGCGCCGGTGTCCGGGTGGCCGGGGCTGCCGTCGTAGAGGACGATCGTCGTGCCGGTGAGGAGGCCGGAGACGAGGAAGTTCCACATCATCCAGCCCGTCGACGTGTACCAGAAGAACCGGTCCTGCGGGCCGAGGTCGCAGTGCAGGCCGAGCTGCTTGAGGTGTTCGACGAGGATGCCGCCCTGGGACTGGACGATGGCCTTGGGCAGACCGGTCGTGCCGGAGGAGTAGAGCACCCACAGGGGGTGGTCGAAGGGGACCTGTTCGAAGACGGGCTCCGTGTCGGCGGCCGTCAGGGCCGACCACTCCAGGGCGCCTTCGGGGGCCTGGGTGCCGAGCAGGGGGATGTGGACGACGGCGCGCAGGGTGGGCAGTTCGCGGCGCAGTTCGGCGACCGTGTCGCGGCGGTCGTGCTGCTTGCCGCCGTAGCGGTAGCCGTCGACGGTGAACAGGACGACCGGTTCGACCTGCCGGAAGCGGTCCAGGACGCTGCGGGCGCCGAAGTCGGGGGCGCAGGACGTCCACACGCCGCCCACGGCGGCCGTGGCCAGGAGGGCGACGACGGCCTGCGGGATGTTGGGGAGGTAGCCGCTGATCCGGTCCCCGGGGCGTACGCCGAGGGCGCGCAGTGCGGCGGCGAGGGAGCCGACCTGGCGGCGCAGCTCCGCCCAGGTGACGGGGCGCGGCTCGTGGGTCTCGTCGACGTGCAGGAGGGCCGGCTCGTCCGCGCGGGTGGCCGACGCGCGCAGGGCGTGCTCGGCGTAGTTCAGGGTGGCGCCGGGGAACCACTGTGCTCCCGGCATGGCACGGTCGCCCAGCACACGCGTGCTGGGGGTGGAGAAGCGGACGTCGAACCACTCGGTGACGGCTTTCCAGAACGTGTCCGGTTCCTCGACGGACCAGCGCTGCAGGGCCGCGTAGCCGCCGTCGGCGGGGGCGCCGTGGTGCTCGGCGGCCCAGGTCTGGAACCTGGTGATCTGCGCCTGGGCGATGCGCTGGGGATCTGGCTGCCAGAGCGGCTGCGGGTTCACGGTCGACATGGGGCGGCTCCCGGACTGTGCGCGTCGTGTGCGTCCTGCGCGCACGGGCTGGGTGTGCGCGTGACGCGGCTGACACGGACGATGCCATGTGATCGTCTTCTGCACCAGGGAGCGCCCCACATAGTCCGGGTCGTGAAGATGTGGCTCCGGCATGGGTGAACGGCAGTTGAACGATGCTCCCGCCTGGGTCGGTCAATGGCAGGGTGAGCAGCATGGACGGTCGTGACCTGGTGCGTTCGGTGAAGGCGGTTGGTTCGGTGGGGGCGGCACTGGGGGTGCGTACCGTGCGGGCCGCGTGGCGCAGGAGGCGTGCCGACGCCGCCGGGCTGCCGGAGCGGGGGAGCGAGCGCGCGCGGGTGCCCGGGACGGTGCGGGAGGCGGAGCCGGGCCCGGGCGGGGGCGTCGTCCGGTTCGGCCGTTCGGAGCTGCGGATCCTCGTCGCCGTGAACGGGGCCGTCTTCTGGGGGTGGGACGGGGCGGCTCCCGAGCCGTCGTACGCGCTGGCGGGGCGCTGTCCGGAGCCGGATCCCCGGGCGGTGCTGGAGCCGGACACGGACGGCGGCTGGCGGGTCGTGGCCGAGCGGGTGACGGTCACCGTCTCGCGGCACGGCGCGATCGAGGTGTGCACGCCCGGGGGTGTGTGCCTACGCCGTGATCTCCCGCCGCGCTGGTGGGAGCCGGCCGGCGGTGGACCGGCACGCTGGATGCAGCGGTCGGAGGTGGCCGCGGACGCGCGGTTCTTCGGGCTCGGGGGGCGCGCGTCGGGCCCTCGGCTGCGGGACGGTACGTACCGGCTGTGGAACGCCGGTCCCGGCCGTGCCTTCGGGCCCGGTGACGATCCGCTGCACCTGACGATGCCGGTGCAGTTGGTGGTGGCCGACGCGGGCACGCACCTGGTGTTCCACGACAGCTCGTGGGACGGCACGGTGACGCTGCGGGAGGGCGAGGAGGGCGCCGGCTCCGGGCACGACCGGGCCGGGACGAGCGAGCTGCGGATGGAGGGCGGTCCGCTGCGCTGCTGGGTGATGGCGGGCACTCCCGCGCGCGTGCTCCTGGCGTGGGCCTCGCTCACCGGGGCGCCCGCGCTGCCGCCCGCCTGGGCGCTCGGGCACCATCACGCGCGGTGGGGCTTCGGCAGCGAGGAGGAGGTGCGGCGGGTCGTCGCGGGCTACGAGGAGCACGGTCTGCCGCTCGACGCCGTCCACCTGGGCGTCGACCACCACGACGGGCACCGGGTGTTCACCGTCGACACCGACCGTTTCCCGAAGCTGCCGGTGCTCGCGCAGGAGCTGCGGCGGGACGGGATACGGCTGGTGTCGATCGTGAACCCCGCCGTCGAGGCGGCGCCGGGCAACGCCGTCCACGACGGCGGCGCGGCCCGGGACGCCTTCGTGCGGGACGCCTCGGAACGGGTCGTGCGGGGGGTGGCGTGGCCCGGGGAGGCGGTCTTCCCCGACTTCACGGACGCGCGCGTGCGCCAGTGGTGGGGCGGGCTGTACGAGGAGCGGCTGGAGCAGGGGTTCTCGGGCTTCTGGCACGACATGGACGAGCCCACGTCGTTCGCGGCCTTCGGCGAGTCGACGTTGCCGCGGTCGGCCCGGCACGCCCTGGAGGGGCGGGGCGGGGACCATCGCGAGGCGCACAACGTGTACGCCCTGTGCATGGCCAGGGCCGGTTACGAAGGGCTGCGGAAACTGGCGCCCAGGGAGCGGCCGTTCCTCCTCTCGCGCTCCGGGTGGGCCGGTGTGCAGCGCTACGGCGGCACCTGGTCGGGGGGTGCGGCGACGGGCTGGCCGGGGCTGCGGGCGTCGCTGGCGCTGGTCCTGGGGCTCGGGCTGTGCGGCGTGCCGTACTCGGGTCCGGACGTCGGCGGCTTCGACGGGGATCCGTCGCCCGAGCTGTACCTGCGGTGGTTCCAGCTGGGCGCGTACCTGCCGCTGTTCCGTACGCACGCGGGTCCGCGGGCGGGGCGCAGGGAGCCGTGGGAGTTCGGGCCGGAGGTGCTGGAGCACGCGCGCGGGGCGCTGCTGGAGCGCCGCCGGCTCCAGCCGTACTTCATGACGCTGGCGCATCTGGCCCGGCGTACCGGGGCGCCGTACGTGCGGCCGCTGTGGTGGTCGGCGCCCGAGGAGCGGGCGCTGCGCGACTGCGAGGACGCGTTCCTGCTGGGCGACTGCCTGCTGGTGGCGCCGGTGCTGGAGCCGGGCGTGGAGCGGCGTGCCGTTCGGGTGCCGCGGGGGCGCTGGTACGACACGGCGACGGGACGCGTGCACGAGGGGCCGGCGCAGGTGGTCGTGGAGGCGCCCTTGTCGCGGATCCCGGTGCTCGCGCGCGCGGGAGCCGTCCTGCCCGTGCGCGGGGAGGACGGCGGGCTGGAGCTGGAGGTGTGGGCGCCCGCCCGGGGCAGGACCGGGGGCGGGCTGGTGGTGCCGGACGCGGGCGACGGGTGGGACGAGCCGGAGACCGAGCGCTACACCGCCCGCTGGGAGGGCCGGCGGCTGGTCGTCGAGCGCGAGGGCGGGGACGGTGCGGGCGAGCCGCCCCACCCGGTGCGCGTCCGAGGGCTTCCGGAGGGCTGAGTTCAGATGTACCGGCCCTCGAACCAGGCCCGTACGGCCAGGGTGTGCAGGGGGAAGGCGAGCTCCTGCGGTCTGCGCAGCAGGTGCCAGCCGTCGGTCTCGTCCGTGGCGGCGGAGGGGGGCAGGCCCTCGGCGGGGCGTTCCGGGAGGAGCCCGAACAGCAGCAGGTGTCCGTCGGGGGAGCTCATCGCGTCGACGAGCCGTACGTCGCGGCTCGCCGCCTCGATCCCGGTCTCCTCCCGGAGTTCGCGGACGACCGCCCGCCGCCAGTCCTCGCGGTCGTCGATGTAGCCGCCGGGCAGGGCGGTGCCCCCGCGCGCGGGGGCGACGGTTCGTGTGACGACGACCAGGGCGGTGCCCTCCGTGTCGTACACGGGCATCAGGGCGACCGCGACGGGCAGCGGGTTGCGGTAGGCGACGGCGCCGCACGCCGGGCAGGTGCGGGGCCAGCCGGAGACGTCCTCTCCGTAGGGCGTGCCGCAGCTCGAACAGTGGGAGTCCGGCGCGGACTTGGGGTGGGAGTGCTGAGTTTCGGACACGCGGCGGACTGTATCCGATGACGGAAGCGGGGTCTGCGGCAGGCGGCGGTGCACGGCCGTGCGGTGGTCGTGGCCGGATTTCGTCGTGTTTCGTCGTGGGGGTGGCCGCCGGTGAACCGCCGGGGCGCCGGGGCGCCGGGCAGGGAGGATCGCGTTCGAACAGCGGTGTCTGTTCGCACGGCGGTGTGCGCGCCGGACCACCGTCGGACCGCCGCCCGCCCGGCCCCGCCGGGGAGGCCGCGAAGGCGCTGCGCCGGGCGAGCCGGGTAGCGGGGCGGGCGGGCCCGGGCAGGAGGTCCGCCGCGGCTCACGGGCGGCGTCCGCGCCCGCCGGGCACGCGGTGGCGGAGCCGGGCGGGGTCCGAGCGGCTGCCCGTGCGGGCCGCACCAGGTCCGGCTCGGCAGGCGCCGAGCGGCCGCACGTGCGAACCTGAGAAAAAAGCGGCCGTCCGTCCGCTCCTCAACCGTTGGCGTCGGCGACCTTGACGCCCCCTGGGCGCCGGTGAACACTTCCGGTGTCAGCCGACATCGCCGTACATACGCGGCGTATTCCGGCACCGCGCCGCAAGGGCCCTCGAGCGCCGAGACCGACTCCCACGGGCGTTCGGCTGCGACGGCACGCTCGTCACGGACGCCGGGCGGGGCGCGGGACCTCCCTGCCTTCGGCCGAAGCCGCCGTGGGAACGCACCCTGCACGAGGGCCGGGGCCGTTCGCCCCGGGCCAGGGCCTAGGAGCCGCCATGAACAACGGAGACATATTCGTCGGCGAAGTCATCGGTACGGCGATCCTCATCCTGTTCGGCGCGGGCGTCTGCGCCGCCGTCACCCTCCGGTACTCCAAGGCGCGGGCGTCGGGCTGGATCGTGATCGCCTTCGGCTGGGGGTTCGCCGTGCTGGCGGGCGCCTACACCGCCGCTCCCCTGTCCGGAGGGCACCTCAATCCGGCCGTCACCCTCGGCATCGCGATCGACACCGGCAAGTGGGACAAGGTCTGGATCTACATGCTGGGGCAGCTGCTCGGCGCCATGCTCGGTGCCGTGCTGTGCTACCTGGTGTACTTCGCCCAGTTCCGGGCCAACATCAGGGAGACGGGCACCACGGAGGGCACGGAGGAGGAACCGGTACCGACGCTCGGCATCTTCTCCACCATCCCGGAGATCCGGAACCCGGTCGCCAACCTGATCACGGAGATCATCGCGACCATCGCGCTCGTCCTGCCGCTCCTCGCCTTCGGCCTCACCGAGGGACTCGGCGCGTCCGGCAGCCTCGTGCTGATCGTCGCCCTGCTGGTCGTGGGCATCGGCCTCTCGCTCGGCGGACCGACCGGCTACGCCATCAACCCCGCGCGCGACCTCGGCCCGCGCATCGTGCACACCTTCCTGCCGATCCCGCACAAGGGCACCTCCGACTGGGGCTACGCCTGGATCCCGGTCGTCGGCCCGCTGATCGGCGGAGCGCTCGCGGGCCTCCTCTACAACGCAGCCTTCTGACACCCAGCCCAAGGGACAGCCATGACGGACAACGCCGACAAGTACGTCGCCGCGATCGACCAGGGCACCACCTCCAGCCGCTGCATCGTCTTCGACCACAACGGCGCGATCGTCGCCGTCGACCAGCGCGAGCACCGCCAGATCTTCCCCAAACCCGGCTGGGTGGAGCACGACGCCACCGAGATCTGGTCCAAGACGCAGGCGGTGGTCGCCGGAGCGGTCGCCAAGGCCGGACTGCGCGCCGAGCAGCTCAGCGCGCTGGGCATCACCAACCAGCGCGAGACCACGCTTCTGTGGGACCGCGCCACGGGCAAGCCCGTGCACAACGCCATCGTGTGGCAGGACACGCGCACCGCCGCCCTGTGCAGCCAACTGGGCGGTACGGACGGGCAGGACCGTTTCCGCGAGCAGACGGGACTGCCGCTGGCCACCTACTTCTCCGGGCCCAAGGCGGCCTGGCTGCTCGACAACGTGCCGGACCTCAGGGCGCGCGCCGAACGCGGCGAGATCGCCTTCGGCACGATCGACTCCTGGCTGATCTGGAACCTCACCGGCGGCACGGACGGCGGACGGCACGTCACCGACGTGACCAACGCCGGGCGGACCATGCTGATGAACCTGGAGACCCTCCAGTGGGACCCCTCGATCCTCTCGGCGATGAACATCCCCGAGGCCATGCTGCCCGAGATCAGGTCCTCGGCCGAGGTGTACGGCACCGCCGTGGGCCAGCTCGCCGGTGTGCCGGTCGCCTCCGCGCTGGGCGACCAGCAGGCGGCCGTGTTCGGCCAGGCCTGCTACGACGTGGGCACGGCGAAGAACACGTACGGCACGGGCAGCTTCCTGCTGCTCAACACCGGCAACCGTCCGGTGCCGTCGAAGAGCGGGCTGCTGACCACGATGGGCTACAAGATCGGCGACGAGGCGCCGGTCTACTGCCTGGAGGGGTCGATCGCCATCACGGGCGCGCTGGTGCAGTGGTTCCGGGACCAGCTCGGCATCATCCGTACCGCCGACGAGATCGAGCCGCTGGCGGCGAGCGTGGAGGACAACGGCGGCGCGTACATCGTCCCCGCGTTCTCCGGGCTGTTCGCGCCGTACTGGCGCTCCGACGCGCGCGGTGTCATCACCGGGCTCACCCGGTACGTCACCAAGGCGCACCTCGCGCGGGCGGTGCTGGAGGCGACGAGCTGGCAGACGCGTGAGGTCGTGGACGCCATGTACCAGGACTCCGGGGTGCGGATCACGACCCTGAAGGTGGACGGCGGCATGACGAAGAACAACCTGCTCATGCAGCACCAGGCGGACGTGCTCGACGTGCCGGTGGTGCGGCCCAAGGTCTCCGAGACGACCTGTCTGGGCGCCGCCTACGCGGCCGGGCTCGCCACGGGCGTGTGGAACGACCTGGACGAGCTCAAGACGCACTGGCGCAAGGACGTCGAGTGGACACCGGCCATGGAGGCGTCGGTGCGGGACCGCGAGCACCGCAACTGGCGCAAGGCGGTGGAGAAGAGCTTCGGCTGGGAGGAGGACGACGACAGGTAGGCCCCGTCGCCGGACGCGCGCGTGCGGTGCGCACCGCCGGCCCGCACCCCGGCCGGCGGGACAGGGGCCGCGGTGCGGGCGCAGGGCGGTGACGGCCCGGGGAGCGTCAGGTGGTGACGGCCCGGCGGCGGCCGGCCGTGTAGGCCATCGCGTGCTGGACGACGCCGATGAGGACCTCCTTGACCGACTCCCGGTCGCGGGCGTCGGTCGTCAGCAGCGGTACGTCCGGATCGAGGTCGAGGGCCCGGCGGACGTCCTCGGCCGGGTAGCGGGCGGCTCCCTCGAAGCAGTTGACGGCGACGAGGAAGGGGATGGAGCGCCGCTCGAAGTAGTCGACGGCGGCGAAGGAGTCCTCCAGGCGGCGGGTGTCGGCGAGGACGACGGCGCCGAGCGCGCCCTCGGAGAGTTCGTCCCACATGAACCAGAACCGCTCCTGGCCGGGTGTGCCGAAGAGGTACAGCACCAGGTCCTCGCGGAGCGTGATGCGGCCGAAGTCCATGGCCACGGTGGTGGTGCGCTTGTTCTCCACGCCGCTGAGGTCGTCGACCGGGCGCCCGGCCTCGGTGAGCAGTTCCTCGGTGCGCAGCGGCCTGATCTCGCTGACGGCGCCGACCAGCGTGGTCTTGCCCACGCCGAAGCCGCCGGCCACCAGGATCTTGAGCGTGACGGGCTCGACCGGGGGCTTGCCGCGCTCAGAACGCCCGAAGATCATCGGTCTCTTCTCCTGCTTGATGGGGGTCGGGCGACGGCGGGCCGTATCCTCCGCCGCCGGGGGTCGTGTCGACGAGGACGTCGTCGTGGGCATGCCGGGGGGACCCGGCGAGGGCGTGGAGGACGGGGGCGCCCCGCGCGGTGGCCGGCGACGGGACGCCAGGCGGCCCGGACGGCCCGGACGCGGGGCGGCTCCGGCGGCCCGGTGCGGCGGGCGAAGGGGCCCGGGCTGTCCCGGCGCGGGCGCGGGAGCCGTCCGGGAGGACGCGCGGGCCCGCCGCCGCGGCCTCGGAGGCGGGGGTCCCCGCGCTGCGCGGCCGCCGGGGCCGGCGGGGAGCCGGAGGGCGGCCCGGCAGGGGCCCGTGCGTGCCCGGCCGGCCGTCCGGGCGCGGCACGACGACGTCACGGAGCGTGCCGCCCCGATCGGCCCGGAACCGCCGGCCTGTCACGTCAGTACCCCGCTTCCACGCCGCTCACAGCGCTCGGAGGCCGTTGATCACGTCGCGCAGAATACTCTCGTCCGGCAGCTCGGCCGGGGGCACGGGCCGGTTCACGTGGACCCATTCCGCGTCGACGAGGTCTCCGACGAGGACCCGCACCACCCCGATCGGCAGGTCGAGTTCGGCGGCGAGTTCGGCGACCGACTGCGGGGTGTCGCGGCACAGCTCGACGATGTCCACGTGCTCCGGGGACAGCGTGGGGTCCGCTTCCGGATCGTCCGCGTGGGGTTCCGTGACGACCACCGCGATCAGGTCGAGGCGGTGCTGGCCCGCGCTGGTGGTGCGGCCACGCGTCATGGCGTACGGACGGACGACCGGCCCGGCCTCGTCGTCGAACCAGTGGCTTCTTCCCTGACCGTCAGCGCTCATGCCATCCCACTACCCGCCCTGGGGCAGATCGGTGCGCGGAGCCGTGCCCAGGTGCACGCCGACCCGCTTCACGAGGAGGGTCATCTCGTAGGCGACCTGGCCGACGTCGGAGTCGGCGTCCGACAGGACGGCGAGGCAGCTGCCGTCGCCCGCGGCCGTCACGAACAGGAAGGCGTCGTCGAGTTCGACGACCGTCTGCCGGACGCTGCCGGCCTCGAAGTGGCGTCCGACGCCCTTGGCGAGGCTGTGGAACCCCGAGGCGACGGCGGCCAGGTGCTCGCTGTCCTCCCGGGTCAGGTCCTTGGACACTCCCGTCGGCAGGCCGTCCCCGGAGAGCACGAGGGCCTTGCGGATGCTCGCGACGCGGTCCACCAGGTCGTCCAGGAGCCAGTTCAGCTCCCTGTTGTCGGTTGCGGTGTGGCCGGTCGCCTTCGGTGCGGTCATCGACCGTCCCCCTTAGTCGTTCCTTGTGGTGCTGTGCCGCTGTGGGCGTCGTCGCCCGCGGCGTTCTCCGCGCGGCCGCGCTGCCAGCCCCGCTGGAGGGAGGCCATGCGGCTGCGCACTTCCTCGGCGTCCCGCTCGTCGGGCTCGGCCCGCTCCCCGGTGAGCCGGCCGGGGCCCCGCTTGAGCTGCGGGGCGAGGCTGGCCTGCCGTACGCGCCGGGGCAGCGGCGCGGTACCGGAGGCGGGCTCCTGCGGTGCCGGGCCTTCTCCGGGACGTGAGCCGGGTTCCCGCGGGCCGCTCGACGCGATCGCTCCGTCCTCACGGGCGCTCCCGGGGGAGGCGGGGCCCTCCGGCCCGCCGCGGCCGCTCACGGGCTGCCCGCCGCGACGGCGGGAGGGTTGCGGGGCCGGGGATTCCGGCCCGGTCCGGCCGCCGAGCCGCCCGCGGGCGGACTCGGCGTCGCCGCGGACCGGGAGCGACGGTGCGGCCTGCGGCGGCGCGGCCTCCGGCTGCGGGCGGCCACCGTCCGTGGCGGCCTCCCCGTCCGTCCTTCCGTCCGCCCGTCCGTCCGTCCTCTCGCGCCGGGGGCGCTGCCGGGTGACCGGGCGGCCGTGCGAGCTGACCAGCTTGGGGGTGCGGCGGCGCGGCAGCGGTACCGGCGCGCTCACCTGGTCCTCCGGGTCGGCCCCGTCCGGTGCGCCTTGGGCGTCGGAGGGGCGCTGGTGCGGCTGGCGGTGCCTGGGGGCGCCGTCCTGGGCACGGGTGCGGGGCCGGCGGGGGCGGAACAGGCCGCCGTCCGCACCGTCCTCCAGCTCGTCGGAGAAGTCGCCGAGGGCGTCCAGGTCGACCGGAGCCTCCAGTTCGACCGGCCCGTCGAGGAGTGGGGCGGGCAGGCCGGGCAGCGCCACGGGCACCTGCGAGAGCGCCGCACGGCGGCTGTCGGCCGACCCGCTCTCCTTGGTGGGCCGGGGTCGGTCGAGGCGGAAACCGATGCCGTTGGTGTCCGGCGCGTCGTCCGTGAGCAGCGCGTCGGGGATGAGGACGACGGCGGTGGTGCCGCCGTACGGGGAGGGCTGCAGGGAGACCCGGACGTTCTGCCGCTGGGCGAGGCGGCTGACGACGAACAGTCCGAGCCGGTCGGTGTCGGTCAGCTCGAACTCGGGTGTCTCGGCGAGCCGGAGGTTCGCGTCCAGCAGCGCCTCGGCCGTCATGCCGAGGCCCCGGTCGTGGATCTCCAGGGTGAAGCCGTTGGCGACGCGCTCGCCCAGGACCTGCACGGCGGTGTGCGGCGGGGAGAACACCGTGGCGTTCTCCAGGAGTTCGGCCACGAGGTGGGTGAGGTCGGCGACCGCCGGTCCGGTGACGGCGATGCGGGGCAGACGGCGGACCTCGATGCGCTCGTAGTCCTCGACCTCGGCGACCGCGGCGCGCACGACGTCCATGAGCTGGACGGGTTTGCGCCACTGGCGGGAGGGCGCGGCGCCGGAGAGGATCACCAGGCCCTCGGCGTGCCGGCGCATGCGGGTGGTCAGGTGGTCCAGGCGGAACAGGTCGGCGAGTTCCTCGGTGTCCTCGGTCCGGCGTTCCATGGCGTCGAGCAGGGTGAGCTGCTTGTGCAGCAGGACCTGGCTGCGGCGGGCGAGGTTGACGAAGACCTCCGAGACGCCGGCGCGCAGTTCAGCCTGTTTGACGGCGGCTTCGACGGCGGCGCGCTGCAGGGTGTTGAGGGCCTGGCCGACCTCGCCGATCTCGTTCTTGTCATACTCCAGGCGCGGGACCTCGGTCTCGACGTCGACCTGTTCGCCCGCCGACAGGCGGCGCATCACGCTGGGCAGCCGCACACCGGACGCCTCGTGGGCCTCCAGGCGCAGCTGCCGCAGGTCGCGGATGAGGGTGCGGCCGATGCGCACGGACAGGAAGAGGGAGAACAGCACGGTGAGCAGACCGAGCAGACCGGCGACGACGGCCTTGGTGATGACGGACATCGCGACCGGGCGGACCCGGTCCTGGTAGCGGTCGGTCGCCTGGTCGTTGAGCGTGACCAGGTCGCCCAGCACGCTCTCGGCGGCGGCGTCCCAGCTCCGGGCGGTCACCGTGCGCGGGGGCTCGGAGCCGACGGAGGCGATGACGGCCTGTTCCTCCACGCGCAGGGGGGCGGTGGTGGCGCCCTTCCAGAAGCGGGTGTAGCGCTCGCGCTCCGCCGGCGGCAGGACCGGCAGGCTGACGTCGTAGAGCAGGTTGCGCTGGGCAACGAGGTAGGAGATGTCCCGGACCTCGTCGCGGGAGAGTTCGCCGACCACGAGGGCGGAACCGAGCAGGGCGTCCTCGCGGGCGAGCAGTTCGCGGGCTCGGGCCAGGTTGACGAGGGCACGGTTCTGCTTGTCCATCTCGACGCTGTCGACGCCGTCGAGGGAGGCGAGCAGGACGTAGCACGGGTCGATGAGCCGGTTGTACAGGTCGAGGGCCTGGGCCCGGGTGAGGGAGCCGTCCTCGACGCTGCGCCGCAGTTCGTCGATGCCCCGCAGGGCGTCCAGGGCCGCGGTGAGGTGCTCCCCGTCGTCCTCGTCCACTCCCTCGCGGATGTCGGGGCTCTTCGCGTTCCCCTGGATCTCGGCGATCGCGTCGTCGGTGGCGGCCCGGGTGGCGCGCAGCGCGGACAGCGCCTCCGATGCGCGGGGGTCGGCGAGGTACACGAGCGTCTGGCGCCGTTCCTGCTGCAACGCGCGGGCGACGTCCTCGACGGGGTAACCGATCTTCTCCACCAAGGACGTCACGTGCCAGAGGTGGGCCACCTCACGTCCCGTCAGCACCGTGGCGAAGGCCCAGATCCCGGTCAGGGACACCAGCGGCACGAGGAGCAGCGCCACGATCTTCCGGCGGATGGACTTCCCGCGAAAGCGCATGGCCTCCCCCAGCTCGGCCCCCCGACCGACAGGGGGTACACATGTGCATCAACAAACGGCGCGAGCCTACTACCGACGCGCGGTTATCTCGAAGACCCGTCCGGAATTCGAACCTCCGCGCCGGGCACGAGGCATGGTGAGTTGTCCGGGTATTGCGGGAGATCGCCTCCCGGAATCGGGCGGCGGACCCACCGGCCAACCTCCCGGCAGCGTTGCCCTGTTGGCTGAAATTTTTCCCTCAGCGGGAATCTTTGCGGTGCGCCGTTCGTCCTTCTTCACGGGAAACGGGGGCGGAATCGGCCACAGGAGCCGCGTCTCGCCCCTGGGCGGCGTAAAACAGCGCAAGCCGGGCAGCCGCTGGGGAGCCGGGTCTACGGACGCGGGCGATCGGTCTGCTGGCGGTGGGGAGTGACACGGTGATGGACACGGCGGAGCGGCGCAGGGCGCCCCGGGACGGCACGGCGGCGCGGGTGGGAGCGCAGCGGGGCGCCGAGGCCCCGGACCCCGGCGTTCCGGCAGCCGGACGCGGGAGGGCGAACGGGCGGGACACTCGTGCGGCCGCGGACGGCGGGGAGACGGCCGGGACGCGGAGGGCCGTTCACGAGACCGCAGCGGCGGTTGGCGGCGGGGCGCGAGCCGGTGAGGACGGCGGAGCGCACGAGGAGCCCCGCCACCGGCCGCTGTGGATCGAGGAGCCGGCACGGCGGCGCCGGCTGCCGGATCCGGTGCGGACGGCGGCCGTGCGGGCGGTGCTCATCATCGCCGTGACGCTGATTCAGGCCATGGTGGCCTTCCTGTGCGCGATGGCCGGCTCCTGGCTGGCCTTCCCCATGGTGATCAGCAGCGTGGTCAGCACGGTGGTGGCCACCTGGGGCGCGCTCGACGTGTGGGTGACGCGTCAGGTCTGGAACCAGCGCAACGGCGTGGTGTCGACGCCGAGCAGCACGGCGCGGGCCCTGCGGCGCGAGCGGCGCCGGGCCCGTCGCCGGGCGCGAGCCGCCGAGCGGACACAGACCCGTATACGCCGGCGGGGCGGAGCGGGGCAGTTGTCGCACTCCTGAGGGCCCGCCCGCTTCCCCGGGCCCACGGGTGGCCGGGGGCCCGGGGAAGCGGGCGTCTTCCACGCCACCCCGCAGGTCCCTCGTCCCGCCACGGCCTCGTGCCGTTCGGTGTGACCGCGGGGCCACCGGAACAAGCCGAGGACGGCTCCGCGGTACGACAAGCGCCGGGCCTGCCGGGGGAAAGCGCCTCGCCTCCCCTCAGGCGGTCGGCGCGGGCCGTTTGAACATCCGCGTCGCCGTGATCTCGCTGTGCACCGCCTCCTGGGCCGCGCTCTGCTGGGGCAGTCCCGGCCGGAGGTGCTCCTCCACCCGGATGTACTTCAGCCCGGCCCTGAGGTCGGCGTCGTTGCGCAACCGGATCACCAGGGGGAACTCGGCGAGGGCCGTGGTGTCGAACAGACCGGTCGTGTAGAGCAGTTGCACGCCGAGCGCGTCGGCGACGGCCCGCTGGAGCTCCAGCAGGTACGTGGCGTTGGCGCGGCCGATGGGGTTGTCCAGGAAGAGCGTGCCGGCGTGCCGGTACCTGTCCCGGCCCCGGTCGTTGCTGCGCAGTGCGGCCATCGTGCAGTACAGGGCGATGGCCGCGGTGAGCAGCTGACCGCCGGAGAACACGTCTCCCATCTGGCCGACGGGCACCCGCTCGGCGCGCAGCACGGCGTCCGGCTTGAGGATCTCGACGGCGACGCCCTTGGGCTGCAGTGCCGCCGCGACGCCGCGCAGCAGCAGGGACATGCCGTCCCGCCGCAGGTCGGAGTTCTTCCTGACGGCCGCGCGGGTCGCCTCGTCGACGACCTCGCCGAGCCGCTCGGTGAGCGTGGCCGGGTCGGGTTCCTCGAAGCGGATCCGCAGGAACTCCTGCCCGGACCATTCGCCGAGCCCTTCGGGCAGCCGGGACAGCCGCTGGGCGGAGCGGAGCGTGGCGAGGGCCGATTCGACCAGGCCGCGCAGCCGGTCCACGATCGAGTCGCGGTTGCGCTCCAGCTGCTCCAGCTCGTCGGTGAGGACGCGGAGCCGGGGGGCGAAGGCGTCCGCCCACCGCTGGGCGTGCTCGGGCAGCGCGGAGGCGGGCAGCTCGCGGATCTGCTGCCGCGCGGGGGTGCGGACCTGCTCGTAGCGCGTGGAGTTGGCGTGCCGGACGAGGACGTCGCAGGCCTCGCGCACGGCGGCCTCGGCGGCGGACAGATCGGTGGCGCAGCCGCGCAGCGACCGGCGGGTCTCGGCGGCGGACTGCCGGGCCTCCTCCAGGGTGCCCGGGTACGGCTCGGGCTCGTCCTGCTCCTCCTCGACGGTGTGCTCGCGCAGCAGGTCGCGGAGCATCGCGGCGATCTCGTCGAAGCCGCCGGCCGCGTCCTCGGCGGCCCGGTGGGCCTCCAGCAGCCCGGCGTGCGCCTCCCGGGCCTGGGCCAGCGCCTCGGTGCGGGAGGCGAGTTCGGCCGTCGCCGTGCGCAGCAGCGCCTGCGCGTGCTCGGCGTCGCGCGGTACCAGTTCCGCAGGGAGCTCGGTGTGCGCCTCGCCGTCCTCGGGCGCGTGCCGCTCGGCCTCGCCGCGCAGCCGCCCGAGCTGCTCGCTCGCGCTGGACATCCGGGTCTCCAGGAGCTGCACCAGCTCCTCGGCGCGCGCGGCGGCCGCCTGCCGGGAGGGCCCGTCGGCCCCGTCGGGCGACTGGAGCAGCTGCTCGGCCCGGGTCCGGACCTTGTTGCTCAGCCGGTCCAGCTCCGCGCGCGCCGCGCTCTCGTCGCTCTCCGCACGGGCCTGCTCGGCGCGCAGGTCGGCGCCGACGCCGACCTTCTCGTACACCTGGGAGGCGGCCCGGTAGGCCTCACGCAGGGCGGGCAGCGAGGCCTTCGAGGCCTGGGCGCCGTCCTCCGGTACGTCGTCGGGGGCGCCCGCGATCTCGGAGCGCTCGGCGCGCAGCGCCCGCGCGGTACGGCGGGCGTCGTCGGCGGCGCGCTGGGCGGCACGCCGGTCCTCGTCGGCGGCGCGGGCCCGTTCCAGGCAGGCCTGGGCGCGGGCCTCGGCCTCGGCCGCCTCGTCGGCCAGTTCGCGCAGCCTGGCCTGCCAGCCGGCGCGCTCGCGCAGCCGGAACGCGAGTCCGGCGAGGGCGTCGGCGGCGCGCCGGGCCTTCTGCGCGCTCTCCTGCCGCTCGTCCCGCACCCGCACGGCCTCGGCGGCGGCCTCCTCGGCCTCGGCCCGCGCGGTCCGCGCCTCGGCCAGCTCGGCCTCGGCCTCCTCGGCGAACGCGCGCGCGTCCTGCGCGGCCCGCGCCAGTTCGGCGAGCCGGCCGGCGGGGCAGCCGGTGCGCCAGGAGGCGAGCCGGGCCGCCAGCTCGCGGTCCTTGCCGAGCCGCGCGGCGAGCCGGCGGATCTCCTCGTCCCGCTCGGTCGCCCGGGCCCGCAGCGCGTGCCGTTCCTCGTCGGCGGCGTGCTCGTCGTGCATGGCCGGGTTCGGCGGCACGAGGAAGACGTCCCCGGTGTCCGCGTCCGGGGCCGGGGTCGGCGCGAGCAGGGCGGCGGCCGTGCCGACGGCGACGGCGGAGCGGGGCAGCAGCGCGGCCTCGCTCAGGGCCTCCCGGGCCCGCGCGTGCGAGTCCGGGTCGGTGATGATCACGCCGTCGACCAGCTCGGGCCGGGCGGCCAGCACGCGCGCGTGGTCGGCGGGGTCGACGGCCTGCGCGAGGTAGCGCCAGCCGGGCAGGGCGGGGATGCCGTGCTCGCCGAGGAACTCGACGGTGGCCAGCACGTCCGGGCCGGGCGGCAGCAGTCCGCCGTCACCGAGGGCGCCCAGGATCCGGGCGTCGTCGGCGGCGGCCGTGCGCAGCTCGAACAGCTGGCGCTCGGCGGCGGAGACGGTGTCGTCGAGCAGGCCGCGCAGGTCGTCGGCGAAGCGGTCGAGCTCCTCGGCGCTCAGTGCCTGCCCGTCGGACCGGGACCGGCCGGCCGCCTCGCCGTCCGCGGCGGGGCGGGGCCGCGGAACGGCCGTGTGCGCGTCGGAGGTCAGGCCCAGCAGCTCCGCCAGTCGTTCCTCCCCCGCCAGCGCCTCGGCGGTGCGGCGCTCCGCCTCGTGGGCGCGCTCCGCCGCCGTGGCCGCGTCCGCCGCTCGGGCGGCGGTCAGTTCCGCGCGGGTCTCGGCGGCGGCCGCCTCGCGCGCGTGCTCCGTGGCCCGGCGGGCGGCCTCGCGGGCCTGGTCCCAGGCCGCGACGGCCGTCTTCTCCGCGTCGCTGGCGGCGAGGGCCGCACGGGCCGGGTCGGCGTCGGGCGCGCTGTCGTCGAGCCAGCCGGCGCGCACCGCCTCGGCGGTCTCCTGCTCGACCTCGGCGAGGCGCTGGCGCAGGTGCTCGGCCTCGCTGCGGGCCCGCTGGGCCTGTGTGGCGGCGGCGGTGGAGTCCCGGTAGGCGTGGTCGCTGACGTCCTGCAGGGCAGCGGAGCGCTCCTCCTCCTCGTTGGCGTGGTGCTCGGCGTCCTCGGCGGCCGCGTGCAGGGCGCGCACGAGGTCGACGGCGGCCTTGGCCCGGGCGGCCAGTGCGGGGGCCGCGTCGCGCTCCGCCTCCCGGATCGCCGCGGAGACGCGCGCGACCCGGTCGGCGGCGGCACGGTGGCGCAGGACGGCCTCGGCGGCCTGCCAGGCGGAGTACAGGGTGCGCGCGTCGGCCAGCTCGCGCTTCTGCGCGGCGGCGGCCTTCTCGGCCGCCGCGAGCGCCAGGGAGGCGTGCCGGTAGGCGAGTTCGGCGGTGATCAGGGCGCTGCGCTCCCGTGCCGTCTCGGCGTGGGTGACGGCGTGCGCGGCGGTGGTGACGCGCTGGGCGAGATCGGCGGCGCGGGCGCGTTCGCGCACGCCGCGCGCGGAGAGCCTGCGCGCCAGGGTCCGCGTACGGCGTTCCGCGGCGGTGTGGATGTCGCGCGCGCGGGTGCGGGCCCCGGCGGCCTCCACGATCCGGCCCAGCAGGTCCACCGACCCGGCGGTGAAGTCCCGTTCGGCGATCAGCTCGGCGCGCCGGCCCAGCTTGCTGCCGAAGCCGCCGACCAGGTCGGCGAGTCCGTCGGTGTCGCGGGTGTCGGTGACGGCGCGCAGCAGCAGGTCGGTGAAGTCGGCGTCCTTCTTGACCGCGAAGAGGCCGGCGGCCTCGCCCTCGTCGGCGTTCATCTCGCGCTGGTAGCGGAAGAGTTCGGGGTCGAGGCCGAGCTCGCCGAGGTGCTCGGTCCAGCGCTCGTGGATCTCCTCCCAGTGCACCTCCAGGTGCGGGTAGGTCTTGCCCGCCTCGGTGAGGGCGTCCCGGAAGCCCTTCATGGTGCGGCGCCGTCCCCGGGCGCCCGACTGGCCCTCGGCGGGCGGCCGTACGGTGGTGGACTCGGCGACGGGCAGGCTGTCGAGGCTGAGGCCCGGGCCGGGCCGGAAGGAGTACCAGGCCTCGGCGAACTTCCGCGGGTCGTTGGAGACCTGCCGTCCGCGCCACTCGCTGACCTTGCCGACGACCACGCACTCGCCGGTCTGCACGTGCTGCCACTCCAGGGCCACGTGCCCGCAGTCGTCGGCGAGCAGGAACTTGCGCAGCACGCCCGAGCTGGCGCCGCCCAGGGTGTTGCGGTGGCCGGGCAGCATCACGGAGAAGATCAGTTTGAGCAGCACCGACTTGCCGCCGCCGTTCTCCAGGAAGAGCACGCCGGCGGGCGCGGGGCGGCGCGGCGGCCCGACGGGCTCCTCCTCGAAGAACTCCGCCTGTGTGGGCGCGGGGTCGGGCACCGGCTCGCCCACGCCCCGCAGGTCCAGCACGGTGTCGGCGTAGCGCGCACCGGCGGGACCGATGGAGTAGAGGCGGACCCGGGACAGCTCGTACATGGCGGACTCTCGTAAGTCTTCGGCAGGGAAGGGGGTTCGGAAGGGTGTCGGGGTGGGTGGGGCAGGTGTGTCAGGAGGTGTGGAACGGCAGGCCCGCGTCGGCCACCAGCTCCAGGTCGTCGGTGTCGTCGGCGGGCAGCAGCGTCGGCGTGCCGTCGCCGACCGGGACGATGCCCAGCTCCAGCAGCTCGGCCATCGCGGCGCTGCCGGCCATGTCGCGCACCTGGAGCTGGTAGCGGGCGGTGGTGCGGTACGTGCCGCCGTTGTCGTCGCCGGTGCGCTGGAGGAATCCGGAGTCGGTGAGGAAGGCGACGGCCTTGGCGACGATGCCGGTGGTCGAACCCGCCGGGCGGCGGGCGTCCTTGGTGGCGCCGGTGGCGCTGCGTCTGGCCCAGATGCGCCAGGCGGCCTCCAGGCCGGGCGCGTCGGTGGCCGGGTCGGTGTTCTCGCCCTGCTCGGCGGCCCGTTCCTCCAGGCGGCGGCAGGCCTGCCGCACGAAGGCGTCGACGCCGTTGACCGTGACGCGCCCGATGTAGCCGTCGTCGGCGAGGTCCTCGGGACGCGGGAACGCCAGGGCGGCGACGGCGAGGTGGGCGAGCCCGTGCAGGAACCGGTCGGTGGACTCGGCGGACGCGCGACGCGCGTAGTCCCCCATGCGCACGGCGAAGACGGAGTCCTCGGCGGCGGTCACGGCCATGCCCGCGCGCGGGGACACCTCCAGCACGATCAGGCCGAGACCGGTGGCCACGGCGTCGGCGAGCCGCGCGAAGGCCGGGTCCTCGCGGTACCGGCGCAGCAGGTCCGCGTACTCCTGGTCACGGGCGGGCTGCAGCTTGGGCTGCAGCCCGAAGGCGACGAGCCGCGCCGCGTCGGCGGCGTCGGCGGGGGTGACGGCGGCGGACACCGACGCGGCGGGGGCCTCCGGCTCGCGCCACTCGACGTGCTCGCTCACGGCTGGAACTCCTCGGGTCGGGAAAAGACGGCGACTGGCTGGGGGACGCGGGGCTGTGGCGTGTGCGGTCGCGCCGGGTGGGCGCGCCCGGCCGTCCGCGGACCGCGGTCACGGACGGCCCCGGACGCCCGCGGGGCTCTCATGCGGCTTCCGTCCTGTCCGCCGCCATGCCCGCCGCGTCCAGCAGAGCCGTCCCCACGATGAGGTCGGCCCCGCCGAACTCGGGATCGTCCAGCTCGGTCCCGTCGTCCACGGCGAACAGCAGCTTCCGCTCGCCCTGCCGGTAGGCCGTGCCGACCGGCGGACTGGCCGCGTGGATGGCCAGCAGGGCCACCAGGTAGGGCAGGTCGGGGTCCTGCGTGCGCGCGTCCGCCAACAGCCCCGACAGCCGGCGCGGCGCGTCGGCCGGCAGGTCGAGCAGCTCCATCGCCGCGGCCAGCTGCTCCTCGCTGAACCGGCTGTCGTCCGGCGTGGCGATCAGGTCGGGCTCCGGCATCTCGGCGCCCAGGTGCTCGCGCTCCGCGGGCGGGGTCAGCAGTATGTCGACGAGGTCGCCGACCCGGACGGACACCGGCGCGCGCAGCCCCGTGCCGCGCGCGAAGAACGCGTCGGTGACGCGGACCGCCCGCTCCAGCGGCAGCGGCAGGACGGGCGAGAGGAGCTGGCCGTACAGGTCCAGGCCCGAGATGCCCGCGGGTGTGGCGAAGGCCTGCCGGTCCTGCTCGGCGCGGAAGAGCGGTCCGGCCTCCAGCAGCCGGGACTGCAGCTGGGTGTGGCGGCGGATGCAGTCCTTGACGATGTCGACCAGCTCGGCGGCGCGGCGCTTGTGCCCGGGGTCCTCGGACTCGTCGCGGGCCTTGCGGATGTTGGTGAGGATCGCGTTCTCGTGGCGGTAGCGGTCGGCGACGTGGTCCAGGGCCTCGGCGATCATGTCGGGCACGGCGTTGAGCCAGTCCACCGCGCGCACGTTGCGCCGGGTCGCCTCCAGCGCCTTGCGCAGCGACTCGGAGTACTGCACGGTCCGGTACCGGGCCTGCTCGGCCGCGAGCTGCGCGTCGGCGAGCCGGCCGCGGCTGATCAGCACCTCCAGCTTGACCTCGGCGGCGATCTGGGCGCTGGTGACATCGGTGTCGAGGGCGCCGACGAGGACGTTGACCGCCTCGTCCGTCGTGCGCAGGTAGACCGTGCCGCCGGGGCCGGGGACCTCCTCTATCAGCTTGAAGTCGTAGTCGCGGCGCACGTAGGTGCCGTCCGGCCCGAACGTGCCGTACACCGCGCGGAAGCCGCGGTCGACGCTGCCGACGTTGATCAGGTTCTCCAGGACCCAGCGGGCCACCCGCTCGTGCTCGGCGGCGGGCCGCCGCGGGGCCTGGGCGGCGATGCGCGGGATCAGGCGGGCGACCACCTGGTCGTGCTCCGCGCCCGTGTCGAAGTCCATGTTGAGGGTGACGAGGTCGATGGCCGCGAGGGCGATCTCCGCCATGCCGTACACCGAGTACTCACCGGCGAGGTTGGCCTTGCGCGCGTCGAGGTCGTGCAGCGGCGCGGTGCAGGCGAGCGCGCGCAGCCGCCGCGCCAGTCCCTCGTCGGCGGCCGGCCCCTGGGCAGGGCGCGTCCCCGCGCTGAGCTGGGGCGGAACACTGTCCGTCGATGCAGGCGAAGTCACGGTGCACAGACTAGGTCCTCGGTCTGACAACGACCCAAACGGCGCAGGGGCGTCCTCGCGTCCCGGCCGTCGCACCGGCGGCGCGCCGCTCCGGCGTGCTGCCTAGCCGTCCTCCCCGACCCGCCGCCGGTACACCTCGACGACCCGCCGCAGCGAGTCCTCGAGGTAGCCGGCGAGCAGGCTCTCGGCCTCGTCCCGGTCCCCGGCCCGAAGGGCCTCTAGTATGCCGACGTTCCGGGCGATGTACGGCTCGTGGAGCCTGCGCGGCTCGTCCACGACGTGGAAGGCGAGGCGCAGTTCGGCGAAGACGCTGCGCATCAGCTCGTCGGTGCGCTCGCTGCCGGCGAGGGCCACGAGCTCCCGGTGGAAGTGGATGTTGGCCGTGCCCACCGTCTTCCAGTCGCCCTCGTCCGCCGCCCGCCGCCCCTGCGCCACGGCCCGTGCGAGCGCGTCGAGGCCGTACGGCGGCTCGCCGAGGCCGCGCACGACGGCGCACTCGACGAGGCGGCGGGTGCGGTAGATGTCCTCGACGTCCTCGACGGTCAGGACCCGGACGAAGACGCCCCGGTTCAGTTCGTGGACCAGCAGGCGTTCGTGCGTGAGCAGCCGGAAGGCCTCGCGCAGGGTGTTGCGGGAGACGCCGAGCGCGCCGCCGATGCCGTCCTCCGGCAGGCGCGTCCCGGGCGGGAAGTACCCCTCGGAGATGCGGCTCCTGAGGATGTCCGCGACCCGCTCGGCGGTGCTGGTGCGCCCGAGGAGGGCCCGGTCGCCGGCGAGGGACGTCAGCTGCTCTGCCATGCCGGAATTCAAGCGCAGATCACCAGAACGAACCAACATGAGTATTGAGGGATCGTTGAACAATCCTCTACGGTGCTTCCAGTGCCCTCCATGGCGCCGCCTTCGCACCACGGCGCCGGACCACTGCGCACGGCACGGCTCAGTCCTCCAGCACCCTCCGTCCTCCTTCTGCGAGGTGCCCATGAGCACGCCCCCTCCACCGCAGGCCCGCACCGAGGCCGCGCCTCCCGCGGCGGCCGAAGACCCCGCCGGCGACGGGGCGCTGGGCTGGCTGCGCGCCCTGGGGCCGCGCGGCCGCCGCGCCTTCGCCGGCGCGTTCGGCGGCTACGCCCTGGACTCCTACGACTACTTCACGCTGCCGCTGAGCATGGTGGCGCTCGCCGCGTACTTCGGCCTGGACAGCGGCCAGACCGGCCTGTTCACGACGGTCACCCTGGTGGTCTCGGCGATCGGCGGCGCCCTCGCGGGCGTGCTCGCGGACCGGATCGGCCGGGTCAAGGCGCTGATGCTGACGGTGATCACGTACGCGGTCTTCACGGTGGCCTGCGGTTTCGCGCCCGACTACGAGACGCTGCTGGTCTTCCGGGCCCTGCAGGGCCTCGGCTTCGGCGGCGAGTGGGCGGTCGGCGCGATCCTGGTCGCCGAGTACGCGAGCGCCGGGCACCGGGGCCGCACCCTCGGCGCGGTCCAGAGCTCCTGGGCGGTGGGCTGGGCGCTGGCCGCGATCGTGTACACGCTGGTCTTCTCCCTGGTGGACGACGACCTGGCCTGGCGCATCATGTTCTGGACCGGCGCGCTGCCCGCGCTGCTGGTGGTGTGGGTGCGGCGCAGTGTGCACGACGCGCCGGAGGCGGTCGCCGCGCGGGAGAGGAGCCCCCACAAGGGCTCGTTCGCGGCGATCTTCAAGCCCGGTCTGCTGCGCATCACGGTCCTCGCCGTGCTGCTCTCCACCGGCGTCCAGGGCGGCTACTACACGCTCGCCACCTGGGTGCCGACGTACCTGAAGACCGAGCGCGGCCTGTCGGTCGTCGGCACCGGCGGCTACCTGGCGTTCCTGATCTCGGGAGCCTTCGTCGGCTACCTGACCGGCGGCTACCTCACCGACCGGCTCGGCCGCCGGCGCAACATCTGGCTGTTCGCCCTGCTGTCGGCGCTGTGCATCCTGGCGTACGCGAACATCCCGAGCGGCGCCGACGGCCTGCTCCTGGTGCTCGGTTTCCCGCTCGGGTTCTGCATGTCGGCGATCTTCAGCGGCTTCGGGTCCTTCCTGAGCGAGCTGTACCCGACGGCGGTGCGCGGCACCGGGCAGGGCTTCACGTACAACACCGGGCGCGCCGTGGGCGCCGTCTTCCCCACGACGGTCGGTTTCCTGGCCGACAGCTGGGGCGTGGGCGGCGCCCTGGTCTTCGGCGCGGTCGGCTACGGCCTGGCGGCGCTGGCGCTGCTCGGGCTGCCGGAGACGCGTGGGAAGGAGCTGACGTGAGCCGCGCCCGCACCGGGGACCGCCCGGTGACGGCCGTCGCCCCGCAGGCGCACGCGTGGAGCCCGCACACCGCGCGCGCCCGCTTCCGGGAAGGGCTGACGGGCCCCACCGCCGGGGTCGCGGCGGGCCGCACCCAGGCCAACCTGATCTCGGTGCCCGCCGACTGGGCGTACGACATGCTGCTGTTCTGCCAGCGCAACCCCAAGCCCTGCCCCGTCCTCGACGTCACCGACGCCGGTTCCCGCACGACGGTGTTCGCGGACGGTGCCGGCCTGCGCACCGGTCCGCCGCACCGCCGGGTGCGGGGGAACGGCGGGCCGGCGGACGTGCGCGCGTACCGGCGCGGCGGCCCGGCGGACACGGTCCCGGACGGCATCCCGGTGTTCCGGACCTGCGGAGCGGCCCCGCGGGCGGCGGTGACGGTCTCCCGCCCGCCGTTCGCCCCCGCCCGCGCCCCGGGCCGGATGTCCCCCACCGACGCCCGCGAAGAGCAGGACCGCGTGGCCTGACAGGAAGCACCATGGAGTCATGACGTCGATCGATCTGAACGCCGACCTCGGCGAGGGCTTCGGCCGCTGGCGGCTCACCGACGACGAGGGTCTGCTGTCCGTCGTCACCAGCGCCAACGTGGCCTGCGGCTTCCACGCCGGGGACGCGGTCACCATGCGGCGGGTGTGCGAGCTGGCGGCCGCGCGCGGGGTGCGGATCGGCGCCCAGGTCTCCTACCGGGACCTGGCCGGCTTCGGGCGGCGCGCGATGGACGTGCCGCCCGCCGAGCTGGCGGCCGAGGTGGCCTACCAGATCGGCGCCCTGGAGGTCTTCGCCCGCGCGGCGGGCGCGCGCGTGGCGTACGTCAAGCCGCACGGCGCGCTCTACAACCGGGTCGTGCACGACGAGGAGCAGGCCGGCGCGGTCGTCGACGGCGTCCTCCTGGCGGACCGCGCCCTGCCGGTGCTCGGCCTGCCGGGCTCGCGCCTGCTGGAGCGGGCCGGCCGGGCCGGGCTGCCGGTCGTCACGGAGGCGTTCGCGGACCGGGCGTACACCGACGCGGGCACGCTCGTGCCGCGCTCCCGGCAGGACGCCGTGATCAGCGACCCGGAGGCCGTCGTGGAGCGCTCGGTGGACCTGGCCCGCTCCGGCGAGGTCACCTCCCACTCCGGGACGCGCATCGGGGTGCGCGCGCGTTCCCTGTGCCTGCACGGCGACACGCCGGGCGCGGTGGACCTGGCCCGCCGCGTCCGGGCGCGGCTGGAGTCCGCGGGGGTCCGGGTGGAGGCCTTCGCATGAGAGTCCTGCGGGTCGGCGAGGACGCCCTGCTCGTCGAGGTCTCCTCGGGCGACGAGGCCCAGGCGCTGCACGCGGAGCTGCTGCGGCGCCGCGCCCGGGGCGAGCTGCCGGTGCGCGAGATCGTGCCCGCGGCCCGCACGGTCCTCCTCGACGGCCTGGCCGATCCGGCCCGCGCGGCCCGCGACCTGGCGGCCGCCGAGGTGCCGCCCGCTCCCCCGCGCACGGGTGAGGTGGCCGAGATCCCGGTGCGCTACGACGGCCCCGACCTGGCCGACGTCGCCGCCCACTGGGGCGTGCCCGAGCGGGAGGTGGCCCGTATCCACTCCGCGACCGAGTTCCGTGTGGCCTTCTGCGGGTTCGCGCCCGGTTTCGGCTACCTCACCGGGCTGCCGCCGCGCTACGACGTCCCGCGCCGGGCCACCCCGCGCACGGCCGTCCCCGCCGGGTCGGTGGCGCTGGCGGGCCCGTACACGGGCGTGTACCCGCGCTCGTCGCCGGGCGGCTGGCAGCTGATCGGCACGACGCGCGTCGTCCTGTGGGACCACGCGCGCGTCCCGGCCGCCCTGCTGTCACCGGGCACGCGTGTGCGCTTCGTCCCGGTGGACGCCCCGGAGGCGTCATGACCGACCGCGCGCTCGCCGTCGTACGCGCCGGGGCCCTGACCACGGTGCAGGACCGGGGGCGCCCCGGGCACGCCCACCTCGGCGTGCCCCGCTCCGGAGCGCTGGACGGGCCCGCGGCGGCGCTGGTGAACCGGCTGGTCGGCAATCCCCCGGAGGCGGCCGTGCTGGAGACGACCCTCACCGGCTGCGCGGTGCGGCCCCGTTCCGCGGTCACCGTGGCGGTCGGGGGAGCGCCCTGCCGGGTCACGGTGGACGGACGCCCGGTCGGCTGGGGAGCGCCGGTGTACGTGCCCGCGGGCGCGCTGCTGGACGTGGGACCGGCCACGACCGGCGTCCGCGGCTACCTGGCCGTCTCCGGGGGCATCCTGGTCGAGCCGGTCCTCGGCAGCCGCTCGACCGACCTGCTGTCCGGCCTCGGCCCGCCGCCCCTCACGGACGGCGCCGTCCTGCCGCTGGGCACCCCGCGGGAGCCCCACGCGCGCGTGGACGCCGCCCCGCAGCCGGCGCCCCCGGCCGAGCTCGTCCTGCGCGTGACGCTCGGCCCGCGCGACGACTGGTTCACGCCGGAGGCCGTGCGCGCGTTCACCTCACGGGCGTACGAGGTCTCCCCCTCGAGCAACCGCATCGGCCTGCGCACCACCGGGCCGGCCCTGGAGCGGGCCCGCCCGGACGAGCTGCCCAGCGAGGGCATGGTGCTGGGCGCGGTCCAGGTCCCGCCGGACGGCGGGCCCGTGGTGTTCCTGGCCGACCACCCGACCACCGGTGGCTATCCGGTGATCGCGGTGGTCCGCACCGCCGACCTCCCCGCCGCGGCGCAGGCCGTGCCGGGCACGCCGGTGCGGTTCGTGCCCGTACGCCGCCGCTGACGCCCCGCATCCGTCCTCGGCCGCGCGTCGGCCGCGGCCCGGACGTCCCCCGCGCCCGTTCAGCCGTACGTCACCGCCGCGGACTCGGCCCGTGCGGGCTCCGGCCGCCGCTCCCCCACGGACGGCCGCCGCTCCCCCGCCGGCGGTGCCGCCGGCACCGCGGTGTGCGCCCGCACGTCGAGCCGGGCGCCCGTGCCCCGCGCGCGGTGACGCAGCTCGTCGGCGGCGCGTGTCAGGAGCTGCGGCAGCGGGTCGGTGCGGCGCCGGGCCCCCAGCCGGTGCCTGCGGCGGCCGGCCACCGCAGGCCCGCCGCCCGGGCCGGGGGCTCCGGCCCGGGCGAGGGCGCCGGCCCCGCCGGAGGCCGTGCTCCGCCGGCAACGCGTGGAAGCGCGGGCCAGTTGCCGGTGCCCGCGCTCACCGGGGTGCAGCCGGTCCACGCTCCACAGGGCGCGGTCGGTGATCCGGTCGCCCCCGCGGGCGTGCAGGTGCACCGCGCCCGGCAGCGCCTGCGCCGGACCGAGCCGGGCCGGCTGGGCCCGTCGCCGGAGGCCACGACACGGACACCGGGCAGGCCGCACGCACCGGCGAGGAGCCCGGCCCGCTTCTCGGGGGCGAGCCGGCCGACGTAGCCGACGGTCAGCTCGCCCTCGGGGCCTGGCCCTTGGGGGCGAGTGTCGCGGCCAGGCACCTGCTGGGCAGGGCGACGCGGGCCTGGGGATGGCCCGGGAGCGGGAGAGAGGGGACCTGAGGGTGGCCCGGGAGCGGGAGGGGAACGTGGACGACCGGGCACGGCGTGCGGGTGCCGGTCTCGCTGCCGGGAGCCGGGGCGGGGGCGACGACGGGGACGTGATCGCGGTCGGCGGGGTGCCGGGCGGTCCGGAGCGCGCGGTGGGCCACGCCGTTCACGTCGGGGGAAAGGATCCGGTCACGATGACGACGCGCATGCCGGTGGTGCCGCCGCGTCGGAGGCGCCCGCGCCGACGTGGATCTTTCCGGGCGGGGAACGTCCCGTGAGCGTTGCGCCGCGCACCCGCGCGGGTCAGGCGGCGTCCACGCCCGCCCGCCCCGCGGGTCGCCTCTCGTTCACCCGGTCGGCGCGGTTGCGCACCGGGGCCGGGACCGTGCGGTCAGACGGAGGTCTCCTCGGGACCGATCCGGCTGCGTACGGCGGTCTGGACCTCGGCCTCCTCGGCGGGATCGGCGGCGAGCCGGCGCAGCCGCTCGACCACGCGGGCGTCGCCGGTCTCGGCGTGCCGGGCGGCGAGTTCGCGGGTGGTCTCCTCGCAGTCCCAGAGGCACTCGACGGCGAAGCCGGTGGGGAAGGAGGGGTCGGTGGCGGCCAGGGCGCGGGCGGCCCGGCCGCGCAGCTGGGAGGAGGCGGTCTCGCGGTAGACGTGGCGCAGCACGGGGGCGGCACAGGCGATGCCGAGCCGTCCGGCGCCGTCGACCAGGGTCCACAGGGTCGGGGCGTCGGGGCCCTCGCCCCGTACCGCCTCCCGCAGGGCGGCGAGGACCGGTTCGCGGTCCTGTGCTCCGCCCCGGCAGGCCAGGACGCGTCCGGCGGCGGCCCCGAGGGCGTCGGGGCGGCGGGCCCAGCCGCGCGCCCGGTCGACGGCGGCGACACCGCGCATGCGTTCGAAGGCGTCGACGGCGGCCTCCACGACGACCGTCGTACCGGTGGCCACGGCGCCCTCGATCAGGTCGAGGGCGTCGGGATCGTCGCGGTCGGCGAGGTACCGCAGGGCGGTGCACCGGGCTCCCTCGGTGCCGTCCTCGGCGGCCTGGACGATCTCGGCCCGGTCCTCGGGGCCCGCCACGGCGGTGAGGCAGCGGGCGGCCGGGACGTGCAGGGCGGCGCCGCGTTCGAGGCCTTGCTGGGCCCATTCGAGGACGGCCCGCACGCTCCAGCCCGGGCGGGGTCCGGACGGTCGCATCTGCCGCTGCCAGCGGTCGAAGCTGCCGGCCTCCTGCGCGGCGCGCACCCGGGCGGCGATCGACGTGCGCGGATCGTCCGCCCACAACCGCCAGGGCCGTGGTTCGAAGGCGTCGCGGACGGCGGCGGCCAGTTCGGCCTCGCCCTCGGCGTCGGTGGCGAAGCGGGCGAGCACCGGCGCGGCCAGGGCGCGCAGGCCGGCGTCGTCGTCCCGCAAGGCGAGTTCGTCCAGGGCCCAGGCCCAGTTGGAGCCGTGGGCGGCGTACCTGCGCAGCAGTCCGAGGGCGTCCCGCCTGCCGTAGGAGGCGAGGTGGCCGAGGACGGCGAGGGCGAGTCCGGTGCGTGACTCGTCGGTGTCGAGGACGTCCTCGGCGTCGAAGAGGTGGGCCTCGATCGCGTCCAGTTCGCCGTTCAGATCGAGGTACAGGCGGGCGTAGTAGAGGGAGCGGTTCTCCACCTGCCAGTCGTGGCGGGGGTCGCGCAGCACGCAGTGGTCGAGTGCCGCGAGCGCTTCGGCGCGCGGGGCGGTGAGCGCGTGCAGCGTGCCGTCGCCGCGACCCCGCTGGAGCAGGCCGAGCAGCGTACCGCTGGGCGCTATGACCGGATCGAACATGGGAAACAGCCTCACATCAAGCGTCGACGCAACCGGGGACGTGCCTTACCTGGCCGCGTGACAACACGTCGGGGCGCCCGCCGTTTCCTGCTTGCTGTAGACCATCTTCCTCTGCCTCTCGTCGGTGGCCCTCGCGGGCCGAGTCACGGCCCGCGCGGTGCGGCAACACCTGCCCAACCATCACGTCCGTGAACCACGACGTCATGATGACCCGGCACTTCGACCTGCCGCGACCGAAATTTCGGCGGCCTCGTACCGCCTCCCCCGTTGTCCGTGTTTTTCCAGGTCAGAACGTTCGGCTCAGTGCTCGCCGAACAGTTCGAGCAGTTCCGTCCGGCCGAACATGCGCGCCGTGTCGACCGCCGAGGGCGTGCCCGCGGACGGGTCGGCGCCGCCCTCCAGGAGCGCCCTGATCACTTCCGTCTCCCCCTTGAAGACCGCCCCGGCGAGCGGGGTCTGGCCCCGGTCGTTGATCCGGTCGGCCTCGGCACCGCGGGCGAGCAGCGCGCGCACCGCGTCGGCGTGGCCGTGGTAGGCGGCGAGCATCACGAGCGAGTCGCCGCGGTCGTTGGTGAGGTTCGCCGGGACGCCCGCGTCGACGTACGCCACGAGTTCCTCGGTCCGGCCCCGCCGGGCCAGATCGAAGATCTTGGTCGCCAGCTCCACGACCTCGGGGTCGGGGGCTTCGGTCATCGGCCGGACCGCCTCTCACTACGAACACGTCAACGGTGGGGATGTCGGGGCGTACGCCCGCGAGGGGTGCGGCCGTACGGGTGAACCGCCAGCGTACTGGCTCGCGCGGCACATGACCCGATGTGCCCGAGGTAAAGATCACCGCACACGGGGCCGGACGCAAGCGCCCGGCCCGCCGGGATCGAGGACCGCACCACCGTCCGTGGGAAATCAGACTGAATTCCCTCATTTGCACCTTTTATCGTATAGATACATGCTGTGAGCCTGGAAGTACTCATGGTGACTGTCCCCCGCGAACCAGGAGAACCCCATGATCCTCTCCATCTCAGGCGTGGTCCTGCTCGGCATCATCGTCTTCCTCTTCTTCCGCAAGGACGGCCTCAAGGCCTCCCACGCGATCGTCTCGGTCCTGTTCGGCTTCTACCTGGCGAGCACGGCCCTCGCGCCGAGCATCAAGGCAGGCGGCGAGAGCCTGGCGAGCTTCCTCGGCGGCATCAAGTTCTGAGTCCCCTGCCGACGCCCCACCCGCCCGCACACACCTTCAGGAGGCAGCAGTGGCCCGGCGCCCCCTCCCCCGCATCCTGAGCAACGGCGGCGCACAGCTCGCCCGGAGCCGGGAGCTGGCCCGGACGGCGGCCTACAGCGCCACCGACGTCCTCCACCCGCTGATCACGATCACCCGCGGACTGCGCCGGCTGGCCTCGGCCGGGTGGCGCAGGTGGGCCGAGACCCCCAAGGACAGGCGCGGTGCGCTCCTCTTCGTGGTGGCCTCGATGATCCTGGCCGTGGCCCTGATGCCGTACGGCCCGCTGCTCGCCGCCATCACCCTGATGACGGCGGCGGCCTGGCAGGGCCGGGACCGCGCCCCGTCGGCGCCCGAGGGCCCCGACGGGCCCCAGGCACAGCGCCTGAAGTCGCTGTACGAGGCGCTGGTGCCGTACTTCTCCACCGCCGAGGACCCGGCGCCCCTCTACACGCACGGCGGCGAGTGGGAGAAGGCCTTCCCCTGCCACGAGTTCGACGCCACCGGGCGCATCGCGCACCTGGTCGTCGGCTACCCGGCCTACTTCCCGGACGGCGAGGCCGAGGCCCGCGCCCGGATCGAGCACCTGCTCGCCGCGAAGTCGGGCCGGGGCCGCGAGTACCACTTCGTGTGGGACGAGGAGGGCAACGAACTCACCCTCGACGTCCTGCCGCCGCTGCCCACCGACATCTGCGCCCAGCGCTTCGTCACCGCCCCCGGTGAGATCGTCCTCGGCTTCACCGATCCCATCCGGGTCCAGCGCACCCTCCCCCTCACCCACGGCACGGAACACCGCGACGTACCGCCGGTGGTCTGGCGCACGGGCATCCGCTCCACCGAGCCCCACCTGCTCGCCCTCGGCCAGCCGGGCAGCGGCACCTCGTCCCTGGTGCGCAGCATCGCCCTGCAGGCCCTCCAGCAGGGCGACGTGCTGATCGTCGACGGCGGCGGCACCGGCGAGTACGCCTGCCTGACCGGCCGGGACGGCGTGCTGGCCGTCGAGTGCGGGCCGGCCGGCGCGCTGGCGAGCCTGGAGTGGGCCGCGCACGAGACGGAGCGCCGGCTGATCGCCGCCAACCGCGCCCACCAGGCCGGTCATCCGCCGCCGGACGACACCAGGCGACCGCTGTGGATCCTGCTGGACCGCCCGAGCGCCTTCACGCACCTGGCCGCCGCCGACGGGCGCAAGGACCCGCAGTCCCTGCTCCAGGTCCCGCTGCGGCACGGCCGCCCCGCCAACGTCACCGTGGTCGTCGCCGACCAGCTGGACAGCCTCGACGCCCTCAGCGACGCGGTACGGCAGCACACCCGCGCGCGTGTCGTCCTCGGGCCCGCGACCGCCGAGCAGGTGCGGACCGTCCTGGGCGCGCCCCCGCACACCACCCCGGTCGACACCGTCCCGCCCGGCCGCGGCTACGCCCGGCTCGGCACGGGCCCCGTCCACCGCCTCCAGGTCCCGGCCGCCCCCAACCCCTACGACGACGCGACCGCCGAGACCCACCGGCAGGCGGTGCTGAGGCTGCTGCCGCCGCGCGCGACCCCGGCGGACGCGGAAACGGAAGCCCGGCAGGAGCCGGCGCAGGCGGAGCCGATCCTCGTGGAGCCCATCCCCATGGAGCCGGTCCCCGTGCAAGCGGAACCGGTGTCCACCGTGGTGGAGGGGGTGCCCGCCGGAGGCGGGGCGGCGCCCGCCGTGGCGAAGTCCGTACCTGCCCTGGCGAAGCCGGCCCCCGCCGGGACGAAGTCCGTGGCCGTCGTGGCGAGGCCCGTGCCCGCCCTGGTCGAGGGGGCGTCCTTCGAGGCGGAGCCGGAGCCCGCCGAGGCCGGGGCGGTGCCCGCCGAGACGCGGTCCGTGCCGGCCGAGACGGCGGCGACGGAGCCTTCGTAACCCGCGGCCCGCCCGTCTCCCCAGCCGCGCGGCCCTGCCCGCCCCGGCCCGGGATCCGCCCGCGCACGGCGGGCGGCCGGGCCTCCGGCCGTGCGCGGGCAGTCGCACGCACGCGTGCCGGGACCGTCGAGCCGGTCCCGGCCGCAAGCGGTCGGCACCCGGCACCCGGCACCTAGGCGACGAACGTGCGCGGCGCCTCCGCGCCTCCCGCCCCGCCCGTCTCCACCAGCCGCGCGGCCGCCGCCAGCCGCGCGGCCGCCTCCTCGGCCACCGCACCGCCCACGGTGAACGGCAGCCGCACGTACCCCTCGAACGCCCCGTCGACCCCGAAGCGCGGCCCGGACGGCACCCGCACGCCCACCCGCTCCCCCGCCTCGGCGAGCCGGGACCCCGACAGGCCCCCGGTCCGCACCCACAGCGTGAGTCCGCCCCTGGGCACCTCGAACTCCCACCCGGGCAGCTCCCGGCGCACCGCCGCCACCAGCGCGTCCCGGTTCCCCCGGGCCTGCCGGCGCCGCACGTCCACCGCCTGCTGCCAGCCGCCCGTGCTGAACAGCCAGTTCACCGCCAGCTGCTCCAGCACGGGCGTGCCCAGATCGGCGTAGGCGCGGGCCGCGACCAGGCTGCGGATCACGTCGGGGGCCGCCCGCACCCACCCGATGCGCATCCCGGCCCAGAAGGCCTTGCTCGCCGACCCCACCGTGACGACCGTCGACCCGGCCGGGTCGAAGGAGCACACGGGACGCGGCATCGCGGCGCCGTCGAGGTCCTCGTCCAGCCACAGCTCGCTCATCGTCTCGTCGGCGACCAGCACCGTCCCCGCCGACCGCGCCGCGTCCACCAGGTGCCGCCGCTGGTCCTCGTCGGCGAGCGCGCCGGTCGGGTTGTGGAAGTCGGCGACGACGTACGCGATCCGGGGCGCGGCGTCCCGCAGCACCTGCCGCCAGCGGTCCATGTCCCAGCCGGCCAGCCCCTCGGCCATCGCGACGGGCACCAGCCGGGCCCCGGCCTCGCGCATCAGCTGCAGGATGTTGGCGTACGAGGGCGACTCGACGGCGACGCGCTCACCGCGCCCGGCGAACAGATGGCAGATCGCGTCGATCGCGCCCATCGCGCCGGTCGTCACCATGATCTGCTCGGGCATGGTCGGGATCCCGCGCGCGGCGTAGCGCTCGGCGATCATCGCGCGCAGGGCGGGCAGCCCGGCGGGGTAGTCGCCGTGGGTGTGCGCGTACGGCGGCAGCTCCTCCAGGGCGCCCTGCACGGCCCGGGTCAGCCACGGCTCGGGGGCGGGCAGCGCGGCGCAGCCGAGGTCGATCATCGAGCCGAGCGCCTCGGGCGGCAGCGGCTCCAGACCGCGGGCCGGCAGCGGGTTGCCGGCCGGTACGGCCGTCCAGCTGCCCGCGCCGCGCCGCGACTCGAGGAACCCCTCGGTGCGCAGCGCCTCGTAGGCGGCGGCGACGGTGGTGCGGCTGACGGACAGGGCCAGCGCCAGCTCCCGCTCGGCGGGCAGCCGGGCGGCCACCGGCACACGCCCTTCGAGCACCAGCAGGCGGATGCCGTCGGCGAGCGCCCGGTAGGCGGGCGGGCGGCGCGTGCCCGGGCCGGCCGGCCGGTCCTGCTGGGAGCTGAGCAGCCGGGCGAGCTGCGCCGCGCCCACGGCCGAGGTCCACCGCGCCATGGAAATCAGTCCACCTTCCCCGAATTGGCCATGGATGACGCCTGTCTCCACGCCACAGGGTGTCATGCAGCAGGCCACCACCACCACACAGGGGGCACGTCTTGTCCACGCCGGAGCCCGCCCGGGGGCATCTCGCCCGACGACTGATCCAGCTCTACGCCGGTCTCACGCTGTACGGCGCGAGTTCGGCGCTCCTCGTGGAGGCGGGCCTGGGGCTGGAACCGTGGGGTGTGCTGCACCAGGGGCTCGCCGAGCTGACGGGACTGACGATCGGTGCCGTCTCCATCGCCGTGGGCGCGGTGGTGCTGCTCCTGTGGATCCCGCTGCGCCAGCGCCCGGGGCTCGGCACGGTCTCCAACGTCTTCGTCGTCGGCGTCGCCATGGACGCCACCCTCGCCGCGGTCCCCGCCGCGCACGCCCTGGCCGTACGGATTCCCCTGCTCCTGGCCGCCGTCCTGCTCAACGGCGTCGCCACCGGCCTCTACATCGCCGCGCGCTTCGGGCCGGGGCCGCGGGACGGCCTGATGACGGGGCTGCACCGGCGCACCGGCCGTTCGCTGCGCCTGATGCGGACGGCCGTCGAGGTGGCGGTCGTGGTCTCCGGTTTCGTCCTCGGGGGCACCATCGGCCCCGGCACGCTCCTGTACGCGCTGTCGATCGGCCCGCTCGCCCAGGTGTTCCTGCGGGTGTTCGCCGTCCCCCCGGCTTCCGGTGGCGGCACGGGCGTTGCCCCCACTCGGCCGGAAGGGGCGATACTGCGTCCGTGAGCCCGCGGACACGCCATCCCTATCTCGACCACCCCGGCCCCATCGCCTTCGCCCACCGGGGCGGGGCCGCGGACGGCCTGGAGAACACCGTGTCGCAGTTCCGCCGCGCGGTGCGGGCGGGCTACCGGTACATCGAGACCGACGTCCACGCCACCCGGGACGGCAGGCTCGTCGCCCTCCACGACGCGACCCTGGACCGGGTCACCGACGGCGCGGGCCGGATCGCCGACCTGACCTGGCAGGACGTGCGCCGCGTGCGCGTGGCGGGCCGGGAGCCCGTCCCCCTCTTCGAGGAGCTCCTGGAGACCTTCCCCGACGTCCGCTGGAACGTCGACGTCAAGGCGGAGCAGGCCCTGTCGCCCTTCCTGGACCTGGTCGAGCGGACCGGCTCCTGGGACCGGGTCTGCCTGGGCTCGTTCTCCGAGGCACGGCTGGTGCGCGCGCAGCGGCTGGCCGGGCCGCGCCTGGCGACGTCGTACGGCACGCGGGGCGTGCTCGGCCTGCGGCTGCGCTCCTGGGGCCTGCCGGCCGCGGTGCGCCGCACCGCGGTCGCCGCCCAGGTGCCGGAGGTCCGGTCCGGCGTCCGGGTGGTGGACCGCCGTTTCGTCCGCACCGCCCACGCGCGCGGGCTGCAGGTGCACGTGTGGACGGTCAACGACCCGGACCGCATGCACCGGCTTCTCGACCTGGGCGTGGATGGCATCATGACCGATCACATCGACACGTTGCGCAAGGTCATGGAGGACCGCGGCGTCTGGGTCTGAGCCCCGGGGCCCGACGCCTCCGGGCGTTCACGGGGAGGCGAGGGCACGGGTGGGCACCGACACCGCGCCGGCGCCGGCGGCCGACGGGGCCGCCGGACGCAGGCGCGAGCAGCACGGCTGGTACTTCTACGACTGGGCCTGCTCCGTCTACTCGACGAGCGTGCTCACCGTGTTCCTGGGCCCCTACCTGACGTCGGTCGCCGAGTCGGCGGCGGACGCGGACGGGTTCGTCCACCCCCTGGGGATCCCGGTGCGCGCCGGGTCGTTCTTCGCGTACGCGGTGTCCCTGTCGGTGGTCCTGGCCGTGCTGGTGATGCCCCTGGTGGGTGCCGCGGCCGACCGCACCGGCCGCAAGAAGCCGTTCCTGGCCGCCGCCGCCTACACGGGCGCCGCGGCCACGACGGCCATGTTCCTCCTCGACGGGGACCGCTACCTCCTCGGCGGGGCGCTGCTGGTCGTCGCCAACGCGGCGCAGTCGGTGGCGATGATGCTCTGCAACTCCTACCTGCCGCAGATCGCCCCGCCCGAGGAGCGCGACGCGGTCTCCTCCCGGGGCTGGGCGTTCGGCTACGCGGCGGGCTCGCTGGTCCTGGTCGTGAACCTGGTCCTCTACACCGGCCACGACACCTTCGGCGTCTCGGAGAGCACGGCGGTCCGCATCTGCCTGGCGGCGGCCGGCCTGTGGTGGGGCGCCTTCGCGCTCGTCCCGCTGCGCCGGCTGCGCGACCGGCGGGCACCCGCGCGGGAGGCGGCCCCGCCCGGCTTCCGGCAGCTCGCGGCGACCGTGCGCGACATGCGCCGCCACCCGCTGACGCTCGCCTTCCTGCTCGCGTACCTCGTCTACAACGACGGCATCCAGACGGTGATCTCCCAGGCCTCGGTCTACGGCTCGAAAGAGCTGGGGCTCGGCCAGTCGACGCTCATCGGCGCCGTGCTGCTCGTGCAGGTGCTGGCGGTGGCGGGCGCGCTGGCGCTGGGGCGGCTGGCCCGGAGGTACGGGGCGAAGCGCACGATCCTGGGGTCGCTGGCCGCGTGGACGGTGATCCTGGCGGCCGGGTACTTCCTGCCGGCCGGGGCGCCGGTGTGGTTCTTCGCCCTGGCCGCCGGCATCGGGCTGGTCCTCGGCGGCAGCCAGGCGCTGTCCCGGTCCCTGTTCTCCCACCTCGTCCCGCCCGGCAAGGAGGCCGAGTACTTCTCGGCGTACGAGGTGAGCGACCGCGGCATGAGCTGGCTCGGCCCCCTGCTCTTCGGGCTCACCTACCAGCTGACCGGAAGCTACCGGGACGCGATCGTCTCGCTGGTGGGTTTCTTCGTCGTCGGGTTCGCCCTGCTCGCCAGGGTTCCGGTGCGGCGGGCGATCGCCGGCGCGGGCAATCCGGTGCCCGAAAGAATTTAGCACTCGGCGCGAAAGGGCTGTAGTGTACGCGTTTGGCCTGCCAGGTGTACCGTTACTGCGCGTCAAAAATGCCGAAACGCTAGGTCGCATCTGCTAGCAGATGTGACAAACCGGGCGGCGGTGGGTACTGCACTGGTTGACAAGGCTGCGGCTACGACGGCGACGCATGACCCGGAACGGGACTCGGAACGGGAATCTTTACCGCCGACCGGACGTTGACCGGATGACGACGACAGCGACACCTGTCCTGTGGGCGACAAGCCCGGGAGGCACGATTCATGAGTGAGCGAGCTCTTCGCGGCACGCGCCTCGTGGTGACCAGCTACGAGACGGACCGCGGCATCGACTTGGCTCCGCGCCAGGCCGTGGAGTACGCATGCGAGAAGGGGCACCGCTTCGAGATGCCCTTCTCGGTCGAGGCGGAGATCCCGCCGGAGTGGGAGTGCAAGGTCTGCGGGGCCCAGGCACTCCTCGTGGACGGCGACGGCCCGGAGGAGAAGAAGGCCAAGCCCGCGCGTACGCATTGGGACATGCTGATGGAACGGCGCACCCGTGAGGAACTCGAAGAGGTCCTCGAGGAGCGTCTGGCGGTCCTGCGCTCGGGGGCGATGAACATCGCCGTTCACCCCCGGGACAGCCGTAAGTCGGCCTGATCCCGCAGCCCTTGCGAGGCTTGGGCGGGCGGTCCGGCGCACACCGGTGACCGCGGGCGCCGTACGTGCATGCACGTACGGCGCCCGCGGTCTTTCCGCGCGGTCACGAAGAGCTCCGCCCGTCACGAAGGCGCCCCTCCGGACGGCACGCCGACGCGGACGGGCGGCGGCCCGCCCCCGGCACCGCGCCGTCCGGTCTCGTCGGTCCACCGGCCGGCGACGGCGAACGGGTTCAGCGGGTCAGCGGCGGACGCGGCTCCCGCGAGGCGTCGCCCGGCTCGTCCCTGACGACCTCGCCCGGTACGACCCTGCCGTCGGGGCTGTGCATGCGGGCCTGCCGGAAGGCGTCGCCCAGCGTTCCGGGGGCGGCCTCGCGGAGTCTGCGGTCGAAGGCGCGTTCCGCCGAGCGGCTCACGGCCTTCTGGACCGGGGGCAGCAGCAGGAGCAGGCCCACCGCGTCCGAGACGAGGCCGGGGACCATCAGCAGCAGGCCGCCCAGCATCAGCAGGCCGTTGCCCTCGCCGCTCGGCTCGGTGGTGCCCGGCATCACGCCGCTCTGCTGCTGTTGCAGCGTCTTCGTGAGGTTGCGGAAGGCCCGTCGTCCCGCTCGCCTGATCACGGCCGAGCCCACCAGGAGGCCCACCGCCAGGAGCAGGAGGACCACCAGCATGTTCGACGCGCCGGCGACCACCGCCAGCAGCCAGATCTCCAGCACGAGCCACGCGGCGACGCCCAGCGGCAGGAACGTGCGCAGCCGGGAGCGCCGGGGCCGGGCAGGGTACCTGGGAAGCTGAGCGCCAGTCGTCATGCCTCCAGTGTGCCTGGACCGGCCTCAGCGCGGGATAAGGCCCGTGACCGGCCGTCGCCGGGCGGGGCTGTACGGGCCGGGGGCGGCTACGCCTTCGGCGACGGCTTGTCGTCGCGCCCCAGGACCTTGCCGACCCGCTCCCCCACGCCCCACGCCGTGACCCGCCACAGCGCCTCGACGAGGATGTCGCGGCTCATCTTGGAGTCGCCCAGTTCGCGTTCGACGAAGGTGATGGGCACCTCGACGACGTGGTAACCGGCCTTGACCGCGCGGCGGGCGAGGTCGACCTGGAAGCAGTAGCCCTGGGAGGCGACCTCGTCGAGGCCGAGGCCCTCCAGGGTCTCGCGGCGGAAGGCGCGGTAGCCGCCGGTGATGTCGCGCAGCGGCAGGTCCAGGGCCAGACGCGAGTAGAGGCTGCCGCCGCGGGAGAGGAACTCACGGGACCTGGGCCAGTTCACGACCCGGCCGCCGGGCACCCAGCGGGAACCGAGCACCAGGTCGGCGCCCTTGAGCGCGGTGAGCAGGCGGGGCAGTTCCTCGGGCTGGTGGGAGCCGTCGGCGTCCATCTCGATCAGCACGCCGTAGCCGTGCTCCAGCCCCCAGCGGAAGCCCGCCAGGTAGGCGGCGCCCAGGCCCTCCTTGCCCCTGCGGTGCAGCACGTGGACGTGGGCGTCCCCGGCGGCCAGTTCGTCGGCGAGCTTGCCGGTGCCGTCGGGGCTGTTGTCGTCGGCCACGAGCACGTGCGCGTCGGGAACGGCCTTGCGCACCCGGCGCACGATGCTCTTGATGTTCTCCGCCTCGTTGTAGGTCGGAATGATCACCAGAGCCGTGCCGAGCGGACCGAACTTCCTCTCCTGGGCTCCTGCCGCGAGAGTCCCGTCGCCGTCGTTCACTGCTGCCCCTTCATGTCCGTACGCAGGGGTCCACCATAGTGTCCTTGGCCTGCGTCGACGCGACAGGACGTGCGCAGGGTGGCGCCGGTTGCGCAAGATGCGGCCAAGAGCGTGCCTTCGGGCCCCCGGGACGGGACGGATCCGCGGGCGGATCCGCGCGCAACCGCCCGCGGATCGGCTCCGGCGGCCCGGTCGTACGGCGGATGGGGGCCCGGCGCCCTTCGGGCCGGCCCGGGATCCGCCGGCTGCGGATCGACCGAAAGCCGTTGTCTACTGGGCGTCCGGGCCCCACCCGGGTCACACCTCCCCGGCCGGCCGGAACATTCCCTCGGCGCTGCGCCGCGCTGGGCCTGGCTCCCAGTGGTGGTGCCCGGCGCGGCACACCTCCCTGACCCAGCGGCACTGCGACGAGTACGCGGATGTTCCCCGGTCGGGCGTCCGGTGGTGGACGCGGCCGAACCTACCGGCCCCCTGCCGCCGCCTGTCAACAGCCGTCCGACCTGCGCATTGTGGCTCAAAGGCCTGGTCAGCGCGGAGGATGCGCAGGTCGTGCGACAAGGATGCGGCGGGTGATCGCCACCGCGCCGTCCTCCTGGATCACTCGCCCGGGCGTACGAAGATCGTCCGTCCGCCGACCACCGTGCGCAGGCAGACGGGCAGGTCGGTGCCGGGGGTGAGGTCGGGCAGGCCCGGGGTGCCGGAGCGGGGGTCGGTCGACCAGCGGGCGACCCGGTCGTCGGGGGCTTGGACGACGAGCGCGCCGGTGCGCCACACCGCGTAGTCGGCGGGTGCCCCCGGCACCAGGACACCCGCGTCGTCGCGGCCGGCGGCCCGCCAGCCGCCGCGGGTGTGCGCGGTGAACGCGGCGCGGACGGAGACGCGGTGCTCCGGCGTGCGGTGGAAGGCGGCGGCGCGGACCGTGCCCCACGGGTCGAGGGGGGTGACCGGGCTGTCGGACCCGAGGGCGAGCGGGACGCCGGCGCGCAGCAGCGCCGCGAAGGGGTTCAGCGTCCGGGCCCGCTCGGCGCCCAGGCGCCGGGCGTACATGCCGTCCTCCCCGCCCCACAGCGCGTCGAAGGCGGGCTGGACGGAGGCGGTCAGGCCGAGCTCGGCGAAGGCCGCGACGGTCTCGGGGGTGAGCATCTCGGCGTGCTCGACGCGGTGGCGGGCGGCGCGGATCCGGGGCAGGCCCAGCTTCTCGGCGGCGGCGCGCACGCCCTGCACGACCGTGGTCACGGCGGCGTCGCCGATGGCGTGGAAGCCCGCCTGGAGACCCGCCTCGGTGCAGGCCTCGACGTGGGCGGCGACGGCGGCGGCGTCCAGGTAGGCGGTGCCGGTGTGGCCGGCGTCGGCATAGGGCTGGTGCAGGCAGGCGGTGTGCGAGCCGAGGGCGCCGTCGACGAACAGGTCGCCCGCGGCGCCGGCCGCACCGAGCTCCCGGGCCTTGTCGACGTCCCGCTCGGCCCAGTAACCGACCACGCGCGGGCCCGGCTCCTGGGCGGCGAGCCGCAGCAGGCCGGTGAAGTCGTCCTCGGAGGAGATCTCCGGGCCCGCGCACTCGTGGACGGTGCCGATGCCGAGCGAGGCGGCGTGCGCGAGGGCGGCGCGCTGGGCCTCGGCGCGCTGGGCGGGGGTGACGGCACCCAGGGCGGCGGCGCGCACGGCGTGATGGTCGTCGCCGGTGAGCGGGCCGTCCACGCGGCCGGGGCCGGCCGGGACCAGGTCGAGCAGGGCCGTGGTGACGACCGCCGAGTGGACGTCGATCCGGCTGAGGTAGAGGGGGCGTCCGCCGGTGGCCTCGTCGAGTTCGGCGCGCGTCGGCGGACGGCCGCCGGGCCACCGGGAGGCGTCCCAGCCGTGCCCGAGCAGGACCCGGTCGTCCGGGCGGGCGGCGGCGAAGTCCCGTACCAGGGCGAGGGCGGCCTCCAGGGTGGGGGCGCCGGACAGGTCGAGGCCGGTGAGCGCGAGGCCGGTGGCCGTGGTGTGCACGTGCGCGTCCGTGAACGCGGGGGTGACCAGCGCCCCGGCCAGGTCGACGACCTCGTCGACCCCGTCCGCGAAGGCGTCGGCGGCCCCCTCGGAGCCGACCCAGGCGATCTGGCCGCGCTCGACGACCATCGCGGTGGCGAACGGGTCGGCGGGGCTGTGGACCTCTCCGCGGCGGAGCAGGACCGTTTTCGGCGGGGCGGTGCGTTCACTCATGCCGGACAGTGTCGCGCCCCGCCCCGGACGCCCGGCGGGCAGGTCCGTCAGATCCGTGGCGGCCGCGCCTCGTACGGCGTCGACAGCACCACCGTGGTGCGCGTCGAGACGCCCGCCAGCGAGCGCAGCCGCGCCAGCAGTTCCTCCAGTTCGTGGGGCGTGGCCACCCGCACCTTGAGGATGTAGTTCTCGTCGCCCGCGACGCTGTGGCAGGCCTCGATCTCGGGGACGCCGGCGAGCCGGTCCGCGATGTCGTCGGGGGCGCTGGGGTCGAACGGTTTGACGGAGATGAAGGCGGTCAGCGGCAGTCCGACGGCCTCCGGGTCGACGACCGCGGCGTAGCCGCGGATGACGCCGCGCTGCTCCAGCCGGCGCACCCGCTGGTGCACGGCCGACGTGGACAGGCCCGTGGCCTTGCCCAGGTCTGTGTAGCTCATCCGCCCGTCCTTGACGAGCAGCTGCACGATCTGTCGGTCCAGCTCCTCCATGGCGCAAGAACCTACAGTGCGGCTGATCTCCGCGGATACCCGAGCAGCCCAGGTCATGCCCGGTTCGTGACGCGGGCGGAGCCGGGTGCCGGCCACCCGGCGGACAAACACCCTGCACGGGACCCCCGCGAACAGCGTGTGACGAACACCACACTCTTCGAACAGGCTCCGTGATGTTCTCGTGATTACCACCCAGGGGTGACGGGAAGTGCTTGCTGTGGTCGAGGCCGCAGCGCCTTCACGGCCCAGCCCGAGGGGGAGAATCCCATGCAGAGTCTTAAGCGCCCTGGTCGAACCGCGCCCAAGCGCCCGCAGCCGGCCGTCGCACCCGAGCCGGAGGGCGTCGAACCCGACGCCTTCGACGACGGGGACGCCGAGGAGTTCGACGCCTACGACACCTTCGAGATGTACCGGGTGATCTGCCCGGACTGCGCGCAGCCCATCGCCCTGCTGGCGGACGAGGAAGTCCTGCCGGAGCACGCGCTGTGCGCCTCGCCGTGGAACCCGTTCGGGCTCACGGTCTGCCGCGGAACCGGCCGCAGGGCCTCCGACGCCCGCCCGGCGGACGAGTCCTTCCGTCCCCAGGAGCAGGACACCGCCCTGCTGTTGACGCTCCCGCAGGGGCTGAACTGGCGGACCCAGCCCTTCTCGCACGTCGGCGGCCCGGGCTCGCGCCCCATCAGGGTCCCGGTGATGCGGCGGCACGCCGCCTGAGGACGGCTCCCGGAAGGTTCCGCCGCCCGTTTCCCGCAACCGTCCCGCACCATGACCGCGAGCTGCCGTGGTGCGGGTGAGGGGGCCCGGGCGCGCCGGATCGTCGGCCTCGCCTCCCGGGCACCGTGATTCCCCGGTGCCGCGGTGGAGGCGGCGCCGGCGGCACGGTGGGCGGGACGCCCGTGAACGCACGCCCGATTCCGGCGGCCGGTGACCTGCCCGCCCCGGTGTGCGTTGCCCGGGTATGGCTCCCACGTATTCCACGACCGGGCGTCAGCGGCGCCTGTTCGTCCCGGCTCCCGGCGAATCGGTTCCGCCCGCACCCCTGGTCCCGGATCCGCCGATCTACCGCGATCTGATGCGGACCTGGGCCGAGCGCGGCCGCACCCTGCCGGGACGCCACGATCCGGAGTGGGCACGGCTGGCGGCACCCTGGCGCGGACCCGGCCGGTTCAGCGTCCCTCCGGACCCGCGAGATGACGGGCGATGACCATCCGCTGGATCTGGTTGGTGCCCTCGACGATCTGCAGCACCTTGGCCTCGCGCATGTAGCGCTCGACCGGGAAGTCGGCGGTGTAGCCGTAGCCGCCGAGGATCTGGACGGCGTCGGTGGTGACCTTCATCGCCGTGTCGGTGCAGTGCAGCTTGGCCATGGCCGCCTGCCTGGCGAACGGCCGGCCCGCGTCGCGCAGCCGTGCGGCCGCGAGGTACAGCGCGCGGCCCGCCTCGATCTGGGTCGCCATGTCGGCGAGCATGAAGCGCAGCCCCTGGAAGTCGGCGATCGTCCGTCCGAACTGCCGGCGCTCGGTGGCGTAGCGCAGCGCCTCGTCGAGGGCCGCCTGGGCGAGCCCGATCGCGCAGGCCGCGATGCCGAGCCGCCCGGAGTCGAGTGCGGACAGGGCGATCGTGAAGCCCTGCCCCGGCTCGCCGATGCGCCGGTCGTCGCCGACCCGGACCCCGTCGAAGTGGACCTGCGCGGTGGGCGAGCCCTTCATGCCCATCTTCTTCTCGGGCGCCGCGGCGCTCACGCCCGGCGCGTCACCGGGCACCAGGAACGCGGTGATCCCGCGCGGGCCCTCCTCCCCGGTGCGCGCCATGACGGTGTAGAAGTCGGCGACCCCGCCGTGCGTGATCCAGGCCTTGGTGCCGGTGATCACCCAGTCCCGGCCCTCCCGGACCGCTCTGGTGCGCAGGGAGGCCGCATCCGAGCCGGAGGACGGCTCGGACAGGCAGTACGCGCCGAGCAGGCCGCCGCCGAGCATCGCGGGCAGGTGCTCGGCCTGCTGCTCCTTGGTGCCGTGGGCGGCGAGGGCGTAGGAGGCCAGCGTGTGCACGCTGACGCCGAGGCCGACGGTGAGGCGGGCCGCGGCGAGCTCTTCGAGCACCTGGAGGTAGACCTCGTAGGGCTGGTCGCCGCCACCGTGCTCCGAGTCGTACGGCAGGCCGAGCAGGCCGGACTCGGAGAGCAGGGTGAAGACCTCGCGCGGGAAGCGCCCGGCGTCCTCCTCCTCGGCCGCCTTCGGGGCGATCTCACGCTGCGCGATGTCGCGGACGAGCGAGATCAGGTCCCGGGCCTCGTCCGTGGGCAGTTGCCGGTCCACCGGCTGCGGGGCGCGGTCGGGCATGGCGACGCTCTCCTCCCTGTTCGGGCACTGGCGGTCTGGCCCGTGATGGGGGCGGCTCCGCCGGTCGTTCTGGTGCCTGGCCGATGCTCGCAGTTCCGGGTCTCGGAGGCTGCTGACCAGCGGCTGTGCGCTTGGAGTATGCCCGATCGGAGGCACCGAGTCACCAGTTAACGATCGCTTATTTCAGGAAAGCCCCGAGCGGTTCCCGGAGACCGGGACTGGTCCGCACCATTGACCAACTGGTCTAGTCCTCTTTACTGTTTCGGACCACCGATTCACCGCGTTCATGCCAATCGACGCGCGTTCTCCTCCCCCACCAGGAGCCCCGGATGCCCACCCCCCACCGTCCCCGCGCCCACCGCTTCCGAAGGCTCGTGTCCGCCGCGTGCTGCGCCGTCCTCGGCGCCGGCCTGCTGGCCGGCGCGGGCGCCTCGGCCGCCGCCGCACCCCCGGCCGAGGAGGCCGCCGGCTCGAAGGTCATCGGCTACTTCACCGAATGGGGCACCTACGACCGCAAGTACCACGTCAAGAACATCAGGACCTCGGGCTCGGCCGCCAAGCTCACCCACATCAACTACGCCTTCGGCAACGTCACCGGCGGCAAGTGCGCGATGGGCGACGCCTACGCGGCCACCGACCGGGCCTACACCGCAGCCGAGTCCGTGGACGGCGTCGCCGACACCTGGGACCAGCCGCTGCGCGGCAACTTCAACCAGCTGCGCAAGCTGAAGAAGCTGCACCCGGACATCAAGGTCCTGTGGTCCTTCGGCGGCTGGACCTGGTCCGGCGGGTTCGGCGAGGCCGCGAAGAACCCGGCCGCGTTCGCCCGGTCCTGCCACGACCTGGTCGAGAACTCCAAGTGGGCCGACGTCTTCGACGGCATCGACATCGACTGGGAGTACCCGAACGCCTGCGGCGCCACCTGCGACACCAGCGGCCGGGCGGCCTTCAAGGACCTGATGCAGGCGCTGCGCGCCGAGTTCGGCTCCGGCAACCTGGTCACCGCGGCCATCACCGCCGACGCCACCGCGGGCGGCAGGATCGACGCGGCGGACTACGCGGGCGCCGCGCAGTACGTCGACTGGTACAACCCGATGACGTACGACTACTTCGGCGCCTGGGACGCCGCCGGCCCGACGGCCCCGCACTCGCCGCTGACCTCGTACGCCGGCATCCCGAAGGCCGACACCCACACCTCGGCGACGATCGCCAGGCTCAAGGACCTCGGCGTCCCCGCCGCCAAGCTGCTGCTCGGCATCGGCTTCTACGGCCGCGGCTGGACCGGCGTCACGCAGGCGGCACCGGGCGGCACGGCGACCGGCCCCGCCGCGGGCACGTACGAGCAGGGCATCGACGACTACAAGGTGCTCAAGGCCAAGTGCCCGCCCACCGGCACGGTGGCCGGCACGGCGTACGCCAAGTGCGGCGACGACTGGTGGAGTTACGACACCCCGGCGACCATCGCGACCAAGATGACGTACAAGGACCAGCAGAGTCTGGCCGGGACGTTCTTCTGGGAGCTGAGCGGGGACACCGCGGACGGTGAGCTGATCAAGGCGATCGACTAGTCCGGACGCGGGGGGGGCGGCGGTCCGTGAACCGGGCCTCCGCCCCTTTCTCACGCGCCCCGGCGGGCGGGCTCCGGGGCCGGATGGGCGGGGTCCAGTTCCTCGATGGCGCGCAGGGCGCCGCCCAGCGTCTTCACCAGCAGCTCGCGCATGGTGTCGCGGGACAGTTCGGGACGGTCGATCCACTCCAGGGTGGCGCCCTCGACACCGCACACCCAGGCCAGCAGGCCCATGCGGGCCAGCGGCGCGATCTCGCTGCGGCCGTAGGCGCCCTCGGCGATGGTGGCGACCATCGCCTCGCGCACCCCGTCCCGGAGGGCGTGCACCTCGGTGTCGAAGCCGACGCCGCCGCTGACGATCGTGCGGAAGGCCGCCTGGTTGTGCTCGGCGTAGCGCAGGTAGCCGTCGATGGTGCGGGTGACCCGCTGCACCGGCGGCAGTTCGAGGCCGCTCGCCGCGAAGGTGACCAGATCGGCGACCGAGTCCTGGACGATGGCCAGGTAGTAGCCGCGCTTGGACTGGAAGTAGTAGTAGATCAGCCCCTTGGCGACATGCGCCTGGCGGGCGATGTCGTCCATCGAGAGCGCGTCGTAGGACGTGTCGGCGAACAACCTCCGCCCGATGGCGATGAGTTCGGCACGGCGCGCCGCCGAGCGCTCCGTGCCGCGCACTCTGGGGCGCACGGCAGGCTGTTGACGGGTGTTCAATTTCTGCCCTGGTCTCCTGCGGGGGGTGGGACATCCGCAGTATGGCAGGTCGGTACGTGGGTCAGGTCACAGCAGCCCGAGCCGGGTCACGAGCATCGCGAGGACCACGACGAGGACCCATCCCAGGGCGTGTTCGAGGATCTCCGGGCCGTCGTCCCGGGGACCGCCGGTACGGACGCGGGCGGCGGTGGCTGAGTTCGCGGTCATGGCTTCTCGCTGATCGTCTCGGTCGGGCGGTGGGCTCCCCCGGGCTATGTCCACTTTGCCAGCCTGAGCGGCTTGTGCGGTCGAGACGTTGGTCACACGGGAAAGGGCCCCGGCCGGTGTCCGGGGCCCGTCCGAGGGCCGGTTCAGCGCACGCCCACCGCCGCGAGCGCCGCACGCTGGCGCGGGGTCGGGTGCGCCGGGAAGTACAGGTAGCAGACGCCGCCGGTGCCGGAGGCGACCTTGCCGGAGGCGTTGTACCGCTTGGTCCTGAGCCAGATGTTCTCCCACTCGCGCCGCCGGTAGACGCGCCGCACCGCCGCGTTGTCGGGCGAGGCCGGGTCGTTGGCGATCACGTCGCCGTCCGCGGTGAAGCCGATCACGGTCATCAGGTGCCCGGCGGTGCCGTACCCCGCGCCGGTCAGCTCCTCCTTCAGGAAGGACTGGGAGGTGATGGCCGGGATGCCGGCCGCGATCAGCGTCTCCAGGTCGGTGAGGGAGCCGAGCCGGGTGACCACGCCCTGGAGGTCCTTGAAGGTGGCCGCGTAGGCGGCGTTGAACGGCCAGTTGCCGCAGCCGGCGTACTGGTGGTCGTAGGTGTGGCGGGCCGCGTGGCACACCTGCGGGTCGGTGTACGACGGGTCGACCCAGGCCAGCTGTTCCGGGGTGAGCCGGCCGCCCCAGTACTCGATGATCATCTGCGAGGAAGTCGGGCTGCACCAGGCCTCGCCGCCGTTGTCGTACTCGGGGTACCGGCCCTTGTGGATCTCCTGCGAGTAGCGCGGGACGGTCAGCTCCCCGGCGAAGCCCGGGGCGGAGGCCGGGACGGTGAAGCGGTCGGGGACGTCGGAGCCCATGACGCCGGCCCGCCACACGGTGGGCGTGGCCTTGGTCCCGGGCTTGCGGTAGAGGGTCAGCCGCAGGCGGTGGGAGACGATGCGCAGGCCCGACGCCGGGTCGTCGACGGCGAGGGTGTCCGTCCAGACGGTGCTCCTGCCGTCGCTCTGGCCGTCCACCGAGGTCCGCCTGATGTCCTGGTCGCCGGCCGCCCAGCGGCCCATCACGTACCAGGGCGAGTCGGTGCCGTCGGAGTACGTCGCCCTGAGCTCGACCTGCAGCCAGGTGCCGGCCGGGGTGCGCGCGTTCCAGGAGGGGATCACCTCGGTGGAGGGCACGGCGAGCCGGTGGACCGGGGCCGTCCAGGTCGCGTACTCCCAGGCGGCGGTCCTGCCGGTGTGCGGGTCGGTGTAGTCGGCGGTGCCCGCCGGGGCGGCGATCACGATGCCGGGGCGGGCGCCCGCGAGGGCACGGGTGCCCTTCGCCGTGCCGCCGCGCCAGTCGGTGTACGTCGTCCAGGCGCGGTTGTCGACGGGCCGGGCCGGGGCGCGGCCGAGCTCCCCGGCGTCGTTCCGGCCGCCGGCGGCCGCCGGGGCGGCGCTCCCCGCGACGGCGGCGGTGACCGCGGCGGCCAGCACGGTTCGGCGGGAGGGCTGTTCGGCTCTGCTCATGGGCGCAGGACCCCCAGGTGTCGGAGTCGGGGCGGGGCCCGTGCACGATCGGTTGCACGGGTGTGCGGCACATATGAGCACAGCCGACCGTGGGTGGCCAGCACTTCGGAGCGTGCCGCGCCCACCAATATTGGCCTCGACCAGTGGCGCGGCCCGCCGTGCGGCCCGCCGCACGCGCGCGGCGCCGCCGGGGTGCCGCCGTGGGAGTGCCGCCGTTAGAGTGCTCGCGACACGCGCCCGCTCCTCAGCACGCCCCGGGAACCAGCCATTCACGACCTCGCCTCCCGCATCCGCCGGCTTCCCCCCTCCTGCGGGCCCGTGCGACTGATCGGCGTCGACGGGCACGCGGGCTCCGGGAAGTCCACGTTCGCCGGGCTGCTGGCCGCGGCGCTGGGCGGCGCTCCGGTGCTGCACCTGGACGACATCGCCAGTCACGACCGGCTGTTCGGCTGGACGGAGCGGCTGCTGACCCAGGTGATCGAACCCTTCGGCCGCGGCGAGACCGCCTCCTGCACCCCGTACGACTGGCGGGCCCGCCGCTTCGGCCCGCCGCGCCCGCTGCCGCCCGCCCCGGTGGTCCTGGTGGAGGGGGTCGGCGCGGGACGCCGGGTACTGCGCCCCCATCTCGCGTTGCTGCTGTGGATGGAGTTGCCCCGCGAGGAGGCGTGGGCCCGGGGACGGTCGCGGGACGGGGAGGAACAGCGGGAGTTCTGGGACGGCTGGGTCAGGGCCGAAGAGCGGCACTTCGCCGAGGACCCCTCGCGGCCGTTCGCCGACCTTCTGGTGCGGCAGCGCGGCAAGGGATACGAGGTGTCCGCCGGGCCTGGTGGGACGGTCGGTCCGGACCGGACTCCTCACGCTGGGTGATGGCCCGTCGCCGTTGTGCTGACCCTGTGAAGAGGCTTGCGGTTCAACTACCGGCAGTGCTCCAACTCGGCTTGACCGGCGGGCCGTACAGGTCTTACGTTCTCAATGTGCGGCCCTTCGGAGCCGCCCGCCGACGCGAAGCCCCCGGTTGTTCCCCCGTGACCGGGGGCTTCGTTCTGCCCGCGTCCGGTTCCCCGGGTGCCGGGTGACACCGATCGCTCACCCTCGGTCACCGTACGCTGTGCGCCCCTCCGCTCCCACCTCGTCGAACGGCCCGCGACGCACCCTACGGGCGCGCCGCCGCCGCAGGTACGATGCCCTCGGTGCGACCTACGGACGGCTGCTGCGCGCACCTTGCAACTCCGGTCCGCGGCACAGCGGTTCGACCAAGGCAGCCGACGGGCGGCAGCCCGGCGGCATACCGACGGGGGCACGGTTTGTGGGGGACGTGATGGACTTCGGCACGCAGGCCCCGGCCGACCTCGCCTGGCTGCGGGGCGTGGACGCCTACACCATGGGCGCCTATCCACAGGCGGAGGAGGAGTTCCGGGCCGCCGTGCGCATGGACCCCGGGATGGCCGACGGCTGGCTCGGGCTGCACGCGCTGCGCGTCGACACCACCACCGCGCTGCTGCGGATGCACCGGCACCGGGACCGCTTCGGCGAACAGCGCGCCCGCCACCGCCGCAGCCTCAACTCCTGGTACTGGCTGGGCTGGTGGGTGCAGCCCGTCCTGGAGAGCCCGCGCGACCTGCTGCTCGCGCACGCCTCCCACTGGCTGGACGGCCGCCACGTCCCGGAGCTGGACCGAGCGCTCGCCGGGCTGCCGCCGGTCGACGCCGACCCGCAGGTCCGCTTCCTGCACGCCTGCCGCGCCTACCTGGTCAAGGACTGGGAACAGCTCGTGCGCCACACCGACCCGCTGCTCGACGACCCGATGCTCGGCATCGAGGCGGGCCTGTTCGGCGGCATGGCCCGGGTCCGGCTGGAGATGTACGGGCAGGCCGAACCGCTGCTGTCCGCGGCCCTGATGCGCTGCCGCAGCGAGCAGCCGCAGCGCAAGGAGCTGCGCTACTGGCTGGCCCGGGCCCGCGAGGGGACGGGCCGCAGTGCCGCCGCGCTCCCCCTGTACCGGGCCGTGCACCGGGTCGACCCGGCGTTCATGGACACCGCGGCCCGGCTCGCCGCGATCGCCGAGGGCGACGGGTACGACGGGTACGACGACCCCGCCGACCTCGCGGCGATCGCGCTGACCGGCGCGGGGCAGGACGCCGCGGACGGCCCCGACGGTCTCGATCCCCTCTTCGGCACGGAGGAACGCGACCTGAAGCTGTCCGCCCCCGAGCCGCCGTCCGCTCCCCTGCCGTCGATGACCGGCTCGGCGTTCCGCGAGAAGGCCGGCGCCCCGGTCCCGTCGCTGCCCACCGGGCCGACCGACCCGGCGTTACTGGAGGAGGCGCTCGCCGAACTCGAGCGCATGGTGGGCCTGGAACCCGTGAAACGGCAGGTCAAGGCGCTTTCGGCACAACTGAACATGGCCCGGCTGCGCGCCGGGCAGGGTCTGCCCGTCCAGCCGCCCAAGCGGCACTTCGTCTTCTCCGGCCCCTCCGGCACCGGCAAGACCACCGTGGCCCGCATCCTCGGCCGCGTCTTCTACGCCCTCGGCCTGCTCGGCGGCGACCACCTGGTGGAGGCCCAGCGGGCCGACCTGGTCGGCGAGTACCTCGGGCAGACGGCCGTGAAGGCCAACGAGCTCATCGACTCCGCGCTCGGCGGGGTCCTCTTCGTCGACGAGGCCTACTCCCTGTCCAACTCCGGCTACGGCAAGGGCGACGCGTACGGCGACGAGGCCCTGCAGGTGCTGCTGAAGCGCGCGGAGGACAACCGGGACCACCTCGTGGTGATCCTGGCCGGGTACCCGGAGGGCATGGACCGCCTGCTGGCCGCCAACCCGGGGCTGTCCTCCCGCTTCACCACCCGCGTCGACTTCCCCTCCTACCGCCCCCCGGAGCTCACCGAGATCGGCAAGGTCCTCGCCGCCGAGAACGGCGACCACTGGGACGACGAGGCCCTCGACGAACTGCGGTCCATCGCCGGGCACGTCGTCGCCCAGGGGTGGATCGACGAGCTCGGCAACGGGCGGTTCCTGCGGACGCTGTACGAGAAGAGCTGCGCGTACCGGGACCTGCGGCTGTCCACCTGTTCCACCGCGCTCAGCAGGGACGACCTGGCGACGCTGCGGCTGCCGGACCTCATGCAGGCGTACGGGGAGGTGCTGTCGGGCAGGGGGCCGCAGGACCCGCCGGGGCTGTGACCGGGCCCCTGCCCGACGACAGGACCTAGGTCGCCAGCGCCTGCTCGGGTTCTCCGCTCACCCGCGGCTCCGCCAGCCTCACCTCGGACACCTCCCGGTGCGCCGGATCCCGCACCTCGCCCACCAGCAGCTCCAGCACGTCCTCCAGCGCGACCAGGCCGAGCACCCTCCCGGCCGCGTCGGCGACCTGCGCCAGGTGGGTCGCGGCGCGCCGCATCACCGTCAGCGCGTCGTCCAGCGGCAGCTCCGAGCGCAGGGTCGTCATGGGCCGCCACAGCTGCTGCGGCACCGCCCGTTCGGAGTCCTCCAGGTCGAGGACGTCCTTCACGTGCAGGTAGCCCATGAAGACGCCGTTGTCCGCGGCCACCGGGAAGCGGGAGTACCCGGTGCGGGCGGTGAGCTCGACGATCTCGCCCGGGGTGACCGAGGGGCTGACCGTCACCAGCGACTCGCGCTTGAGCAGGACGTCCGTCACCGGGCGCGAGCCCAGCTCCAGGGCGTCCTCCAGGCGCTCGGCCTCCTCGGGGTCGAGGAGGCCGGCCTGGCCGGAGTCCTCCACCAGCCGGTTGAGCTGCTCGCTGGTGAAGACGGCCTCGACCTCGTCCTTGGGCTCGACGCGGAAGAGCCGCAGGATGCCCTGGGCGCAGGCGCCGAGGGCGACGGTGACCGGCCTGCACAGGCGGGCGAACCAGACCAGGCCCGGGCTCAGCCACAGCGCGGCCTTCTCCGGGGCCGCCATGGCCAGGTTCTTCGGGACCATCTCGCCGATGACGAGGTGGAAGAAGACCACGGCCGCCAGCGCGATGGCGTAGGTGAGGGGGTGGATCATCCCGTGCGGCAGATGGATCCACTCGAAGACCGGCTCCAGCAGGTGCGCCACCGTCGGCTCGGCGACCGCGCCGAGGGTCAGCGAGCAGACGGTGATGCCGAACTGGGCCGCCGCCATCATCTGCGGCAGCCGCTCCAGGCCGTACAGGACCTGCCGGGCACGGGCGGTGCCGAGCGGTTCGATCTGGCTGCGGCGGACGGAGACCAGGGCGAACTCGGCGCCGACGAAGAAGCCGTTGGCCAGCACGAGCAGCGCGGCGAACAGGAGTTGCAGGACGCTCATCGCACGGCCTCCGCCGGGGTCGCGACCGGGGCCGTCCTGACCAGGCGGACCCGTTCGGCGCGGTAGTGGCCCACCCGGCGGACCGTCAGCCGCCAGCCGGGCAGTTCGGCCCTGTCGCCGACGGCCGGGATGCGGCCGAGCAGGTCGGCGACCAGGCCGGCGACCGTTTCGTACGGCCCCTCGGGCACCTCCAGGCCGATGCGCTGCAGGGCGTCGACCCGGCAGCTGCCGTCGGCGTCCCAGGCGGGTCTGCCGTCCTCCGGCGGGGCGGCGGCGAGCTCGGGCAGGTCGTGCCCGTCGTGCTCGTCGCGGACCTCGCCGACGATCTCCTCGACGATGTCCTCCAGCGTGACCACGCCGGCCGTGCCGCCGTACTCGTCGACGACGACCGCGATGGGCTGCTCGCTGCGCAGGCGGGCGAGCAGCGGCCGGACGGGCAGGGTCTCGGGGACCAGCAGCGCCGGGCGGGCGATGCGGCCGACGGGGGTGCGCAGCCGGTCGTGCACGGGCACGGCCAGGGCGTCCTTGAGGTGGACCATGCCGACGACCTCGTCGATCCTCTCCCGGTAGACGGGGAAGCGGGACAGGCCGGTGGCCCGGGTCAGGTTGACCACGTCCTCGGCGGTGGCCGACGCCTGCAGGGCGCTGACCCTCACGCGCGGTGTCATGACGTGCTGTGCGGTCAGCTCGCCCAGGGACAGGGTGCGCACGAAGAGGTCGGCGGTGTCCTGTTCCAGGGCGCCGGCCCGGGCGGAGTGGCGGGCCAGGGAGACCAGTTCGCCGGGGGTGCGGGCGGAGGCCAGCTCCTCGGTGGGTTCGAGGCCCAGGGCGCGCACGAGCCGGTTGGCGACCGCGTTCAGGCCGGCGATCACCGGGCGGAACAGCCGGGCGAAGACGTGCTGGGGGCCGGCGACGAAGCGCGCGACCTGCAGCGGCCGGGACACCGCCCAGTTCTTGGGCACGAGCTCGCCGATCACCATCTGCACGGCCGAGGCCAGCAGCATGCCGACGACGACCGTGACGCCGGAGACGGCTCCGCCGGGGATGCCGAGCGCGGTGAACGGGCCGTGCAGCAGCTCGGCCAGTGCCGGTTCGGCGAGCATGCCGACGACGAGGGAGGTGAGGGTGATGCCGAGCTGGGTGCCGGAGAGCTGGAAGGACAGTTCCTTCAGGGACGCGACGACCCGGCGGGCGCGTCGGTCGCCCTCGGCGGCGGCCTTCTCGGCGTCCGCGCGTTCGACCGTCACGAGGCCGAACTCGGCCGCCACGAAGAACCCGTTGGCGAGAATGAGCAGGAGAGCGGCTGCCAGGAGCAGCAGGGGGATGGTCATGATGCCGCCGCCTCCGCACGGGCGCGTCCCTCGTGCATCGGGTCCGCGCTATGTCGGCAGGGGGCGGCGCAGGTACTGCAGGACGATCCGTCCATCGCCGGGGGGAGTCACTCCTCGGGTAGCAGGAACCCCTGCGCGCCCGCCGGGCGGGGCTACAGGGGCGGAGAGGCGACGGCCGCCTCTCCGCCACCAGATTAATCAAGACAGGCGCCGGCGCGGCAGGGTGGACCGCCCCGCGGTCCACCCGGGTCAGTCCCGGGGCGCCTCGGGGTCCGGGGTGGCACGGGCCTCGGCCAGGGCCCGCAGGGCGCGGGCGTCGGCGATGGCGCGCTGCCTGGCGATGCCCGGCTGGATGCCGAGCACGGGCAGGCTGGTGCCGTCGCTGAGGTCGAGGAACACCCAGGGGTCGCCCGGACGGAGGTTCACCCGGAGGATCTCGGCCCACTCCAGGCGGCGCTTGTTGGTGAGGTTGACGACGGTGACCCCGGACTCGTCGGCCACGACCTTCGGCCGGGACAGCAGGAGCAGCACCCCGGCCAGGAGGGCGGCCGTCAGGACAAAGCTGAGGCGCTCGCCGGGGCCGAGCTGCTCGAGCAGCACCGCGACCACCGTGATGACCACGAAGATCGCGACGGCGGCGGTGAGCAGGACCGCACGGGTGCGGCCCGGCCGGAACGTGACGGGCAGGGCGGGCAGATCGGACATCGCTGAACGGCTTCCCGGTGGGTCAGAGACGGCAGGCGTGGATGGCCGTGGTCAGGATGGCCCGGGCGCCGATGTCGTACAGGTCGTCCATGATGCGCTGCGCCTCCTTGGCGGGGACCATCGCGCGGACGGCGACCCAGCCCTCGTTGTGCAGCGGGGAGACGGTCGGGGACTCCAGACCGGGGGTGAGCGCGACGGCCTTCTCCAGCTGCTCGACGCGGCAGTCGTAGTCCATCATCACGTACGTGCGGGCCACCAGGACGCCCTGGAGGCGGCGCAGGAACTGCTGCACCTTCGACTCGGCGGTCTCCGCCGCGTCGGCGCCGGTGCGGCGGATCACGACCGCCTCGGACTTCATGATCGGCTCGCCGACGACCTCCAGACCGGCGTTGCGCAGGGAGGTGCCGGTCTCGACGACGTCCGCGATGACCTCGGCGACGCCGAGCTGGATGGCGGTCTCGACGGCGCCGTCGAGGTGGACGACGGAGGCGTCGATGCCGTGGTCGGCGAGGTGCCTGGCGACGATGCCCTCGTAGGAGGTGGCGACCGTCTTGCCGTTCAGGTCGGCCAGGCCGGTGACGGTGCCGGGCTTGGCGGCGTAGCGGAAGGTGGAGCGGGCGAAGCCGAGGGGGAGGATCTCCTCGGCGTCGGCGCCGGAGTCGACGAGCAGGTCGCGGCCGGTGATGCCGATGTCGAGCTGCCCGGAGGCGACGTAGATCGCGATGTCGCGGGGGCGGAGGTAGAAGAACTCGACCTCGTTGTCCGGGTCGACGATCCGCAGCTCCTTGGACTCGCGGCGCTGCTGGTAGCCGGCCTCATGCAGCATCTCCGCCGCAGGGCCGGACAGTGAACCCTTGTTGGGGACGGCGATGCGCAGCATGGGGTCGGCTTCCTTTGCGTGAGGGGGGCTGGGTGGATCTCGGGCTTACAGGTGGGCGTAGACGTCGTCGAGGGTGATGCCGCGGGCGACCATCATCACCTGGACGTGGTACAGCAGCTGCGAGATCTCCTCGGCGGCCGCCTCCTTGCCCTCGTACTCGGCGGCCATCCAGACCTCGGCGGCTTCTTCGACGACCTTCTTGCCGATGGCGTGGACGCCCTTGCCCACCAGCTCGGCGGTGCGGGAGGTGGCCGGGTCGCCGTGGGCGGCCTTGTGCTGGAGCTCGGTGAAGAGCTCCTCGAACGTCTTCTTGGACATGGTGGCGCCCACTCTACGCGGTGTGCCGGTCGACCTAACGCCACGGTTCGGATACCGAGCGGAGCGTGGCCGCGGTCGCCACCGCCGCCGTCACCGCCTCGTGCCCCTTGTCCTCGCTGGAGCCGGGCAGGCCGGCCCGGTCCAGGGCCTGTTCCTCGGTGTCGCAGGTCAGCACGCCGAAGCCGACGGGGACGCCGGTGTCGACGCAGACCTGGGCGAGGCCCTGGGTGACGCCCTGGCACACGTAGTCGAAGTGGGGGGTCCCGCCGCGGATGACGACGCCGAGGGCGACGATCGCGTCGTAGCCGCGGCCCGCGAGCACCTTGGCGACCACCGGGAGCTCCCAGCTGCCGGGGACCCGGAGCAGGGTCGGCTCGTCGATCCCCAGGTCGTGCAGGGCACGCAGGGCGCCGTCCACCAGACCGTCCATCACCTTGTCGTGCCACTGTGCCGCGACGACGGCGACCCGCAGGTCTCCGACGTCGCGGACGGTCAGTTCCGGTGCACCCTTGCCGCTCACGTTTCTCCTCAGTGCTCTCTCGCCGGGCTCTCTTACTGGTTGCCGCAGGCCGGCACGGTCGGCGTGTCCAGCCAGGGCAGGTCGTGGCCCATCCGGTCCCGCTTGGTGCGCAGGTAGCGGAGGTTGTGCTCGCCCGCCGTGACGGGCATCGGCTCGCGTCCGGTGACCTCGATGCCGTGGCGGACGAGCGCGTCGGTCTTGTCGGGGTTGTTGGTCATCACGCGCACGCTGCGCACGCCGAGGTCGTGGAGCATCCGCGCGCCGGCGCCGTAGTCGCGGGCGTCGGCGGGCAGGCCGAGTTCGAGGTTGGCGTCGAGGGTGTCGCGGCCGCGCTCCTGGAGCTCGTACGCCCGCAGCTTGGACATCAGGCCGATGCCGCGGCCCTCGTGCCCGCGCAGGTAGACCACCACGCCCCGGCCCTCCTCCTGGATGCGGGCCAGGGAGGCGTCCAACTGGGGGCCGCAGTCGCAGCGCGCGGAGCCGAAGACGTCGCCGGTGAGGCATTCGGAGTGGACGCGGACGAGGACGTCCTCGCCGTCGCCGATCTCGCCGTGCACGAGGGCGACGTGCTCGACGCCGTCGACGGTGGAGCGGTAGCCGTACGCCGTGAAGGTGCCGTGGGCGGTGGGCAGGTGGACCTCGGCCTCGCGGCGGACGGTGGGCTCGCTGCTGCGCCGGTAGGCGATCAGGTCCTTGATGGAGATGATCGTCAGACCGTGCTTGCGGGCGAAGGGGACCAGTTCGGGCAGGCGCAGCATGCGGCCGTCCTCGCCGGCGATCTCGACGATCGCTCCGGCCGGGCGCAGTCCGGCGAGGCGCGCGAGGTCGACGGCGGCCTCGGTGTGGCCGTCGCGGACCAGGACACCGCCGGGCCTGGCGCGCAGCGGGAAGACGTGGCCGGGGCGGACCAGGTCGGACGGCTCGGCGGTGCCGCTCGCCAGCAGTCGGAGCGTGGTGGCGCGGTCGGCGGCCGAGATGCCGGTGGTCACCCCGTGGGCGGCGGAGGCGTCCACGGAGACGGTGAAGGCCGTCTTCATCGACTCGGTGTTGTCCTGCACCATCTGCGGGAGGCGGAGCCGGTCGAGTTCGTCGCCCTCCATGGGGGCGCAGATCAGGCCGCGGCACTCGCTCATCATGAAGGCGACGATCTCCTCGGTCGCCTTCTCGGCCGCGATGACGAGGTCGCCCTCGTTCTCCCGGTCCTCGTCGTCGACGACCACGACCGGGCGGCCGGCCGCGATGTCGGCGACGGCCTGGCCGACGGGGTCGAGCGCGAGGTCCTCGAAGCCGTCGGTGCCGTACAGGGCGGATGCCGCTGTCATGCGGGCGCTCCTTCCGGGACGGGCTGCGAGGCCTTGCGGGAGCGCAGCCACCAGTCGCGCAGGCCCCACAGGACGAGCGCGCCGTAGATGACGTAGACGAAGCCGGAGAAGGCGTAGCCGTTGGCGAAGTTCAGCGGCACGCCGACGAGGTCGACGAGCAGCCAGGCGAACCAGAACTCGACCATGCCGCGGGCCTGGGCGTACATCGCGACGATGGTGCCGACGAAGATGTAGGCGTCGGGCCAGGGGTCCCAGGACAGGGCCGGGTGGGCCTTGAAGAGCAGGGCCACGGCGACCGTGCCCGCGGCGGCCGCGGCGGTCATCGCCGCGCGCTCGCGCCAGGTGGCGAACCGTACGGCGATGTGGCCGTCCTCGGCCTGTCCCCTGCCGCGGTTCCACTGCCACCAGCCGTACAGCGCGACGACCATGACGACCACCTGCTTGCCCGCGCTGCCGGTCAGGTGGCCGAAGAAGGCCGCGAAGAGGACGAGCCCGGCGAGGAACTGCACCGGCCAGGTCCACAGGGAGCGCCGCCAGCCGAGGGCGAGGGCGGCCAGGCCGAAGAGGTTGCCGACCATGTCCGACCACAGGATGTGCTGGCCGAACAGCGTGAAGGCCTCGGAGTTGAGCCAGTTCACCGGAGCGCCCCCGCACCGGCCGCCATGAGCCGCTCGACGTACTTGGCGACGACGTCCACCTCGAGGTTGACCGGGTCGCCGGGCTGCTTGCGGCCGAGCGTGGTCAGGGCGAGGGTGGTCGGGATGAGGCTGACCGTGAAGTGGCCGGAGCCGGCCTCGACGACGGTGAGGCTGATGCCGTCGACGGTGATGGAGCCCTTCTCGACGACGTAGCGGGCCAGGTCCTCGGGGAGGGAGATCTTGACGATCTCCCAGTGCTCGGACGGCGTGCGTTCCAGGATCTCGCCGGTGCCGTCGACGTGGCCCTGCACGATGTGCCCGCCCAGGCGCTCGCCCACGGCCATGGGGCGTTCGAGGTTGACGCGGGAGCCGACGGTGAGGGCGCCGAGGCTGGAGCGGTCGAGGGTCTCGGCCATCACGTCGGCGGTGAACTCGTCGCCCTCGTGTTCGACGACGGTGAGGCAGACGCCGTTGACGGCGATGGAGTCGCCGTGCTTCGCACCCTGGGTGACGACGGGGCCGCACAGCCGGAAGCGACAGGCGTCGTCGAGGGTTTCGACGGCGGTGACCTCGCCCAGCTCTTCGACGATTCCGGTGAACACTTCCCGGGTCCTCCTGCCTCTTCGGGCACGGACTCCGGGGCTGCCGATGACGGCAGAAGGTACGGGCAACGGCACCGGAGGCGACGCCGGACGGAGTTCGCCCCAGGCGAACCGGTACGGCGGCGCGCACGTGTGCCCGCCCGCCGCGCACTGCCTCCCATCCGGACTTTAACCGTCGGTCCAGGAATTTCACCTGGTCAACCGGCCGCTGGAGGCGACCGGGTCGCGGACTGTAACCGCCGGTTCGGACTTTCACCGACCCCGGAGTGCGCTGCTGCTGATACAGAGCCAGTGTGCCACGCCTGATCGATGTCCATACGGGCGGGGAATGTGGGGTGCCTCACAGGGCGTGCGCCCGAGCTCACCGGGCGGACGGGGCCCGCAACTCCCGCTCGTCCGGCGGGGCTTGAAGGCCGCGCCCGCTGGTCCGTACCTATTGACGCTTTGGTCTAGTCCTCTCTAGGGTCTGCGCAACCCCGCAGACCGGCCCGGCGGCGGTGACGACGGCCCTTGCCCGCCGTCGGGCCTTCCACCCGGCCGCGGCGACCGCTCCGGCAGGGCGGCACGCGCGACGCCCGCCACCGCCGACGGGTCAGAGCCCCACCGCCCCGGTGCTTCGGACCGGCCTGTCGGAGGACCGGCCGGTATGAGGACCGGCCGGTCGGATGCCGGCTCCGGGACGGAGGCCGAGGACGTCGTCCAGGACGCGTGCCTGCGCTTCAGCCGCCGCCGGCCGCACGGAGATCGAGCCCGGGGGCCCGGCTCGCGAGGTCGTCACCCACCCTTGTCCCGGCCGCCCGGCCGCCGCCCGCGCCCGCCGCGAGGGCCACGCCGGGCGCCGTCCGCCGGAGCCGGCGGTCGCCTCCGACGGCACGCTCGGCCCGCCGGAGCCGTCGGAGCGGCGCGCCGCCGTGTCGCCTCGCCGGGCGTGCAGGACCTGAGCGGGGTCGGCTGCCCTCAACCGGCCCGGCGGGCGACACGCTCGTCGGCGTGGCGGCGTTCGAGGTGCGCGACGGCCCGGTCGCCGGCGTGCGGGCGGTGGTCACCCCGGACAAGCCGGGGTCCTTACGGCGCCGGCTCACGCCGCGGTGAGGTCCGTACGACGTCGGTTCACGCCGCGGTGGGGTCCCTGGCGCCGCGGCCGCGCGGCCCGGGGCGGCCGGGTGCGCACCGGTGAACGGGGACGTCACCACCGCGCCCCGCCGCGGCGCTACCGCTCCGGAGCGCCGAACAGCTCCTCCTGCGCGCGGTCCCGGGCGGTGAGCAGGGCACCGCGCAGGACCGCGCCGCCGCCCAGGGCGCCCGGCCGCACCTCGGTGGGCAGTGGTGACATGCGGGCGACGCGCTCCCGCACGCGGGTGGCGAGCGCCTCTCCGCCCGCCTGCCCGATCTCCCCGCCGAGCACCACGCACCCGGGGTCGAGGACCGCGACGACCGAGGCGACGCCGACGGCGACGCGGCCGGCGAGGGCGTCGAGGAAACGGGCCGCCGCACCGGGGTCGGGCAGGCCGGTGCCCGCGGCCACCGGCTCGGACCCGGAACCGGCCGCCGCGGCGGCGGCCCGCACCAGTCCGGCCGCGACGGGTTCCCCCGGAGCCGTGGCCGTCATTCCGTGCTCCTTTGCGAGCCGCGCGACCGCCGCCGCCCCCGCCAGGGAGTGGAAGCCCCCCTCGCAGTCCGTCGCCGACGGCAGCACGTCCGTGCCCGGCACCGGCAGGAAGCCGATCTCGCCCGTACCGCCGGAGGCGCCGCGGCGCAGGGTGCCGTCGAGGACCACGGACGCGCCGGTGCCGTGGCCCAGCCACAGCAGCACGAACGTGTCGCGGTCGCGGGCGGCGCCGTCGCGCTGCTCCGCCAGCGCGGCGAGATTGGTCTCGTTCTCGACGCTGACCCGCGCCTCGGGCAGCCGCTCCTGGAGGGCGGCCACCAGGCGGCGGTGCCACCGGGGAAGCCCGGTGGAGACGCGGAGTTCGCCGGTGGCCGGGTCAATCAGGCCGGGCGCGCCGATGCCGACGGTGTGCAGCCGGTCGGCCCCCGCCTCCTTCACCACCCGTTCGACCAGCGCCACCGCCTGCTCGACGGCGGGTCCGGTCCCCCGCTCATCGTCGATGGCCAGGGAGGCCTCCGCGAGCACCCGGCCGACGAGGTCGGAGACGACCACGGCGACGCCCTCGGTGCGCACGTCGAGGGCGGCCAGGTGGGCCCGGTCGGCGACGATCCCGTAGAGCTTCGCGTTCGGTCCCCGGCGCTGCTCCCCGGACTCCCCCACCACCGCGATCAGACCGGAGGCCGTCAGGCGTTCCACGAGGTCGGCGACGGTCGGCCGGGACAGTCCGGTCAGCTGCTTCAGCCGCCCCGCCGTCAACGGGCCCTCCTGCTGGAGCAGACGCAGGGCGAGCCGGTCGTTAATGGCCCGGGCGGTGCTCGGGGATGCGGGCATGCCGGGATCCTCCCAGATCGACGGGACCGCACGGACGGTCTCCCGCCCTCTTTCTATCAGGCAGGCTTCCTGATAGTTTACGGCGGCGGTCCGGCGAGGGGGCCGGACTCCAGAAAGGGCGGGGCGCATGAGTGCAGTGGTTCACGGGCAGCGCGAGGTGAGGCGCGCCCGGTACGCCGTGGCGGCCGTCTTCGCCGTGCACGGCGCGGTCACCGGTTCGTTCGCCACCCGCGTGCCCTGGATCCAGGACCACGCCCAGGTGAGCGCGGGCCAGCTGGGCCTGGCGCTGGCCTTCCCCGCGCTCGGCGCGTCCGTGGCCATGCCGCTCGCGGGCAGCGTCAGCCACCGTTTCGGCGCCCGCAACGCCCTGCGCGGTCTGATGGCCCTGTGGACGCTCTCGCTCGTCCTGCCCTCCCTCGCCCCGAACCTCCTCACCCTCTGCCTGGCCCTGTTCACCTACGGCGCGACGGCCGGCATGGCGGACGTGGCGATGAACGCGCTGGGCGTGGAGGTCGAGAACCGTCTCGGCCGGTCGATCATGTCCGGTCTGCACGGCATGTGGAGCGCGGGCGCCCTGATCGGCTCGGCGGCCGGCACGCTCGCCGCGCACCTCGGCGCGGACGCCCGGCTGCACCACGTGCTGGCCGCCGCCGTGCTGACGGTGCTCGGCGTGGCCGCGTGCGCCTGGGTGCTCGACCTGCAGCCTGCCGAGGACGAGGAGCCGCCGCCGCGGTTCGCCCTGCCGCCCCGCTCCGCGCTGCTCATCGGCGCGATCGGGTTCTGCGCGGTGTTCGCGGAGGGCGCGAGCCTGGACTGGTCGGCGGTCTACCTGCGCGACCGGCTGGAGACGTCCGCCGGTCTCGCGGCCGCCTGCACCACGGGCTTCACGCTCACCATGGCCCTGGCCCGGATCGCCGGGGACAAGGTGGTGGACCGCTACGGCGCCGTGCGGACCGTCCGCGCGAGCGGCGTCCTCGCGGTCCTCGGCGGACTGATGATCGTGGTGGCGGGCCATCCGGCGGTGGCGATGGGCGGGTTCGCGCTGATGGGACTGGGCATCGCGGTGGTCGTGCCGCTGTGCTTCGCCGCGGCGGGCCGCAGCGGCACGAACCCCAGCCTGGCCATCGCGGGCGTCGCGACCATCACGTACACCTCGGGCCTGATCGCGCCGAGCGCGATCGGCCTGCTGGCCCAGGCGGCCAGCCTGACGGTGTCGTTCTGCCTGGTGACGCTGTTGTCCTGCGGTGTGGCGGGGTTCGCGGGCGTCCTGCGCCCCGGCGAGCGCGACCGGGGGAAGGTCAGCCGGCCGGACGCAGCAGTTCCCGGCCCACGGCCCTGAACGCCTCGCTCCACGGCGCCGGGCGCAGCGTGCCGGCGTCCAGCCGGACCAGCACCCGGGTGCCGTGGGCGTAGGTGGTCGCGCCGTCCGCCGAGCAGAACCGGAAGCCGTACGTCAGCCCGGTCGTGCCGAGCCGCTCCAGCCACAGGTGGACGGCGTACGCGCCCGGCCGGGTGACCGGCGCCTCGTAGGTGATCCGCAGCTCCTTCACCGCGTTGCAGGCGTCGCCCGCCGCCCCCCAGTCGCCCTCGAAGCGGAAGCCGTGCTGCTGCCACAGCTCGGCCCAGGCCCGCTCGACCATCAGCGGGTAGCGGGCGTTGTGCAGCAGTCCGAGCGCGTCCAGGTCGTCGAAGTGGACGGTGACGGGGATCAGCCGGCCGTACGACAGGGCGGGGGCGATCGGGGCTTCGGCGGTCACGGGCGGTACTCCTGGGACGTACGGGATGGATGCCGCGTACATCGAAGTGCGGCGCGCCCATCCTAGGCGGACGTCCCCAGCGGACGCTCAGGTGTGCGAAGCACGCCCCGCCTGCCCCGACAATGGTCCGGACGAGCTGCCCGCACGACGAAAGCGACACCCTCATGGATCTCGGCGTCCGCTGGACACTGCACGGCGACGGACGCACCCCGGCGCCCGGCGCGGTGGTCCGCCCCGACGAACGGCTCTCCTGGCCCCGCACGGCCGGGCTCGGCGCCCAGCACGTGGTGGCGATGTTCGGGGCGTCCTTCGTCGCCCCCGTCCTGATGGGCCTGGACCCCAACCTGGCGATCATGATGTCGGGCGTGGCCACCGTCGTCTTCCTCCTGGCGACCCGGGGCCGGGTGCCCAGCTACCTGGGCTGCTCGCTCTCCTTCGTCGGTGTGGCGGCGGTGATCCGCGCCCAGGGCGGCACCAGCGCCACCGTCACCGGCGCGGTCCTCGTCGTCGGTGCCGCGCTGTTCCTCGTCGGGCTCGCCGTGCAGCGGTTCGGGGCGCGGATCATCCACGCCGTGATGCCGCCGGTCGTGACCGGCGCGGTCGTGATGCTGATCGGCTTCAACCTGGCGCCGGTCACGGCCTCGACGTACTGGCCGCAGGACCAGTGGACGGCCCTGCTGGTGATGCTGTCCACCGGTCTGGCGGTGGTCTGTCTGCGCGGCTTCTGGTCGCGTATCGCGATCTTCCTGGGACTGGTCCTCGGGTACGGGATCTCCTGGGTCTTCGACCGGGTCTTCGGGAAGATCCACTCGGTGGACGGCAGCGGGAAGGTCACCGACCACTGGCGGCTGGACCTCTCCGCGGTCGGCCGGGCCGACTGGATCGGCCTGCCGTCCTTCCACGGCCCGTCCTTCGAGTGGTCGGCGATCCTGGTCGCGCTGCCGGTCGTCATCGCGCTGGTCGCCGAGAACGCCGGGCACGTCAAGGCGGTCGGCGAGATGACCGGCGAGCCGGTGGACGACAAGCTGGGCACGGCGATCTCGGCCGACGGCGTCGGCTCGATGCTGTCCACGGCGGTCGGCGGACCGCCCACCACCACCTACTCCGAGAACATCGGCGTGATGGCCGCGACCCGGGTCTACTCGACGGCCGCGTACTGGGCCGCCGCCGGTTTCGCGCTCCTGTTCGGCCTGTGCCCGAAGTTCGGCGCGGTCGTGGCGGCGATACCGGGCGGGGTGCTCGGCGGCATCACCGTCATCCTGTACGGCATGATCGGTCTGCTCGGCGCCCAGATCTGGATCAACGCCGGGGTCGATCTGCGCAACCCGCTCAACCTGGTGCCGGCCGCCGCGGGCATCATCATCGGCGTCGGCAACGTCACGATGGAGTTCACTGACACCTTCTCGCTGAGCGGCATCGCGCTGGGCACCGTGGTCGTGATCACCGGCTACCACGCGCTGCGCGCCTTCGCCCCCGCCCACCTCAAGGCGCAGCGGCCGCTGCTGGACGAGGGCACCAGCTCCTACGACGAACCGGAGCGGCGCACGCGGCCGTGACGGCTCAGCGCGCCAGGTCGTAGGCGTAGGACGCCGTGAAGGTGCCCGGCGTCCCCTTGCAGCCGTCCGACTCCCCGGGCAGTTTCACCCACAGGTAGGCGTCGATCCGGTCCTCGCCGGTGCCGAGGGTCGGGGCGCGGCCCAGCTTGCGGCCCGCCGGGTCGCACCAGGCGCCGTCGGGCGGGGCGCCGTTGCCGTTGCGGCTGGTGTCGATCACCGCGCCGAGCCCCTGCGGGCCGCCGAGGGCGTCGAGGACCTGCCGGTCGTAGGCGATCTCGTCGTCGGTGGTGTGGAAGTTGGACACGTTGCTGAAGACGCCGTCGGAGGAGTCGGCCGAGGCGGCACCGGCCTGCCGGAGCAGCGCCGCCTGCTCGGCGGGCGTGTTCCAGCCGGAGTGGCCCGCGTCGAAGTAGACCCGCGTCCTGGGACCGGCCTCCTTCAGGACGCGGCCGGCGCGGGCCAGCGAGGCGAAGCGGTCGGCGCGCCGGGCGCCGGAGAGGCACGCGGACTGGGCGACGGAGTCCGGCTCCAGGATCACCACGACCTCCTCGGAGCCGAGCCCGGCGGCGAACCGGTCGATCCAGGCGTCGTACGCGGCCAGGTCGGGCGCCCCGCCCCGGGAGTGCCCGCCGCAGTCGCGGTCCGGGATCGCGTACGGCACGAGCACGGGCACGCGGCCCTGCGCGGCGGCGCCCGAGGTGACCGAGCGGACCCGGTCGGTGATGGTCTCCGGCGTGAAGTCGGCGAACCACACGGCGGCCGGCCGGTCGGCGATCCGGGACTCGATGACCGCCCGGCGCGGGTCGTCCGGGTGGGAGCGGACCCAGTCGAGCACGTGGGATTCGGGGTGGCGGTAGAGCCGGGCCGGGGCGTCGGCCGCCCGGCGTTCCGGCCGCTGCTGCTGCCCGGTCCTGGCGGGCGAGGGCCGGGCACTCGCCTCCCGCTTCGACGGACCGGGCGCGGGAGGGGCGGACCCGATGGCCGGCGGGGAGGCCGAGGGCGCCCCGGGCAGCGGCGCCGGGCGCGGCGGGGCGGTCGCCTCCGGCCGGGCCCGGACCGGGCCGCGCCCGTCGTCGTACGCGGAGATCACGCCGGTCACGGCCCCCACCGAGACCACCGCCGAGGCCACCGCGACCATGGCCGCGCGCCGGGCGGCGCGCCTGCGCTCGGCCCGGCGGGCGGCCAGGCGCCGGGCACGTTCGCCTGCCACGCTGTCGCTCCCCCTGTGCCGTGGCCGCTCCCCCGCGGCCCCCGTCCCCCGCGGCGGGCGCGTTCCCCCGTTCCGGGGAAGCACCGGGCCCGCCGCCTGTCCGGCCAGCCTAGAGCTGCGACCCTGCCCCCATGGCGCGATGCGAACAAATCAGCACCCCCGTCGACACGGCCGTCGACGCCGTCATCGCCCGTATGCGCGCCCTCGACGCGGCCCTTCCCGCCCGGGACGGCCTGGCGGTGTTCAACCGCGTCTACCTCGCCGTCACCGAGGCGGTGGACCGGTGCGTCGACACCGGCGGGTTCGCGGACCCGGGGGCGGCGGTCACGCTGGACGTGCGGTTCGCGGAGCGCTACCTGGCCGCGGTCGACGCGGCGGTGGACGAGCGGCCTTTGCCGGCCTGCTGGCGGCCGCTGTTCCGGTTCCGCCGCCATCCCGGGGTACGTCCGCTGCAGTCCGCGCTGGCGGGCATCAACGCGCACATCGGCCACGACCTCGCGCTCGCCGTCGTGGACGCCTGCCGTACGCTCGGCTGCGAACCAGCGGCTCTGGAGGACGAGTTCGACCGCGTGGGCGATCTCCTCGTCTCGCTGGAGGAGCGCATCCGCGAGGAGCTGATGCCGGGGCTCGACCTCCTGCGGGTCGCCGATCCGCTGACGCACCTGCTCGGCGCGTGGAGCCTGGAGCGTGCCCGGGGCGCCGCCTGGACGGCGGCCCGGGCGCTGTGGGCGCTGCGCGGGATGCCGGACGTGGCCGGGGAGTTCACCGCGCACCTGGACGCGGCGGTGGGCCTGGCGGGGCGCATGCTGCTCACCCCGCTGCCGGACTGATCCGCCGGGGCCCCGGGAGCCACGACGGCGCCGGGAGCCACGACGGCGCCGGGGACCCGCGGCGGGCCCGTGCCGGCCCGGACCGCCGGCCCTCCCGGGGCGGCGTCGCCGCGCCGGTGTACGGCAGGGCGCGGGCGGCCGGGGTCCGGACCCCGCTCAGTCCTCGGGGAGTTCCACCGGCGCGATCTCGTCGTACACGTCACCGGGGCCCGGGTTGGCCGGGTCGGTCTCCCCGCCGAAGTGGTGCATGACGCCCCAGACCGCGTTGAGCGCGGTCTGCACGGCGCCCTCGGCCCAGCCGGCCGTCCAGGAGATGTCGTCGCCGGCGAGGAAGATGCCCCGCTTGTCCTCGGGCAGCCGGTCCTGCATGAAGTGCGTGAACAGGCGCCGCTGGTAACGGTAGTGGCCCGGCAGGTTGGCCTTGAACGCGCCCATGAAGTAGGGCTCGTTCTCCCAGGAGACGGTCACCGGGTTGCCGATGATGTGCTTCCGGATGTCGACCTTCGGGTAGATCTCGCCGAGCGACTTCAGCATGACCTCCATCCGCTCGTTCGCAGACAGCGGCAGCCACTTCAGGCTGTCGTCGCACCAGGTGTAGGACAGGCAGATGACGGCCGGCTTGTCCGGGCCGTTGTCCAGGAGGTAGGTGCCGCGGGTCATGCGGTCGGTGAGCGTCATCGACATGACGTCCCGGCCGGTCTCCTCGTCCTTGTCGAGCCAGAACGGCCGGTCGACGGGGACGAAGAGCTTGGAGCTTTCCATGTAGTGGGTGCGCTCGATCGCCGTCCAGTGGTCGATCGGGAAGAGCGAGTCGTCGCACTGGATCTTGGACAGCAGCATCCAGGACTGGGCGGTGAAGACGGCCGCCCGGTAGGTGCGGATGTCGCCGCCCGCATCGGTGACGGTGATCTGGTTGCCCGCGGCGCGGTGCAGCCGGGTCACGGCCGGTCGCGGCTCGCCGTTCACGTGCAGCGACTTCAGCGAGGTCCCGTACGGCCAGTGGACGATCTTCTCCGGCTCGCGCTCCCACAGCCGCAGCGGCAGCTGCTGGGAGCCGCCGACGATGCCGCGGTGGTGGTCGTCGGCCTCGGTGTAGACGACCCGCAGGATCTCCAGGATCGAGTTGGGGAAGTCGGTGTCCCAGCCGCCGGTGCCGAAGCCGACCTGGCCGAAGATCTCGCGGTGCCGGAAGGACTTGAACGCCTCGGAGTCGCACAGGAAGCCGTAGAAGGTCTGGTTGTCGAGCTTCTCGACGAGCCTGGACCAGATCGCGCGGATGCGCGGGACGTCCCGCTCGCGCAGGGCGCGGTTCATGTCGGAGAAGTCGGCGCCCTCTTCGAGGCACCTGTTCCAGGCGTCGGCGACGTCCCGGTAGACCTGCGGCAGGTCGTCGATGGTCTTGGCGTAGTGCGACTCGCCCTTGAGGTCGACGACCGTCGAGGGCGTGGCCTCCGCGAGGGGGTTGGGGAACGGCCTGGTCTCCAGGCCGACCAGGTCGATGTAGTGCTGGAGCGCCGTGGAGGACGGCGGGAAGCGCATCGCGCCCATCTCGGCGGTGAGCGAGGGGTCGCAGCCCTCGAAGCCGACGGTGCGCAGCCGGCCGCCGATCTGGTCGGCCTCGTACACGACGGGCTTGAGGCCCATCTTCATCAGCTCGTACGCGGCGACGATGCCGGACAGGCCGCCGCCGATGACCGCGACCTCGGTGCCGTGCTCGGTCGCGGGGATCTGCCCGAGACCGGCCGGGTGGGCGAGGTAGTCGTCGTACGCGTACGGGAAGTCCGGGCCGAACATGGTGATCGGCGGCTGCTGCTCGTCTGCGTGCTCGACCGCGTTGGGCACCGTGGACGTCATGGGGTACGGACTCCTTGCACGAAAAGCTGAGGGGGAGCGGGGAGATTCAGACGAGGGACCCGTACAGGCCGGGGCGCCGGTCCCTCAGGTACGGGTTGGCCTCGCGGGACGCGGCGAGGAAGACGGGGTCGGCGTCGGCGACGACCAGTTCCTCGGCGCGGCCGGCCCGGGTGCGGGCGATGCCGTCGGGCCCGGCGAGGGTGGACAGCCCCACGAACTCGAACTCGCCCTCCGCGCCGGCCCGGTTGACGTACGCGACGTACATCTGGTTCTCGAAGGCCCGCACCGGCACGAGGGACTCGGCGACGAACTGGAACGGGTGCATCTGCGCGGTCGGCACCAGCAGCAGGTCGGTGCCGGCCAGGGCGTGGGCGCGGACGTTCTCCGGGAACTCGACGTCGTAGCAGATCATCAGGCCGACGGTGAGGCCGCCCAGCTCAGCCTGGACGACCGGCTGGTCGCCCGGGGTGAAGTGGTCGCGCTCGAAGCAGCCGAAGAGGTGCGTCTTGCGGTAGTTCGCCAGGCGGGTGCCGTCGGCGGAGATCAGCTGGGCGGAGTTGTACACCGTCTCGCCGTCGCGCTCCGGGTAGCCGTAGGCGATCGCGACGCCGTGCCGCGTGGCGGTCTCGGCGATCGCGTCGGCCGCGTCGCCGTCGGCGGGTTCGGCGAGGCGGGCGATGTCGTCGCCGATCGCGTACCCGGTCAGGAACATCTCCGGTGCGGCGAGCAGCCCGGCGCCCGCGGCGGCGGCCCGGCCCGCGGCCTCGTCGAGGACCTTGAGGTTCTCGGCGGGGGATCCGGGGCGGCCGGAGCTCTGGAGCAGGGCGGTGCGCATGCGTGTTCCTCATCGGTACGCGGGGGTTCGGGGGCCAGATAGACGGTACGGGCGGCGGGCTCGGCCGGACAAGGAGGAGCCGTTGCGCGCTGGCGGGCGAATCGTTGCGTCCGCCGGGGCCCGGGCGGCGATTCGTTGCGCGCCCTGCGGCGCGAGGCCGCCGCGCTCACCGGCACCGCGAAGCCGTACCGCTCGGCCGGGGACGGCATCGCCTTCTCCCTCGACGCGCGCCCCGCGCCCCGCGCCGCGGGGCGCGGGGCGCGGGGCGCGGAGGACCCGATGACGGGACACGGAGGACCCGATGGCGGGCAGGGGCGCCGGGACGAGGGGCAGGGCCGGCGGCCTGCCCACCGGCGGCGAGGCGGCCGTCGTCCTCGGGGCCGTCACCTCCTGCGACCCGCCCGGCGCCAGGGGCGGGCGGGCCGGCAGCACCGTCCACGGCGTCGGCCGGCGGGACCGGCTCGGTCGCGGCCGGGCCTCGGCCGCCGCCCCGGCCGCCGCGAAGGACCCGCCCGAGTGCGTGGGCGTGGGCCCGGCGCCGTCCGAGAAGGCGAAGCGTGGCACGGGCGGCTTCAGGGCCGTCCCCTGGCAGCCCGGGCTCCGGCCGCCAGCAGCAGCGCCGTCACCAGGTAGGGCACCGCGAACCACGCGAACGCGGTGCCGTGCGCGGTGGCCGACCCGGCCACCGCGTACGAGCCGTACACCACGACGGTGGCCAGGCCGGTGCCCAGGCCCGCCACCGAGGTCAGGGTCGCCCTGCCGGTGTCGTCCAGGCGCCGCTGCAGGCGGGCGTCGGCGAGCACGGTCGCCAGCTGGAAGCCGCCGAAGGCGAGCGCGACGAGCCCGAGGCCGGCCGGGGTGCCCGCCGCCGCGCCCGCGGCCAGGGCCAGTGCGGCCAGCGCGAGCAGCCCGGCGAGTCCGGTCGTGCCGAGGCGTTCGCCCGCTCCGGCGAGCAGTCCGCCCACCGTGGCTCCCGTCCAGATCAGCAGGAGCAGGTACGGGACCGTCTCGTCGGACACGCCGGTGTCCCGGACCAGCAGCGGGGTGTACTCGTCGAGCGTGCCCCACACGGCGGTCACGGCCGGGACGAGCAGGAGCGCCCCGCGCACCGGCCGGTCCGTGCGGACGCGGGCGAGTCCGGCCCGCAGGGTCGCGGCCCAGCCCTCGCCGCCGGCCCTGGCACCGCGGTGCTCGGGGAACCGGGTCGCCGCCGCGGCGGCCAGCAGGCAGGTCAGCACGCTGGCCGCGCCCACGGCCGGGTAACCGCCCAGCTCGAGGACCGGCCCGGCGAGTCCCATCGCCGCCATCACGCCCAGCAGGCCCGCCGCCCGGGCCCGGCCCATCACGCGGGCGTACCGGCCGGCCGCGCCGAGCCGGTCCAGTTCGTCGTGGACCAGCGCCTCCAGGGCGCCGGAGCCGAACGCCTCCCCCGCGCCCCACAGCACGAAGCCGAGCGCGAAGGCCTGGTAGGAGGGGTGGAGCACCCACAGGGCGAAGGCGGCGGCGGTGAGCAGCGGGCCGAGCCACAGCAGCAGGCGGCGCGAGACGGCGTCGGCCCAGGCGCCGGAGGGCACCTCGAGGACCAGGCCGGTGACCGACCACAGGGCGAAGAGGGAGGAGATCTGCCACACCGACAGACCGGTGTCGGCGAACAGCAGCGCGTACACCGGGTAGAGCAGGACGAGGTCGTGGAGGAACGCGTAGCCGTACAGCGTGGCCGTCAGCCGCCGGACACCGGTGGCCGGCACACGCGTGGGTGAGAGTGTCATGAGGCCTTCTCGCAGGGACGGATCGGACGCCGGGGGGACGGCGTCCGAGGCGGCCCCCGCGAGGAGGCACGGCTGCGGGATCAATGTCGCCAGGTCATGGCACCGATGCTAGACCGGGCGGGCGGGAGAGCGCCGGGAATTAAGCGGGCGACCCGGAGGAGAAGCGCCGCAGCAGCGGCGACAGGACGAGCACGGACTTGGTCCGTTCCACGAACGGCTCCCCGGCGATCCGCTCCAGGACCCGTTCGAAGTGCCGCATGTCGGAGGCGAAGACCTGGGCGATCGCGTCCGCGTCCCCGGTGACGGTGGACGCGGCCACGACCTCCTGGTAGCGCTCCAGGCCCCGCTGGATGGTCTCCGGCGAGGTGTTGCTGCGGCAGTAGATCTCGACGAACCCCTCGGTCTCCCAGCCGAGGGCCGCCGGGTCGACGCGGACGGTGAAGCCGGTGATGGCCCCGGTGGCCCGCAGCCGGTCCACGCGCCGTTTCACGGCGGGCGCGGACAGGCCGACGAGCTGGCCGATGTCCGCGTAGGAGCGGCGGGCGTCCTCGGCGAGGGCGTGCACGATGCGTTCGTCGAGATCGTTCAGCACAGTGGGTCGGTCACTTCTCGGATGGTGCCAGTCGGGAACGGCGGTAGCCGTACACGAAGTAGAACACGAGTCCGGCGGCCATCCAGAACCCGAAGACCACCCAGGTCACGGTGTCGAGGCTGAACATGTTGTACGCGCAGAACAGGAAGCCCAGGACCGGCAGCACCGGGCCGAACGGCACCTTGAACGTGCGCTCCAGCTCCGGCCGCCGGCGGCGCAGCACGACGACCGCGATGTTGACCAGGGCGAAGGCGAAGAGCGTGCCGATGCTGGTGGCGTCGACGAGCTTGCCGAGCGGGATCAGCGCGGCGAGCGCTCCGCAGAACAGGGAGACGATCACGGTGTTGAGGCGGGGGGCGCCGGTCTTCGGGTGGACCTTGCCGAGCGCCTTGGGCACCAGGCCGTCGCGGGACATCGCGAACAGGATGCGGGTCTGGCCGTAGAGCACGGTGAGCACCACGCTGGCGATGGAGATGACCGCGCCGAGCGCGAGCAGGGTGCCCCAGAAGCCCTGGCCGCTGACGTCGTTCATGATCGCGGCGAGGGAGGCGTCGGAGCCCTCGAACTTCGTCCAGTGCCAGGCGCCGACGGCGACGCCCGCGACGAGCACGTACAGCGCGGTCACGATGATCAGCGACAGCATGATCGCCCGCGGCAGGTCCTTCTTGGGGTCCTTGGCCTCCTCGCCGGCGGTGGAGGCGGCGTCGAATCCGATGTAGGAGAAGAACAGCGTGGCACCGGCGGCGCTGACCCCGGCCATGCCGAGCGGCATGAAGTCGGCGTAGTTGCCGGACTTGAAGCCCGTGAAGCCGACCGCGCAGAACAGCACCAGCGCGGCGATCTTCACCGCGACCATGATCGTGTTGGCCCGGGCGGACTCCCGGACACCGCCGAGCAGGAACACCATCGCCAGCAGCACGACGATCAGGGCGGGCAGGTTGACGACGCCGCCCTCGCCGGGCGCCGAGGACAGGGCCGCCGGGATGGTGACGCCGATCGTGCCGTCGAGCAGTTCGTTGAGGTACTCGCCCCAGCCGACCGCGACGGCGGCCACCGACACGCCGTACTCCAGCACCAGGCACCAGCCGCAGACCCAGGCGACCAGCTCGCCCATCGTTGCGTACGCATACGAGTAGGAGGAGCCGGCGACCGGGATGCTGCCCGCCAGTTCGGCGTACGACAGGGCCGAGAACAGGGCCGTGAGACCGGCGATGACGAACGCCAGGGTGACCGCGGGGCCGGCCTCCGGGACGGCGTCGCCGAGCACCACGAAGATGCCGGTGCCGAGCGTGGCGCCGATGCTGATCATGGTGAGCTGCCACAGCCCCAGGGAGCGCCTCAGGCTGCCTCCCTCACCCTGGCCGCCCTCCGCGACCAGGCGTTCCACGGGCTTGCGGCGCATCAGCCGCGCACCGATGCCGGGGACCGCCCGGCCTGTCCGAGTGCTTTCCTGCGGGGGTGCGCCCTGGTCGAGCACGCGCGGCTCCTTCGTCGCTGCCGGTCGGTGCGGCGGGGACCGGCGGCGACCCGGCGGAAAGCCGGAACCCACCGAGCGGGGTCCCCGCCACGCCACGTACAGCGCAGAACCCTATGAGCGCGGCGTTGCCCCCGTAATGCAGCAACCTTGCGCATCGGCGCAAGATCATTGCGTTCCTCGGCGCGGGGTGGATGTTCGTTGCGCGGGGACTGCCGACCGTTGCACGCGGGCCTGGCCGGCGCGGGTGTCCGGCGGGTCCCGCGCCCGGCCGGGCGGCGGGGTGGGCGCTCCGCGGGCCTCCTGGCGCGTGGCCCGGCGGGGATGGGGGGACGCGGCTCCGGCGGAGCGGGCGCGCCGGCCGGGCGGCGCCGCGCCGGCGGCCCGGCGGACGGCGGTCCGCGTGCCGGGAGGCGGTGGCACGGGAACGGCCCCCGGGGGAAGACCCGGGGGCCGTTCGCGAGGCGGCGGGCGTCAGTTCCAGCTGGCGTGCAGCGGCTTGCCCTCCGCGTAGCCGGCGGCGCTCTGGATACCGACGACGGCCTTCTCGGCGAACTCCTCCAGACAGGCCGCACCGGCGTAGGTGCAGGAGGAGCGGACGCCCGCGATGATCGAGTCGATCAGGTCCTCGACGCCGGGGCGGGCCGGGTCGAGGAACATGCGCGAGGTGGAGATGCCCTCCTCGAACAGAGCCTTGCGGGCCCGGTCGTAGGCCGACTCCTCCGAGGTGCGGTTGCGCACGGCCCGCGCGGACGCCATGCCGAAGGACTCCTTGTACGGCCGCCCCTGCGCGTCGTGCTGGAGGTCGCCCGGGGACTCGTGGGTGCCCGCGAACCAGGAACCGATCATCACGTTGGAGGCACCGGCCGCGAGCGCCATCGCCACGTCGCGCGGGTGGCGGACGCCGCCGTCGGCCCAGACGTGCTTGCCGTGCCTCCTCGCCTCGGCCGCGCACTCCAGGACCGCGGAGAACTGCGGCCGGCCGACACCGGTCATCATGCGGGTGGTGCACATCGCGCCGGGTCCGACGCCGACCTTGACGATGTCGGCGCCCGCCTCGATCAGGTCGCGCACGCCCGCGGCGGCGACGACGTTGCCCGCGACGACCGGCACCCGCGGGTCGAGGTCGCGCACCAGCTTCAGGGCGCTGAGCATCGACTCCTGGTGGCCGTGCGCGGTGTCGACGACGAGCGTGTCGACACCCGCGTCCAGCAGCTGCCGGGCCTTGCCGGCGACGTCGCCGTTGATGCCGACGGCGGCGGCGACGCGCAGCCGCCCCCGCGCGTCGGTGGCCGGCGTGTACAGGGTGGCGCGCAGGGCGCCCTTGCGGGTCAGGATGCCGGCGAGCGTGCCGTCTTTGCCGACCGCGGGCGCGTAGCGCCGGTTGGCGTGGTCGAGCGTGTTGAAGGCCTGGCGCGGGTCCATGTCCGCGTCGATCAGCAGCAGGTCGCGGGACATGACCTCGGCGAGCTGCGTGAAGCGGTCCACGCCGGACAGGTCGGAGTCGGTGACCACGCCGACCGGCCTGTGGTGCTCGTCGACGACGACACCGGCGTTGTGGGCGCGCTTGGGCAGCAGGGCGAGTGCGTCGGCGACGGTCTGGTGGGGGGCCAGGACGATCGGCGTGTCGAGCACCAGGTGGCGGCTCTTCACCCAGGAGATCACGTCGGTGACGACGTCGATCGGGATGTCCTGCGGGATGACCACGAGACCGCCGCGGCGGGCCACGGTCTCGGCCATCCGGCGCCCGGCGACGGCGGTCATGTTGGCGACGACGAGCGGGATGGTGGTGCCCGTGCCGTCCGGCGAGCCGAGGTCCACGTCCTGGCGCGAGCCGACCGCGGAGCGGCTGGGCACCATGAAGACGTCGTCGTACGTCAGGTCGTGGGCGGGCTGGATGTCGTTGAGGAAACGCACGTGCTGCACATCCCAGTCGATCAAAGGTGGCCCCCGGACAGGTCAGCCAGGGGGAAAGAGCACGTACTTCATTCTCCCACGCCGGGCGGCCGGGCGGCCCCCAGCGGATCATCCAGGCTGGTCAGGGGCCTGTTCGGAGGATCCTCCAGGGCCGAGGGTCACGAAGAGCCCCGCGCCGCGGTCCGTGGCCTCGGCGAACACCTCCTCCGCGACCCGCCACTCCTCGGGCCGCGCCTTCGCGTAGGCCCGCCAGCCCCGGACGACGACCAGCAGTCCCCGCTCCACGGATCCGTCGGGCCAGAAGGACGGGTCGGACAGGCAGTCGGCCAGGGCGTCCCAGTTGCGGCCGAACCACTCGGGCAGGCCGAGGGCCCGGGCGCAGCGGTCCATGAGGCCCGCCTCGTCCGTGACCCCGCCGAGGTCCAGGGTGACCACGACCCGGCCCGCCGGGTCGTCGGCCACCCCGTACGTCCTGCCGGCCACCCGTCAGACCCCGTCCGGGTCGGCCCGGTTGAGCGCCGGTTTCGGTGCCGGCCCGGCCGTCAGCAGGTAGTCCGCGGCCGAGGTGTCCGTCACCAGGCTGGTGACGAGCCCGGAGCGCAGCACGGCGTCGATCGCGGGCCCCTTGCGCTGCCCGCCGGCGATCGCGACGACCTCGGGGATGCGGCGGAGCTGGTCGGCCTTGACGGTGATGCACCGCTCCCCCAGGTCCCGGCCGACCCGGCGTCCCTCGGCGTCGAAGAGGTGCGCGGACATCTCGGCGGCGACGCCGAGGGAGGCGTAGTGCGCGCGCTCCTCGTCGCTGAGCATGTCGTGCACCGTGGAGATGCCCGGCTCCCAGGAGCCGATGGAGACGCAGGCGACGGTGACCTTGTCGAAGTACTCGAAGGCCCGGGCGATGCCGGTCTGGTGCCGCAGCGCCGTCGCGGTGGCCGCGTCGGGCAGCAGCATCGGCGCGTAGATGGGGTGCGCGTCCCCGCCCGACACCTGGGCGGCGCGGCGCACCGCCTCCACCGAGCCGCGTTCGGCGGTCCCGGCGTCGTACACGCCCGTCAGCTGCACCACCGTGCAGGGCGGCAGCTTGTCCAGGGCCGCCGCCATGTGGATGGTGGAGCGGCCCCAGGCCAGGCCCAGCACGTCCCCCTCGTTGACCAGTTCGCCGAGCAGGTCGGCGGCCACCTCTCCCAGGTTCTCGGGGTCGGGTGTCTCCTCGGCCTCGGCCGGGGACTCCACCACGACGGCGTGCCTGAGGCCGTAGCGGGCGCGCAGCGCGTCGGAGCGCTCGGCGTCCAGCTCGGCCGGGACACGGATCTCGATGCGCACGAGGTCCCGTTCGAGGGCGGTCTCCAGGACCCGGGCCACCTTGAAGCGGCTGACGCCGAACTCCTCGGCGATCTGGATCTTGGACTTGCCCTCGAGGTAGAAGCGGCGGGCCATGGCCGCCGCCTGGACCAGCTCAGCGGGTCCCATCCGCATGGCTGACCGGCCCGCCGACATACCCGACACGGCGATCTCCTCACTACTGTTCACACTCTGGATTCGCCGTTCATCCTTGCAGATCCGGCGCCGTCGATCAGCCCTGATGGGAGCCGTTCACGTTCTGGTGGTTCAGTGGTCGCACACCCAGGACGCCTGGGCGGTGGCGGCCTCGGCCCGGGTGCGCAGCGCACGGACCGCCTCGGCCGGGTCGGAGGCGCCGTAGACGGCGGATCCGGCGACGAAGACGTCGGCTCCGGCCTCGGCGCACCGCTCGATGGTGGAGGCCGAGACCCCGCCGTCGACCTGGAGCCACAGCTCCAGGCCGTGCTTGCTGATCAACTCGCGGGTCCGGCGGATCTTCGGGAGCATGATGTCGAGGAAGGCCTGCCCCCCGAAGCCCGGCTCGACCGTCATGATCAGCAGCATGTCGAGCTCGGGGAGCAGGTCCTCGTACGGCTCGACGGGGGTCGCGGGCTTGAGCGCCATGGAGGCGCGGGCGCCCTTGGCCCGGATCTCCCGGGCGAGCCGGACCGGTGCGGCGGCCGCCTCGACGTGGAAGGTGACGGAACCGGCCCCCGCTTCCACGTACTGGGGCGCCCACCGGTCGGGGGCCTCGATCATCAGATGGCAGTCCAGCGGGGTGTCCGTCGCACGGGCGAGCGACTCCACGACCGGCACGCCGAGCGTGAGGTTGGGGACGAAATGGTTGTCCATGACGTCGACGTGGAGCCAGTCGGCTCCCTCCACCGCCTTCGCCTCGTCCGCGAGACGCGCGAAGTCGGCGGACAGGATGCTGGGGTTGATCTGCACGGCCATGACCCAAGACTGCCATGCCCCGCGGGGGTGAGCGGCATCGGTGCCGGGGAGAACCGGTCCGCCGCGGGCCGCGGGCCGTCCGCGGCCGGGCGTGCGGCTCCCCGCGTCCCGCACGGGGCGTTGCCGTCCCCGCCGTACTGGGCATTCCCGTCCCCGCCACACGGGGTGTTCCCGTCCCCGCCGCACGGGGCGGTCCGGCGGCTTCGGGCGCGGCCATGACACCGGGGAAAGGGGCCGCCCGCCTGGTCTGCGGGCGGCGCGCGAAGTGGCTGGTGCTGGTGGTGTGGCTGGCGGTGCTCTTCCTGGCCGCGCCCCTCGCCCAGAAGCTCACCGACGCGCAGGACAACGACGCGGCGTCCTGGCTGCCGGGGTCGGCGGAGTCCACCCAGGTCCTGGAGATCTCCGAGGACTTCCGCCCCGGACAGATCCCGGCGATCGTCGTCTACGCCCGTGACAGCGGTCTGACGGAGCGGGACCGGGCGCGGATCGCCGCGGACGTGGCGGAGCTGAGGCGGTTGCGCGAGCACGGCGTGCGGGGCGCGGAGGTCCGGGGCCCGCTCCTCGACCGGCGGACCGGCCCGCGCGCGGCGCAGGTCTTCGTTCCGATCACGATGGACGAGAAGGGCTGGGAGCGGATCGCGCCCGCCGTCGGCTCCGTCCGGGACGACGTCGGCGCGGGCGGCGGCGGCCTGGCCGTGCACGTCACGGGGCCGGGCGGCACGTCCGCGGACTTCGCGGAGGGCTTCGAGGGCATCGACTCGACGCTGCTGTTCTCGGCGATGGCCGTCGTGATCGTGATGCTGCTGATCACCTACCGCAGTCCGACCCTGCTGCTGGTCCCGCTGCTGGCGGTGGTCTGCGCGCTGTTCGCCGCCCAGGCCCTGATCTACCTGCTGGCCGAGCACGGGGGCCTGACGGTCAACGGCCAGAGCGCCGGCATCCTGACGGTCCTGGTCTTCGGCGCGGGCACGGACTACGCCCTGCTGCTGGTCGCCCGCTACCGGGAGGAGCTGCGCCACCACCGGGACCGGCACGAGGCGATGGCCCTGGCGCTGCGCCGCGCGGGCCCGGCGGTGCTGGCCTCCGGCGCGACCGTCGTGCTGAGCATGCTGGTGCTGCTGGCCGCCGAGATGAACTCCACCCGGGGCCTGGGCCCGGTCGCCGCGATCGGCGTCGCGGTCGCCCTGCTGGCGATGCTGACCCTGTTCCCGGCGCTGCTGGTGATCGTCGGCCGCTGGATCTTCTGGCCGGTGATCCCGCGCCTCGGCGACCCCGACCCGGCCGAACGCGGCCTGTGGGCCCGCACCGGCCGCCGCATCGCCCGCCGCCCGCGCCTGGTCTGGGGCGTCACGGCCCTGGTCCTGGCCGTCTGCTCGCTGGGCCTGGTCCAGCTGCGCGCCGAGGGCATCGGCAACGCGGACGCGTTCACCGGGAAGCCCGACTCGATCACCGGGCAGGAGGTGTCCGGGCGCTACTTCCCGGCGGGCAGCGGCGACCCCCTGGTCGTCGTCGGCAACCAGGCGCAGGCCCGGCAGGTGGGCCGCGCGGTCGCCGCCACCCGGGGCGTCGTCCCCGGGTCCCTCGGCCCGCCGCCGGGCGCGAAACCGTCCTTCGAGGGCTGGGTGCTGTTCGAGGCGACCCTGACCGCCCCGGCGGACAGCGAGGCCGCCAAGGAGACCGTGCTTCGGGTCCGGGACGCGGTGCACGCGGTGCCCGGCGCCGACGCCAAGGTGGGCGGCGGCACGGCGGCCCTGCTCGACATGGACAAGGCGACCACGCGCGACAACATGCTGATCATCCCGCTGGTGCTGGTGGTCGTCCTGCTGATCCTGTGCGCGCTGCTGCGCGCCCTGATCGCCCCGCTGCTGCTGATCGGGACGGTGATCCTGTCGTTCACCGCGGCGCTCGGCATCAGCGCGCTGGCGTTCCGGTACGTCTTCGGCTACGCGGGCGAGTCGACGGACTTCCCGCTGTTCGTCTTCGTCTTCCTGGTGGCCCTCGGCATCGACTACAACATCTTCCTCACCACGCGCATCCACGAGGAGGCCCGCCGCCGGGGCACCCGCCCGGGCGTGGTCACGGGCCTCGCCGCCACGGGCGCGGTCATCACCTCCGCCGGCCTGGTCCTGGCCGGCACCTTCGCCGCGCTCGGCACGCTCCCGATGGTCGCCTTCGCCGAGATCGGCTTCGCGGTCGCCCTCGGCGTGCTCCTGGACACCTTCGTCGTGCGGTCGGTGCTGGTCACGTCCCTGTTCCTGGACGTCGGCCCGAAGGTGTGGTGGCCGCACCGGCTGGCCCGGGAGGACGGCGGCGCAAAGGCCGGCCGGACGCCCGGCGCCGGGGTCAGCCGGTCCGGCGGATGAGCGCCAGGTACATCGCGTCGGTCCCGTGCAGATGCGGCCACAGCTGTACGTCGGGCCCGTCGCCCAGATCCGGCACGCCGGGCAGCAGCGGCCGGGCGTCGAACAGGTCAGCCCGCGGGAACTGCTTGAGCACGTCGGCGACGACGGCCCGGGTCTCGGCGAGGTGCGGCGAGCAGGTCGCGTAACCGACGACCCCGCCGACCCGCACCGACTCCAGAGCGGTCCGCAGCAGCCCGCGCTGCAACGGAGCGAAGCCTTCCAGGTCCTCCGGGCGGCGCCGCCAGCGCGCCTCGGGGCGCCGGCGCAGCGCCCCGAGCCCGGTGCACGGCACGTCGACCAGCACCCGGTCGAAGCTGCCGGGCCGCCAGGCCGGCCGCGTCCCGTCGGCGGCGATGACCTGGTACGGCCCCGGGTTGCCGTCCAGCGCCCTGGCCACGAGTCCGGCCCGGTGCACCTGCTTCTCGGACGCCACGAGGACGGCGCCCCGCCGGGCCGCGAGGGCGCCGAGCAGCGCGGCCTTGCCCCCCGGTCCGGCGCAGCCGTCCAGCCAGCGCCGGTCGGGCCCGTCCAGGGGCGCGTTGGCCAGGGCCAGCGCGACGAGCTGGCTGCCCTCGTCCTGCACGCCCGCGCGCCCGTCCCGCACGGCCGCGACGGCGCCCGGCTCACCGCCCTCGGCCAGCCGCACGGCGTACGGCGACCAGCGTCCGGGCACGGCGGCCTCCTCGCCGAGCAGTTCGTCGGTCGTGGCCCGTCCGGGCCGGGCGACCAGGGTCACCTCGGGCCGCTCGTTGTCGGCGCGCAGCAGCTCCTCGATGCCGTCGCGTCCGCCGCCGAGGGAGTCCCACAGGGCGGAGACGATCCACCGCGGGTGCGAGTGCACGACGGCGAGGTGGTCCTCGGGATCCTCGTCGTAGGGCGGCGCCACCCGCTCCAGCCACCCGTCGAGGTCGTCCTGCGCGACCTTGCGCAGCACGGCGTTGACGAACTTGGCCCGCCCGTCGCCGAGCACGACCCGCGCCAGCTCGACAGTGGCGGACACGGCGGCGTGCGTCGGGATCCGCGTCCCGAGGAGCTGGTGGGCGCCGAGGCCGAGCACGTCGAGCACGGGCGGGTCGACCTCGCCGAGCGGCCGGTCGACGCAGGCGGCGACGACCGCGTCGTAGGTGCCCTGCCGGCGCAGCGTCCCGTACACCAGCTCGGTCGCGAGCGCCGCGTCCCGGGCGTCGAAGTCGCCCTTGTCCCGTGCCTTGCGCAGCAGCGGCGGCAGGACGAGGTTGGCGTAGGCGTCCCGTTCGTCCACGGCCCGCAGGGCCTCGAACGCGAGGATGCGGACGGGGTCCTTCTTGGGCCGGCGGTAGGGCTTGCCGGGTCTGCGGGGACGACGGGGCTGGTCGCTCACGGAAAAGGTGCTCCGGGTGTGGGGTGAAGTGCGCTGTCCAGCCTACGTCGTCGGGGCGGGGCGGTACGCGGCCGGGAGGCCCGGTGCGCGGTGCGGCCCCGCGAGGGCTCAGCTCCCGAGCCGCTCGTCCTCGGCGATCCGCACGCCACGCGCCCAGTCGGCCGCCTTCATCGGCTTCTTGCCCTGGGCCTGCACCCACAGCAGCTCCACGGCGTACGAGCCGGTGCCGACGTACACGTTGTTCTTGCCGGCGTGCAGCTGTCCGGGGGCGAGGTCCGTCCGCCCGGGCACGGGCGCGACCTGGAGCAGCTTGAACCGCTCGCCGCGGAAGGTGGTCCAGGCGCCGGGAGCCGGGGTGCAGCCGCGCACCACCCGGTCGACGCGCAGGGCCGGGGCGCTCCAGTCGAGGTGCGCGTCCTCGACGGTGACCTTCGGGGCGAGGCTGACGCCCTCGGCCGGCTGCGGTACGGCCTTCAGGGTGCCGTCCTCGATCCCGTCCATGGTCGCCGCGAGCAGCCCGGCGCCGGCGAGGGCGAGCCGGGTGAGCAGGTCGCCGCTGGTGTCGGTGGGCCGGATCTCCTCGGTGACCGTCCCGAAGACGGGCCCGGAGTCGAGCCCCTCCTCGATCAGGAAGGTGGAGGCGCCCGTGATCTCGTCCCCGGCCATGATGGCGTGCTGCACGGGCGCCGCCCCGCGCCAGGCGGGCAGCAGCGAGAAGTGCAGGTTGACCCAGCCGCGGGCGGGGATGTCGAGGGCCGCCCTGGGCAGCAGGGCCCCGTAGGCGACGACGGGGCAGCAGTCGGGCCCGATCTCCCGCAGCCGCTCCAGGAACTCCGGGTCCCTCGGCCTGACGGGCTTGAGCACCTCGATCCCGGCCTCCTGCGCCCGCTCGGCGACGGGTGACGCGACCATCCTGCGCCCTCGTCCGGCCGGCGCGTCGGGCCGCGTGACGACGGCGGCCACCTCGTGCCGCCCGGAGGCGAGAAGAGCGTCCAGGGCGGGAACGGCGACCTCGGGGGTACCGGCGAAGACGAGCTTCATGGGGTGGTTCGGGCCTCTCGGGCGGGGGTTGACGACGGGCGACGCCCAAGTCTATGGGCCACCGCGGCGGGAGAGCCGTCGACGGCGGACGGGCCCCACCGGAGAGCCGGTCCTCCCGGCCCGCCGGGAGGACCGGCGCGCGGGCGGGAGACGGAAGCGGCGAAGCCGGGGCGAGCCGGCAGCGCCCCCCGCAGGCGCACGCATATGCCCACGCGCCCCCACACCGTGACCCGCGGAGCGCATCCGCGTTGGTCAAGGAAGAGTTGACCACAGCGGGCCGCGATCGCGGCCCGATTCCTTTCAACGCCGGTTCGAGAGGCTTGTTCATGGCCGACCACGCAACTCACGACGCCCAGGCTCGGGCCAGCCTGCACTTGCTGGTGCGGGACATCGAGCGGGTCCGCCGGCAGGTGGACGCGCTGCGTACGCTCACCGCCCAGTTGGGCAACGTCTACCGCCCGCGCCGCTCCGGCCCGTCCACGGGCTTCGTCGTCTACGGACGCGCCCCCGCCCCGACGGTGCGTCTCGCCCAGGAACTGCGGGACAGCGTCGAGACCCTGGTCACGGCCGCCGTGGACTTCGACCGCTCACTCGGCTTCTCGTGGGACGCGGTGGGCTCCGCGCTCGGAGTCACCAAGCAGGCGGTCCACCGCCGTTACGGCGCCCGCCGGGCCGCCGCCCAGGCGCCCGCCGCCGAGGCGGAGCGCGCGCCGGAGCCGTCGGGCACCCGCACGGTCAACGTGGGCACCGGCATCTCCACGGTGCCGGCGGTCCCCGCGGCCCGCTCGATGCCGACGCAGCCGACGGCGGGCAGCCCCGCCCTGCGCGACGAGGTGAGACCGACCGCCTTCCCCAGCCCGCGCAACGGCTGACACGACGCCGTCCGGCGGCTCCCGCCTCCTGCCCTCCCGGCGCGTCCGGGAGGGCAGCGGCATGCGCGGGCCGGACCACGCACCGGTGCACGCGCGCGAGCACACGGGCACGAGCACGGGCACGGGCACGGGCACACGGCTGAACGGCCCGTGCCTCACCCGATGTCGGGCGGATCGATCCGCACCCAGACCGCCTCGCCGCCGCGGGCCGTCCGCGCCGCCTGCGCGGCCTTCAGCGCACCGGCCAGCGCGGCCCCCCGTCCCGGCGGCACCCGCACCAGCGCCCGGTCCCAGCGCTCCCCCGGAGGCGGCGCGCCCGGCCGCCGCGGCCGCCCGGGCCGGGTGACGGGCAGCGGCACGGGCCCCAGCACCTCGGCCCCCGCGGGCAGTTCGACGGCGCGGAGGAAGTCGGCGACGGCCTCCGCGGGCCCCGACACGGCCGCCATCCGTGACACCGGCGGAAAGCCCAGCTCCGCCCGCTCGGCGAGTTCCCGCACCGCGTGGCCGACGGGGTCCCACCGCACCAGCGCCTGCACGGGTCTGAGCGTCGGCTCGGCGACCACGACCACGGTCCCTCCCGCCCCCTGCGGCCGGACGAGCGAGGCCGCGCCGATCCACCGCCGCAGCGCGTCCTCCCCCGCCCGCAGATCGGGCCGCCCGAGCATGGCCCAGCCGTCCAGCAGCAGTGCCGCCGCGTATCCGCCCTCGGCGACGGGCTCCGCCCCGGGTGTGCTCACGACCAGGGCCGGCGTCCCCGGCACCGTGTCGAGCACATGCTCGCGTCCCGAGGTCCGCACCGGTACGGCGGGGAACGCCCGCCCCAGTTCCTCGGCGGTCCGCCGCGCCCCCACCACCGAGGCCCGCAGCCGGAAGGACCCGCACTCCGGGCAGTGCCAGCCGCTCTCCTCGCGCCCGCACCATCCGCACCGCAGGGCCTCGCCGTCCGGCGCCTCCAGCGGCCCGGAACAGTGCCGGCAGCGGGCGGGCGCCCGGCAGCCGGCGCACGCCATCCGCGGCACGTACCCCCGCCGCGGCACCTGGACCAGCACGGGTCCGTGCCGCAGCCCGTCCCTGACGACCTGCCAGGCGAGAGTCGGCAGCCGGGCGGCCCGGGCCGCCTCGTCCCGTGCGAGGTCCCCGTCGCCCACGGTCCGCACGAGCGGAGCGACCGCCCGCACCTGCTCCCGCGGGGCGACGAGCGGCCGGGCCCATCCGCTCTCCACGAGCTGCGCGGCCTCCACCGTGCAGCTCCGGCTGCCCAGCAGGAAGCCGCACCTGTCCTGCGCGGCCCGCAGCAGCAGCACGTCCCGGGCGTGGGGCTGCGGTGCGTGCTGCTCGCTGTGGCTGTCGTCCCCGTCGTCCCAGACGGCGACCAGTCCGAGATCGCGCACGGGCGCGAACATCGTGGCCCGCGTCCCGATCACGGCCCGTACGGCGCCCCGGCGCACCGCCAGCCACTGCGCGTACCGCTTCTCGGGCCCGGCGTCGGCGGTGAGCACCGCGTGCCGTCCCTCCCCCAGCAGCGAGGTCAGCGCGGCGTCGACCCGCGCGACCGCCCGCCCGTCGGGCAGCACGGCGAGCGCGCCGCGCCCGGAGGCCAGGGTCGCCGCGAGGGCCCGGGCGAGCTCCTCGCTCCACTCGGGGCCCGGCAACGCGTTCCACACGGCTCGCGGTGCGCCCCCGCAGGCCAGCGACTCCAGGAAGGCGGCCCCGTGCTCGTACCGCGTCCAGGTGCCCGGCGCGGGCGCGTCCGGAGGCGGCAGCGGCGCGGGCGAGGGCCGCCGCTCCGCCCGGGCGTTGCGCGGGGGTACGGCCAGTTGCAGCACGTCGGCGAGGCTCCCCGCGTACCGGTCGGCGACGGCCCGGGCCAGCCCCAGCAGTTCCTCGCTCAGCACCCGCTCGGGCGACACGACCTGGGCCAGCGCGGCCAGCGGCCCGGAGTAGTCGGTCTCGGCGAGCCGCTCCACGAGGAACCCATCGATCAGCCCTCCGCCCTCGCGCCGCCCTTCCCGCACCCGGTGCCGCCCGGCACCGAACCGCACGCGCACGCGCACGCCGGGCTGCGCGTCGGCGTCCATCTCCGCGGGGACGGCGTAGTCGAAGTACCGGTCCAGGTGCAGCACACCCTTGTCGACCAGCACCCGCGCAACGGGCAGTTCCCCGGCGAGCGCGGCGCCCCGCCAGGTCCGGGGCTTGGCCTTCGGCGCCCTGGCCTTGCGCACGCTCTCCCGGATGAGCGCGAGCTGCTCGGGCGCCGCACTGTCCGCGCCGCCGCCCGCCTGACCGTCCTCGCTGCTCACGCTTGCATTCTTACCAAACGCCACCGACAACCGGCGGCGCCCGGAAGCCTCGTCGGCGACGGCTCGCACACTGCCTCGGACCGCTCGGCCACGCCGCCGGGTACGCCCGGCCGGCGGCGGGATCCGGACCCGCGGGGGCTCCTGGAGTCCCGGAGCACCCGTCCCTCCGGCACCGGGCACCCGGTGCCGGTCCTCCCGGGATCACGGCGGCGGCAGGCGGCACCGCCGGCCGCACACGCGAGGCGCGCTCCACCGGAGTGCCGCGGGCCCGCGCACCGGGAGATCACCGGCCCACGGCCCGGTCGCGCCGACCGCGAGCCGTCTGCCCGGAGGTTCCGGACGCGCTCGGGCCCGGCCGCCCCGAGGGACGGCCGGGCCCGACGACGCACGCTCGTGGGAGCTCCTGCGGGACTTACAGCCCCGCAGCCTTGCGCAGGGCGTCCACGCGGTCGGTGCGCTCCCAGGTGAAGTCGGGCAGCTCGCGGCCGAAGTGGCCGTACGCGGCGGTCTGGGCGTAGATCGGGCGCAGCAGGTCGAGGTCGCGAATGATGGCGGCCGGACGCAGGTCGAAGACCTCGTCGATCGCCTTCTCGATGCGGTCGATGTCGACCTTGTGGGTGCCGAAGGTCTCCACGAACAGGCCCACCGGCTCGGCCTTGCCGATCGCGTACGCCACCTGCACCTCGCACCGCGAGGCCAGACCCGCGGCCACCACGTTCTTCGCCACCCAGCGCATCGCGTACGCCGCCGAACGGTCCACCTTGGACGGGTCCTTGCCGGAGAACGCGCCGCCGCCGTGGCGGGCCATGCCGCCGTAGGTGTCGATGATGATCTTGCGGCCGGTCAGGCCGGCGTCGCCCATCGGGCCGCCGATCTCGAAGCGGCCGGTGGGGTTGACCAGCAGGCGGTAGCCCTCGGTGTCCAGCTTGATGCCCTCGTCGAGCAGCGCCTTCAGCTCCGGCTCCACGACGAACTCGCGGATGTCGGGTGCCAGGAGCGACTCCAGGTCGATGTCGCTGGCGTGCTGCGAGGAGACCACGACCGTGTCCAGGCGGACCGCCTTGTCGCCGTCGTACTCGATGGTGACCTGCGTCTTGCCGTCCGGGCGCAGGTAGGGGATCGTGCCGTTCTTGCGCACGTCCGACAGGCGCTTGGACAGGCGGTGCGCCAGGAAGATCGGCAGCGGCATCAGCGTCGGCGTCTCGTCCGTCGCGTAGCCGAACATCAGGCCCTGGTCACCGGCGCCCTGCCGGTCCAGCTCGTCGTCGTCGCCCTCGACCCGGGCCTCGTACGCCGCGTCCACGCCCTGCGCGATGTCCGGGGACTGCGCGCCGATCGACACCGACACGCCGCAGGAGGCGCCGTCGAAGCCCTTCTTGGAGGAGTCGTAGCCGATCTCGAGGATCTTGCTGCGGACGAGGGTCGCGATGTCCGCGTAGGTCTTGGTCGTGACCTCGCCGGCCACGTGCACCAGGCCGGTCGTGATCAGCGTCTCGACGGCGACCCGGGAGGTCGGGTCCTCGCGCAGCAGCGCGTCGAGAATGGTGTCGCTGATCTGGTCAGCGATCTTGTCGGGGTGACCCTCGGTCACGGACTCCGAGGTGAACAGGCGACGGGACACAACGCTCCCTGGGGTTGCAGCGGCTGCTGGCTGATCATTGGCGGACGGCGGGGGCTGCACCCGGCGCCGTCCGTGGAACAGTTTATCGGTCGCGCTTGGGCCGCGGGTCCCCTGTCTCGCCTCTCGGGAGCGCTGTGACCTGCGGCACGGGCATTCTGCCCAATTCCGAGCGGCCTTGGCCAGAGGCGCCACGCAGGGAGAGGCGAGGTTTCGCAGGGCCGTCGGACGCGTGCGCCTCTCACCGCAGGCGCTCGGCCACCAGGTCCCACACGGTTTCGGCCAGGGCCTCCTTGGGTCCGTGCGGCACGGGGGTCTCGCTGCCGTCGGAGCCCAGCACCACGGCCTCGTTCTCCTCGGAGCCGAACGTCTTGCGCTCCCCCACCTCGTTCACCACCAGCAGGTCGCAGCCCTTGCGCTTCAGCTTGGCGCGGCCGTTGGCGAGCACGTCGTCGGTCTCGGCGGCGAAGCCGACGATCACCTGTCCGGGGCGCACACGGTCGGCGGAGATCTCCGCGAGGACGTCCGGATTCCGCACCAGCGCGATGGGCTCGGGGTCCTGGTCGTCCTTCTTCTTGATCTTCCCGGTCGCGTAGGCGGCCGGACGGAAGTCCGCGACGGCCGCGGCCATGACGACGGCGTCGGCGTCGGCGGCGGCCTTCAGCACGGCCTCCCGCAGCTGCACGGCCGTCCCGACGGGGACGACGTCCACGCCCGCCGGGTCGGGCAGGGCGGTGTTGGCCGCGATCAGCGTGACGCGGGCGCCCCGGGCGGCGGCGGTGCGGGCGAGGGCGTAGCCCTGCTTGCCGGAGGAGCGGTTGCCGAGGAAGCGGACCGGGTCGAGGGGCTCACGGGTCCCGCCGGCGCTGACGACGACGTGCCGCCCCGCGAGGTCGGGCCCGGTCGCGCCCCGGGCCAGCACCCGGCGGCAGACCTCGAAGATCTCGGCGGGGTCGGGCAGGCGGCCCTTGCCGGTGTCGGCGCCGGTCAGGCGGCCGACGGCCGGTTCGACCACGATCGCGCCGCGGCGGCGCAGGGTCGCCACGTTCTCCTGGGTGGCCGGGTGCTCCCACATCTCGGTGTGCATGGCGGGGGCGAAGACGACCGGGCAGCGGGCGGTGAGGAGGGTGTTCGTCAGCAGGTCGTCGGCGAGGCCGTGGGCCGCCTTGGCGAGCATGTCGGCCGTGGCCGGGGCGACGACCACCAGATCCGCGTGCTGCCCGATGCGGACGTGCGGGACCTCGTGGACGTCGTCCCACACCTCGGTCGAGACCGGGTTGCCGGAGAGCGCGGACCAGGTGGCGGCGCCGACGAAGTGCAGTGCGGAGGCGGTGGGGACGACCCGGACGTCGTGTCCCGACTCCGTCAGCCGCCGCAGCAGCTCACAGGCCTTGTACGCGGCGATGCCGCCGCTGACCCCCAGAACGACCTTCGGCTTGTCCACCGTCTCTCCCCGGACCTCGGCTGGTGTGCGCCGTGAGCGGCGCACCCCCCCATGAGACACCACAGGCCCGGCAGTCGTGCTGCCGGGCCTGTGGAAAAGTCAGCTGCGAGCTGAAGATATTACTTACTGCGCCGGGCCCTCGACGGCCTCGGAGGTCAGCAGCCCCGCGTTGATCTCGCGCAGGGCGATCGAGAGCGGCTTCTCGTGCACGTGGGTGTCGACGAGCGGACCGACGTACTCGAGGAGACCCTCGCCGAGCTGCGAGTAGTACGCGTTGATCTGGCGGGCCCGCTTGGCCGCGTAGATCACGAGGCTGTACTTCGAGTCGGTGGCCTCGAGGAGCTCGTCGATCGGCGGGTTGATGATGCCCTCGGGCGCGGAGATGGAAGAGGACACGCTCTACCTTCCGATGGATGGGAAAGAATCAGTCGGGCTGGTCGGGACGATCGGTCCCGCAGGACGACCAGTCTCGATCACACAACGTCCATCAAGGCTAGCAGCTCGCGCGCCACGTCCTCGACGGAGGTGTTGACCAGGGTCACGTCGAACTCCGGCTCGGCCGCCAGCTCGGTCTTCGCCGCGTCCAGCCGCCGCTCGATCACCTCGGGCGACTCGGTGCCCCGGCCGGTGAGCCTGCGCACCAGCTCCTCCCAGGAGGGAGGGGCCAGGAACACCAGCTGGGCCTCGGGCATGGACTCGCGGACCAGACGGGCACCCTGGAGGTCGATCTCGAGGAGTACCGGTTCCCCGGACTCCAGCCGCTCCAGCACCGCCGCACGCGGCGTGCCGTAGCGGTTCCCGGCGAACTCGGCCCACTCCAGCAGCTCGCCGTTGGCGATCAGCTTGTCCATCTCGTCGTCGGTGACGAAGAAGTAGTGGACTCCGTGCTGCTCGCCGGGGCGGGGCTTGCGGGTCGTCGCCGACACCGAGAGCCAGACCTCGGGGTGTTCCTTGCGCATATGGGCGACGACCGTGCTCTTGCCGACCCCCGAGGGGCCGGAGAGCACGGTCAGCCGCGGACGTTCACTCATGCAGCGATTATTCCAGCAATCCCGGGGTGCCCGGGACTTTCCTGCCGGAGGACCCGGTTCAGGAGCCGGTGCTGCCGAACTCGCGCTCCAGGGAGGCGATCTGGTTGGAACCGAGGCCGCGCACACGACGGCTCTCGGAGATGCCGAGTCGCTCCATGATCTGCTTGGCGCGGACCTTGCCCACGCCCGGCAGGGACTCAAGGAGGGCGGAGACCTTCATCTTGCCGATGACGTCGTTCTCCTGGCCCTGCTTGATGACCTCGTGAAGAGAGGCGCCGGAGTGCTTGAGTCGATTCTTGACCTCGGCCCGCTCCCGGCGAGCCGCGGCGGCCTTTTCGAGCGCGGCTGCGCGCTGTTCAGGGGTAAGGGGCGGAAGAGCCACGCCTACGTCACCTCGGATGTCGAACTGTCGGATACGGACCGGTGAGGAACCTAGTCGCCCCACACCTGGGGAGCCACGAGCAACACGCTTGCCCGTTCACTCTCGTCGGAGACTAGCGGCCATCTCCGCCAGAGTCAGCGAGAACAGCGGAAAAGTCCAGGTCAGCCTCCGTCAGGACGGACATTGAGGACATAATGCCCCCGATTTGAGAATGTATCCAGGCTCGGGTGGGTCCCGAGCCCCTCCCCGAGGGACCCGGAACGCGCTCAGGCCGACGTCACCGCGCGCCGGATCTCCTCCGCGAAGCGTTCGGCGGCGTCACGCAGCGCGACGACGTCGGGACCGTGGCGCAGCACACCCCGGCTGACGTTCGGCACGACGTTGCGCACGGCCGCCCCGAAGACCTGGGGCAGGTCGGCCGGCGTGGCCCCCTGGGCGCCGATGCCGGGCGCCAGGAGCGGACCGCCCGTGTCCAGGTCGTGGGACGACAGGTCGCCGAGCGTGGCGCCGACCACCGCGCCGAAGGAGCCCAGCGGCTCCTCCCCCGCGTTCTCGGCGGCCAGGTGCGCCAGCACGGTCGCCGCGACGGTCCGCCCGTCGGCCCGGACGGCGTGCTGGACCTCGCCCCCCTCCGGGTTGGAGGTCAGGGCCAGCACGAACAGTCCGGTGCCGCTCTCGCGGGCCAGCGCGACGGCCGGGCTCAGCGAGCCGTAGCCGAGGTACGGCGAGACGGTCAGCGCGTCGGAGAACAGCGGGGCGTCCTTGTGCAGGAAGGACTCGGCGTACGCGGCCATGGTCGAGCCGATGTCGCCGCGCTTGGCGTCCATCACGACCAGCGCTCCGGCGGCCCGCGCCTCGGCCACCGTCTTCTCCAGCACGGCGACGCCGCGCGAGCCGAAGCGCTCGAAGAAGGCGCTCTGCGGCTTGAGCACGGCGACCCGGTCGGCGACCGCCTCGACGACGGTGCGGCTGAACCGCTCCAGGCCCGCCACGTCGTCGTTCAGGCCCCACTCCGTGAGCAGGGACGCGTGCGGGTCGATGCCGACGCACAGCGGGCCGCGCTCGTCCATGGCCCGGCGCAGGCGCGCGCCGAAGGGTTCGAGTCCGCTCATGCCGTCTTCCTCACGTCGGCGCCCACCGCGTCGGCGAGCGTGGCGTACGGGCTCGTGCGCAGCCGTGCGGCGAGCCCCTTGTGGATGGCGCGGGCCCAGAAGGGCCCCTCGTAGACGAACGCGCTGTAGCCCTGCACCAGCGTGGCACCGGCCAGGATGCGCTGCCAGGCGTCCTCGGCGTTCTCCACGCCCCCGACGCCCACCAGGGTGATCCGGTCGCCCACGCGCGCGTACAGGCGGCGCAGGACCTCCAGGGAGCGCGCCTTGAGGGGCGCCCCGGAGAGGCCGCCGGTCTCCTCGACCAGGGCGGGGTCGGACCGCAGGCCGAGGCCCTCGCGCGCGATGGTGGTGTTGGTGGCGATGATGCCGTCCAGGCCGAGCTCCACGGCCAGGTCGGCGACCGCGTCGACGTCCTCGTCGGCAAGGTCGGGCGCGATCTTCACCAGCAGCGGGACGCGCCGCGTGGTGACGGCCCGGTCGGCGGCCTCGCGCACGGCGCTCAGCAGCGGGCGCAGTGCCTCGGTGGCCTGGAGGTCGCGCAGCCCCGGCGTGTTCGGCGACGACACGTTCACCACCAGGTAGTCGGCGTGGGGCGCCAGCCGCTCGGCGGACTTCACGTAGTCCTCGACGGCCGCCTCCTCCGGGACCGCCTTGGTCTTGCCGATGTTCACGCCCACGACGGTCCGGAAGACCGGCGTCCGGGAGGCCAGTCGGGCGGCGACGGCCAGCGACCCCTCGTTGTTGAAGCCCATCCGGTTGATCAGCGCCCGGTCGGCGACCAGCCGGAACAGCCGCTTGCGCGGGTTGCCGGGCTGCGGCTCCCCGGTCACGGTGCCGATCTCCACGTGGTCGAAGCCGAGCATCGCCATGCCGTCGACGGCCGCGGCGTTCTTGTCGAAACCGGCGGCGAGCCCGAAGGGGCCGTGCATCCGCAGGCCGAAGGCCTCCGTGCGCAGCTCCTTGTAGCGGGGCGCCAGCACGGCCGCGGCGAAGGTGCGCAGCACGGGGATGCGCACGGCCAGGCGGATCCAGCGGAAGGCCAGGTGGTGGGCCCGTTCCGGATCCATCCGCTGGAAGACGAGACGGAAGAAGGTCTTGTACATGGTGTCCTCGTGAAGAGGGGGACACCGTTTCCGGTGTCCCCCTCGGGGCTGCTAGTCGCGGGCCGCGGTCAGGAATTCCGCGTGTTCCTGGAGCGAGCGCACGCCCACGTCGCCGCGGTTGAGGGCGTCGATGCCCTGGACCGCCGCCGCGAGCGCCTGGACGGTCGTCAGGCACGGCACGGAGCGCGCCACGGCCGCCGTGCGGATCTCGTAGCCGTCCAGGCGGCCGCCGGTGCCGTACGGGGTGTTGACGATGAGGTCGACCTCGCCGTCGTGGATGAGCTGGACGATGGTCTTCTCCCCGTTGGGGCCGGGGCCCTCGGACTGCTTGCGCACCACCGTGGCGTTGATGCCGTTGCGCTTGAGCACCTCGGCCGTGCCGGAGGTGGCCAGCAGCTCGAAGCCGTGGGCGACCAGCTCGCGCGCCGGGAAGATCATCGAGCGCTTGTCGCGGTTGGCGACCGAGATGAAGGCGCGGCCCTTGGTGGGCAGCGGGCCGTAGGCACCCGCCTGCGACTTGGCGTACGCCGTGCCGAAGACGGAGTCGATGCCCATGACCTCGCCGGTGGAGCGCATCTCCGGGCCGAGGACGGTGTCGACGCCGCGGCCGTGGATGTCGCGGAAGCGCGACCACGGCATGACGGCCTCCTTGACGGAGATCGGCGCGTCGAGCGGGAGCTCGCCGCCGTCGCCGTTCCTGGGCAGCAGGCCCTCCGCGCGCAGTTCGGCGATGGTCGCGCCCAGCGAGATCCGGGCGGCGGCCTTGGCCAGCGGCACCGCGGTCGCCTTCGAGGTGAAGGGGACGGTGCGCGAGGCGCGCGGGTTGGCCTCCAGCACGTAGAGGATGTCGCCGGCCAGCGCGAACTGGATGTTGATCAGGCCGCGCACCCCGACACCGCGCGCGATGGCCTCCGTGGAGGTCCGCAGCCGCTTGATGTCGAAGCCGCCCAGCGTGATCGGGGGCAGCGCGCACGCCGAGTCGCCGGAGTGGATGCCGGCCTCCTCGATGTGCTCCATCACACCGCCGAGGTACAGCTCCTCGCCGTCGTACAGCGCGTCGACGTCGATCTCGATCGCGTCGTCGAGGAAGCGGTCGACCAGCACCGGCCGGGAGGGGCCGATCTCGGTCGACTCGGCGATGTACGACTCCAGCCGGGCCTCGTCGTACACGATCTCCATGCCGCGTCCGCCCAGGACGTACGAGGGCCGCACGAGCACCGGGTAGCCGATCTCGTCGGCGATGGCCTTGGCCTCGGCGAAGGTGGTGGCGGTGCCGTGCTTGGGGGCCGGGAGGCCGGCCTCCTTGAGCACGCGGCCGAAGGCGCCGCGGTCCTCGGCGGCGTGGATGGCCTCCGGGGAGGTGCCGACGATCGGCACGCCGTTGTCCTTCAGGGCCTGCGACAGGCCCAGCGGGGTCTGGCCGCCGAGCTGGACGACGACGCCCGCGACGGGACCGGCCTGCTGCTCGGCGTGGACGATCTCCAGCACGTCCTCCAGCGTCAGCGGCTCGAAGTACAGCCGGTCGGAGGTGTCGTAGTCCGTGGAGACGGTCTCCGGGTTGCAGTTGACCATCACGGTCTCGTAGCCCGCGTCCCTCAGCGCGAAGCAGGCGTGGACGCAGGAGTAGTCGAACTCGATGCCCTGGCCGATGCGGTTCGGGCCGGAGCCCAGGATGATCACCGCGGGCTTCTCGCGGGACGCGACCTCGGTCTCCTCGTCGTAGGAGGAGTAGAAGTACGGCGTCTTCGCGGCGAACTCGGCGGCGCAGGTGTCGACCGTCTTGTAGACCGGGCGGATGCCGAGCGCGTGCCGGACCTCGCGGACGACGTCCTCGCGCAGGCCGCGGATCTCGCCGATCTGCTGGTCGGAGAAGCCGTGCCGCTTGGCCTCGGCGAGCAGCTCGCGGGTCAGCTCGGGCGCCTCGGCCAGCTCGTCGGCGATCTCCTTGATCAGGAAGAGCTGGTCGACGAACCAGGGGTCGATCTTCGTGTACTCGAAGACCTCCTCGGGGGTGGCGCCCGCGCGGATGGCCTGCATGACGGTGTTGATCCGGCCGTCGGTCGGGCGGACCGCCGCGCGCAGCAGCTCGTCCTTGTCGCCGGTCTCGCCGACGAAGGTGAACTGGCTGCCCTTCTTCTCCAGCGAGCGCAGCGCCTTCTGGAAGGCCTCGGTGAAGTTGCGGCCGATGGCCATGGCCTCGCCGACCGACTTCATCGTGGTGGTGAGGGTGGAGTCGGCCTGCGGGAACTTCTCGAAGGCGAAGCGCGGGGCCTTGACGACCACGTAGTCGAGGGTGGGCTCGAAGGAGGCCGGGGTCTCCTGCGTGATGTCGTTGGGGATCTCGTCGAGGGTGTAGCCGACGGCGAGCTTGGCGGCGATCTTGGCGATCGGGAAGCCGGTCGCCTTGGAGGCGAGCGCCGAGGAGCGCGACACGCGCGGGTTCATCTCGATGACGATCACGCGGCCGTCGGCCGGGTTCACGGCGAACTGGATGTTGCAGCCGCCGGTGTCGACGCCGACCTCGCGGATCACGGCGATGCCGATGTCGCGCAGGATCTGGTACTCGCGGTCGGTCAGCGTCATCGCGGGCGCCACGGTGATCGAGTCGCCGGTGTGCACGCCCATGGGGTCGAAGTTCTCGATGGAGCAGACGACCACCACGTTGTCGTGCTTGTCGCGCATCAGCTCCAGCTCGTACTCCTTCCAGCCGAGGATGGACTCCTCCAGGAGCACCTCGGTGGTCGGGGAGAGCGTGAGCCCCTGGCCGGCGATGCGGCGCAGCTCCTCCTCGTCGTGGGCGAAGCCGGAGCCGGCGCCGCCCATGGTGAAGGAGGGGCGGACGACGACCGGGTAGCCGCCGAGCTCCTCGACGCCGGCGAGGACCTCGTCCATGGAGTGGCAGATGACCGAGCGGGCGGACTCGCCGTGCCCGATCTTCTTGCGGACCTCCTCCACGACCTCCTTGAACCGGTCGCGGTCCTCGCCCTTGTGGATGGCCTCGACGTTGGCGCCGATCAGCTCGACGCCGTACTTGTCCAGCACGCCGTTCTCGTGCAGGGAGATCGCGGTGTTCAGGGCCGTCTGGCCGCCCAGGGTGGGCAGCAGCGCGTCCGGGCGCTCCTTGGCGATGATCCTCTCGACGAACTCCGGGGTGATCGGCTCGACGTAGGTGGCGTCGGCGATCTCCGGGTCGGTCATGATCGTCGCCGGGTTGGAGTTCACCAGGACGACCCGCAGGCCCTCGGCCTTCAGGACCCGGCACGCCTGGGTGCCGGAGTAGTCGAACTCGGCGGCCTGGCCGATGACGATCGGGCCGGAGCCGATGACCAGGACGGACTGGATATCGGTGCGCTTAGGCACGCTGGCCCTCCATCAGGGAGACGAAGCGGTCGAACAGGTAGGCGGCGTCGTGCGGGCCGGCCGCCGCTTCGGGGTGGTACTGGACACTGAAGGCCGGCTTGTCGAGGAGCCGGAGCCCTTCCACCACGTTGTCGTTGAGGCAGACGTGGGAGACCTCGGCGCGGCCGAAGGGGGTCTCGGAGACCCGGTCGAGCGGGGCGTCGACGGCGAAGCCGTGGTTGTGCGCGGTGACCTCGACCTTGCCGGTCGTGCGGTCCTGCACCGGCTGGTTGATGCCGCGGTGGCCGTACTTCAGCTTGTAGGTGCCGAAGCCGAGCGCGCGGCCCAGGATCTGGTTGCCGAAGCAGATGCCGAACAGCGGGGTGCCGCGCTCCAGGACGCCCCGCATGACGGAGACGGGGTGGTCGGCGGTGGCGGGGTCGCCGGGGCCGTTGGAGAAGAACACGCCGTCGGGGTTCACGGCGTACACGTCCTCCACGGTCGCGGTCGCCGGGAGCACGTGCACCTCGATGCCGCGCTCGGCCATGCGGTGCGGGGTCATGCCCTTGATGCCGAGGTCGACGGCGGCGACGGTGAACTTCTTCTCGCCGATCGCGGGGACGACGTACGGCTCGGCGGTGGCGACCTCGGCGGACAGGTCGGCGCCCGTCATCTGGGGAGCCTCCTGGACGCGGGCCAGCAGCACGGCGTCGTCCTGGACGGCGTCGCCGCTGAAGATGCCGACGCGCATGGCGCCGCGCTCGCGCAGGTGGCGGGTGAGCGCGCGGGTGTCGATGCCGCTGATGCCGACGACGCCCTGGGCGGCCAGCTCCTCGTCCAGCGTGCGCCGGGAGCGCCAGCTGGACGGCACGCGCGCGGGGTCGCGCACCACGTAGCCGGAGACCCAGATCTTCGCGGACTCCATGTCCTCGTCGTTGACACCGGTGTTGCCGACGTGCGGGGCGGTCATGACGACGACCTGGCGGTGGTACGACGGGTCGGTCAGGGTTTCCTGGTAGCCGGTCATGCCGGTGGAGAAGACCGCCTCGCCGAAGGTCTCCCCCACGGCCCCGTAGGCACGGCCGCGGAAGATCCGGCCGTCCTCCAGGACGAGTACGGCGGGAGACGCCTTCCTTCGCGTAGCGGTCCCCTGGCTGGAGGTCGTCATCGTTCGGCGCCTTCCGTCGTGTCGGTCTTGGTCAGGGAGTTGATGGCGTCGACCCACTCGTTGTGCTCGGCCGCCCGGTCGGAGCGGAAGCCGGAGTCGATCAGCTTGTCGCCGTGCGCCCAGGTCACCACGAGCAGGCCGCCCTCGGTGAGGACCTTGCCGGCGATGCCCTTGTCGAGCCGGGCCCCGCGCAGCGCGGCCGCGGGGACGAAGAAGTCGCTCGCGCCGGGGCGTACGACGTCCAGTCCGGCGTCCGTCAGGGTGAGGTCGGCCCGGCTGCGGGTGCCGAGGCCGTGCGCCACGATGCGGTCCAGCCACTGCCCGGCGGTGGTGGAGCCGTGGTAGCGGCCGCTCAGGGTCAGTTTCGCCGGGCCGGGGTCGTCCGGCGCGCCGGGGAGCGGGGGCAGGTCGCCCTGGAGGGTGCCGCGCCACTTCCAGCCCTCGCGCATCAGCCAGTAGACGAGCGCGACGAAGAGGGCGAGGCCGACCACCCAGCCGATGCGGGCGGCCCAGTCGGTGACCTCGGCCGATTCCTTCTCGGCGGCCAGCAGGATTACAGGTGTCACGTAAGCTTCCCGTCGACGAGCGTGGCCTTGCCCCGCAGCCACGTGTGCGTGACACGGCCCGGCAGCTCGCGGCCCTCGTACGGGGTGTTGCGGCTGCGCGAGGCGAAGCCCGCGGGGTCCACAGGGCCACGGTATGCCGTGTCGACGAGGGTGAGGTTGGCGGGCTCACCTGCCGAGACGGGACGGCCGTGCCCGGTGGCCCGTCCGATCCGCGCGGGCTTGAAGGACATGCGGTCGGCGACGCCGGCCCAGTCCAGCAGACCCGTGTCGACCATGGTCTCCTGGACCACCGACAACGCGGTCTCCAGGCCCACCATGCCCATGGCGGCCGCGGCCCACTCGCAGTCCTTGTCCTCGTGCGGGTGCGGGGCGTGGTCGGTGGCGACGATGTCGATGGTGCCGTCGGCGAGCGCCTCGCGCAGCGCCATGACGTCGCGCTCGGTGCGCAGCGGCGGGTTCACCTTGTAGACCGGGTTGTACGTGCGCACCAGCTCGTCGGTGAGGAGCAGGTGGTGCGGGGTGACCTCGGCGGTGACCCGGATGCCGCGGGACTTGGCCCAGCGGACGATCTCCACGGACCCGGCGGTCGACAGGTGGCAGATGTGGACGCGGGAGCCGACGTGCTCGGCGAGCAGGACGTCCCGGGCGATGATCGACTCCTCGGCCACCGCCGGCCAGCCCCCGAGCCCCAGCTCGGCGGAGACGACGCCCTCGTTCATCTGGGCGCCCTCGGTCAGCCGCGGCTCCTGCGCGTGCTGCGCGACGACGCCGTCGAAGGCCTTCACGTACTCCAGGGCCCGCCGCATGATCACGGCGTCGTGGACGCACTTGCCGTCGTCGGAGAAGACGGTCACCCCGGCGGCCGACTCGTGCATGGCGCCCAGCTCGGCGAGGTTCCGCCCCTCCAGGCCGACGGTGACGGCGCCGACGGGCCGCACGTCGCAGTAGCCGTGCTCCCGGCCGAGCCGCCAGACCTGCTCGACGACGCCGGCGGTGTCGGCGACCGGGAAGGTGTTGGCCATGGCGAACACGGCGGTGTAGCCGCCGGAGGCCGCCGCGCGCGTGCCGGTCAGCACGGTCTCGGAGTCCTCGCGGCCGGGCTCACGCAGGTGGGTGTGCAGGTCGACCAGGCCCGGCAGCAGCACCTTGCCGCCGGCCTCGACGACCTCGGCGCCCTCGGCCGCCAGACCGGTGCCGACGCGGGCGATGGTCTCGCCGTCGATCAGCACGTCCTGCGGCTCGCCGCCGAGCACCTTCGCACCGCGGATCAGGATCTTGCTCATCGGTCTTGCTTCTCCTCGGTGGTACGGGGGTGGGTGGCGGCGGGTTCGTTTCCGCCCAGCAGCAGGTACAGCACGGCCATCCGGATGGAGACGCCGTTGGCGACCTGCTCGACGACGGTGCAGCGGTCGGAGTCGGCGACCTCGGCGGTGATCTCCATGCCGCGGACCATCGGACCGGGGTGCATCACGATGGCGTGCTCGGGCATCCGCGCCATGCGGTCGCCGTCCAGGCCGTAGCGCCGCGAGTACTCGCGCTCGGTCGGGAAGAAGGCGGCGTTCATGCGCTCGCGCTGCACGCGCAGCATCATCACGGCGTCGGACTTGGGCAGCGTGCTGTCCAGGTCGTAGGAGACCTCGCAGGGCCAGGTCTCGATGCCGACCGGCAGCAGGGTGGGCGGGGCGACGAGGGTGACCTCGGCGCCGAGGGTGTGCAGCAGGTCGACGTTGGAGCGGGCGACCCGGCTGTGCAGCACGTCGCCGACGATCGTGATGCGCTTGCCGGCGAGGTCCCGGCCGATCCCCGCGTCGCGGCCGACGAGCCGGCGGCGCATGGTGAAGGCGTCCAGCAGGGCCTGGGTGGGGTGCTGGTGGGTGCCGTCGCCGGCGTTGACGACGTGGGCGTCGATCCAGCCGGAGTTCGCCAGCCGGTAGGGGGCGCCGGAGGCGCCGTGCCGGATGACCACGGCGTCCACGCCCATGGCCTCCAGCGTCTGGGCGGTGTCCTTCAGGGACTCGCCCTTGGACACGCTGGAACCCTTGGCGGAGAAGTTGATGACGTCCGCGGACAGCCGCTTCTCGGCGGCCTCGAAGGAGATCCGGGTGCGGGTGGAGTCCTCGAAGAAGAGGTTGACGATCGTGCGGCCGCGCAGGGTCGGCAGCTTCTTGATCGGCCGGTCGGCCACCCGGGCCATCTCCTCGGCGGTGTCGAGGATCAGGACGGCGTCGTCGCGGGTGAGGTCGGCGGCCGAGATGAGATGACGCTGCATCTGTCAGGCTCCGTAGGGCAGTTCATTCGGGAGATTTCAGGCAACCGGGAGCGCGTCGGGGCACACCGGGCCGGCGCACGGCGGCGGCCGCGCACCCGGGTTGCTACTGGGCGGTCTGCTTCACGCCGAGCAGCACGGTGTCGCGACCGTCCTCCTCGGCGAGCTGGACCTTGACCGTCTCCCGCAGCGACGTGGGGAGGTTCTTGCCGACGTAGTCGGCGCGGATGGGCAGTTCGCGGTGGCCGCGGTCGACGAGGACCGCGAGCTGCACCGCGCGCGGGCGCCCGATGTCGTTCAGGGCGTCGAGGGCGGCGCGGATGGTACGGCCGGAGAAGAGCACGTCGTCGACGAGGACGACCAGCTTGCCGTCGATGCCGTCACCGGGGATCTCGGTGCGGGCGAGCGCCCGCGGCGGCTGCATGCGCAGGTCGTCGCGGTACATGGTGATGTCGAGCGAGCCGACCGGGACCTTGCGCTCGGTGATCTTCTCGAGCTTGACGGCGAGCCGCTGGGCGAGGAAGACGCCTCGGGTCGGAATGCCGAGGAGCACCACGTCGTCGGCGCCCTTGGCGCGCTCGACGATCTCGTGGGCGATGCGGGTCAGCACCCGCGCGATGTCGGGGCCTTCGAGAACGGGCCTCGCATCGGACGCTTGCGTGTCCATATGAAACGGACCTCCTTCTCCGCCTCACGGGACGGACCTTAAAGGACGTCGGGATTGCGCCATCTACGGTAGCAGGCCCGTACGGCCGCCCAGATCACCCCCCTGACACTCTTATTTCACCCGAATGGCCCAGCGCATCGCTGTTACCACGGAAGAGTCGGTGCGGACCATTCGGCTTGACGCGACAGAGTAACGCTGCGTAACCTCACAGTGAGTTACCAGCCGCGCGGCCTGGCACCCACGCCAGACGCGTCGACACAGTGCCGGGGAGCTATATGTCCAGCGAATACGCCAAACAGCTCGGGGCCAAGCTCCGGGCGATCCGCACCCAGCAGGGCCTTTCCCTCCACGGTGTCGAGGAGAAGTCCCAGGGACGCTGGAAGGCCGTCGTGGTGGGTTCGTACGAGCGCGGCGACCGCGCCGTGACCGTGCAGCGCCTCGCGGAGCTGGCGGATTTCTACGGCGTTCCCGTGCAGGAGCTGCTTCCGGGCACCACCCCCGGGGGCGCGGCCGAGCCGCCGCCGAAGCTGGTCCTGGACCTGGAGCGGCTGGCCACGGTGCCGGCCGAGAAGGCGGGTCCCCTGCAGCGCTACGCCGCCACCATCCAGTCGCAGCGCGGTGACTACAACGGCAAGGTGCTCTCGATCCGCCAGGACGACCTGCGCACACTCGCCGTCATCTACGACCAGTCGCCCTCGGTCCTCACCGAGCAGCTGATCAGCTGGGGCGTGCTGGACGCGGACGCGCGCCGCGCGGTGGCCTCCCACGAGGAGGGCTGACTGCACCACAGGCCCACTGCGGGCTGAGCAGAAACGTACCGCCGGGGTGGCCGGGTCGGCGGGGGTGTGGACCAGGAGGGTTCCGCCGAGGAAGGCCAGCGCGGGCCAGCCGGCGACGAGGATGCGCAGCCAGGCGGG
>NZ_JBFATO010000027.1:0-100268 GCF_040678355.1 Streptomyces sp. NPDC052701
CTCACGCGGAGCGTGAGCGAACCCCCGCGCGCAGCAAGGGGGTTCGCTTGCTCCGGGCGCAGCCCGGAGGGACCCGCTCCGCGTGAGCGCCTGCGGGACGCTACGCGTCCCGCTCACCTGCCTTGCTGCGCAAGGCAGGTGACGTCCCGTCCGCTGCGCTTCCGGGACTGCGGGGCCCTGCGGCCCCCGCGGGGTAGCTTCCGCTGCGCTTCAGCCACCCGGTGGCGCTGCGCGCCACAAAGGCCGGCCCCGCTGTGCGGGGCGGCCAACGGGCCTTCGGCCCGAGCAGCAGCGAGGCGTTGGGGCTACTCGGGCTCGTCACTGTCAGAGCCCACCGGATGCTCTCGTCCGAGGCATCAATGCCCACGGTGAAGGAACCCGACTGCACGCCACCCGAATCCATGGTCACCGAGCCCGCGCCTGCCCTGTCGGCAGGACAGTCCACCGTGAACTCGGCCACCCGCGCCTGCCGCGATTCCATCGTCACCGCCACACTGCCTACGCCATCACAGGCCACCGTGAGCACGGTCGGCAGTCCTTCCCAGGCCCCACCAGACGCGACCCCGCCATCCCCCCTCCACTCCTGCACCCACACCAAACCTTCAGGCCCGGGGTGAGGGAGAAGGCTTCCAGCTGCCGCGGCCGGTACAGCCCCTGCTCCCGCCGACCCGAAAACCGCCAGTATCGCCATTGCCACAGTCCTGCGCATACTCATCACGCCTGCCCTTCTGATGGTCTGTCACGGCAGGGGCAGCGTGACGTACGGGAAGACCGTCACGTATGAGTACCAAGACTCATGACGCGACCGTGGAGCAGGACCAGTTCCTGGTGCTGCTCCTGTCAGGCCTGTGAGTGTTCATGCCGAGCAGACCGGTTAGCCAGTAGAAGACACACCCACACCAGGGCATGGCACAAGGACAAGGCGATGCTCGCTCCGCTGGAGCCTTCGTTCACCCGCCAAGCCAGGAATCCGAGGGCTATACACAGCATCGGCCAATAGAGCCGGGTCCTCCATCGTGCGCCCGGCATGGCCATGACGGCGGGGTGCGTGAACTTGAACGCCGTTGCATCGAGGCTCCCTTCTCGGATCCCGTCCGCTTGTGCGGGCTCCTGGCCCACGAGGGGGTTTTGGTCCGGGTGCCGAAAGGCGGCAGGAGACAGGGAACGGGCCGGCCGGGGTGGTCAGGCAGACGGGCGACCGGTGAGGGCCGGCAGGGTCGTTGTCCTGATCCGGCGGTGGGTCCTAAAGCCGTACGCGGTCAGTCCTGCCCAGATGACGGTACTGGCCAGAGGCCACCACAGATCCCGCCCCTGCTCGCCCTGGATGAGACTGCTGACCCAGTTCACCGACCAGCTGACCGCAAGGACAAGCGCCACCCACCTGGCCCACCGCCAGATTCCCATGGTTCCCCGGGCGCGCGCTTCCTGTGGGCTTCGCTGGCCCTGCCGTATTCGTGTGCCATCCATACCTATCCGGCTACCCCCTGTCCGTCCCTTGTCTCTCGGCCTTTGAGAGAGGGCCGAAAACGGACGGCCTCACCGGCTTTAGAGATGCACAGAGGTGGTCTAGGGAGGGCTGGCTTGCAGCCAGATGTCGAGGCGTAGAAACACGACGAGACCCGGGTCGGCGGGTGGTGCTGCCTTGCCGGCGGTGGGTCAGGCATGCGCGCGACGTGGTGTAGTCGCCCTCCGTGATGCGGCGTGGTGCGCAGGACGTCGCGGGCCTGCGGCCTGGAGGCGCTGCAGCCACAGGGAGGCCGCGAGTAGGAGGCCGCTGAAGACGGCCAGGAGGAGGGCGGACACCCACATCTGCCGACTGCCGGGCAACTGCCAGCCCGTCCAGGCGGTCAATGCCGCCCACAGCAGGACGCCTCCGATGTAGAAGGCGCGGACCCGGCGCAGCTGCCGCACGGCCCGCAAGGACATGACGCGATCAGTCTTGGATGCCATGCCGGCCCGTGTACCCCAGTGCAGGCTATTCAACGGAGCGGGTTGATCGGGTTCGTCCTCCGGTCGCCTCTCATTTTTACTGCCGGGTGCGCCCTTCGAAGTCGCGTCGTACTGCTGCGCCTTGGTCCTCGATCAGTCCTGCGTTGTCGGGGAGGTCCAGGACGGAGCTGCAGTGGTTGCACAGTTTGCCGTCCTCGGCCGGCGTGCCGCACGCCTTGCAGAATCGGTTGCCCTTGTTGTTTCCGGTCTTCTGTGTCATGTCTCTCTCCTGCAGGGTGGACAGTGATGGGCGGGGAGTACCCCTGGTGTCTGTGCTGATTCTCTGCACGTCTGCTTCATTTTGTGCTTGCGATAGGTTCTGGAGTTAGGGAGTTCCATCATCGTGAGTTCTGTGACTCGGTTGAGGGTGGTCATCCGTGTCCAGCGTCGGAGTATGGGACCGGTGCCGCGGTGTAGACGCTGTTGGGCCAGAGTCTTTTTTCAGGTGGTCAGTTGGTTGTGTCTTGGTGTGAGAGCTGTCGTCCGGCTTGCAGGAAAGGGTGAACTGAAGTGATGGTGAAGGAACTCCGTCCTCATCAGCGAGAAGCTGTGGATGCGGTACTTCGGGTGTTCGAATTTCCTGCAAGATCTACTGTGCCGGGGCAGGGGCTGCGTACTCAGGTGGTCATGGCGACCGGCTCGGGCAAGACTTTGGTGGCCACCCGGTGCGCTGAGGAGCTTCGCGCGGGCCGCGTGCTGGTCCTCGTGCCCTCCTTGGATCTGCTCGTCCAGACGGAAGCCGCGTGGCGCGCGGGAGGTCGTACAGGCCCGATGATCGGGGTGTCGTCCCTGCGGGGTGGGGAGGCGTCCTTTTCGAACACTACGGACGTGGGCGAGCTGGTCGACTGGGTGCGGCCGCTCGACAATGTCACGGTGTTCGCCACGTACGCCTCCCTCGGGCTCGGCACTCTGGAACGCGCGCACGCCGCCGGTCTTCCGGGGTGGTCGCTGATCGTCGTGGACGAGGCGCACCGGGTTTCGGGCCGGATCGGCAGACCGTGGGCGGTCGTCCACGACAACACCCGCATTCCTGCACTGCGGCGTCTGTACATGACCGCCACGCCCCGGTTGTGGCAGCTCGACGACGATTCCGCGGCTGTGTCAGGCGTGCAGGGTGAGTTGGTGGCCTCGATGGAGGACGATTCGGAGGGGCCGTTCGGGGCGCGCTGCTATACGTTGACGTTGTCCGAGGCGATCGACCGGGGGATCTGCGCGCCGTATCAGGTGGTGTGCCTGGACATCACCGACACCCAGCTCCAGGCGGCACAGTTGCTGGGTGTGGAGGGTCGTTCGGATGAGGTGCGTGGGGCGCGCCTGGCGGCCCTGCAGGCGGCGCTGGTGAAGGCCTCGGCGGAGGAGGGTTTGCGTAGGACGCTGGTCTTCCACCACCAGGTGAAGGAGGCCGAGGCGTTCGCTGCCGGCCTTCCCCAGGTCGCCGGCCGGCTGCATGCCGCCGAGCCGGAGCTGTATCCCATGACGATCTGGGCCGACTGGTTGTGCGGGGAGCACAAGCCGGGTCACCGGCGGCGTGTCCTGGGCGAGTTCTCCAGGGGAATCGCTGCTGACGGCACGGTCGTGGAGAAGACGTTCCTCGGGTCCGTTCGCGTGCTCGGCGAAGGCGTCGATACATCCCACTGTGACTCCGTGTACTTTGCGGACGTACGCGGCTCCATGCCCGATCTTGTCCAGGCCGTGGGCCGGGCGCTGCGGATGCAGCCCGGCGAGGGCAAGATCGCCTCCCTCGTGGTGCCCGTTCTGCTCGGTCCCGGCGAGACAGCCGACAGCATGCTCACCTCACGGGCGTTCGGCGGACTGGCCAGGCTGCTGGAGGCCCTCCGTGCCCACGATGCGCGTGTCGTGGAAGTACTCGCCGAGCAGCAGGCGCGAAGCAGCGTCCGAGGCGTGCAGAGTCGTAGCGGTAGCGAGGAAGGTGAGGGGGTGGGGAGCGATCGGAGTGACTGTCGGCTGTCAGTGCCAGCCCGGGCCCTGCTGAAGTTCTCCACACCGCGTGACCCGACGCAACTGGCCGCGTTCATCAACCTTCGCGTGATCAACCCCGAGCACGAACACTGGCGGCGTGGCATCGAGGCCGCCGTCATCTACGCCCGCGAGCACGGCGACCTGCGCGTGCCGTTCACGTACCGTGTGCCAGGCCGCGACGGCCAGGAGGCTAAAGCTGAGGGGTGGCCGGTCTCGCTCGCCTGGTTTCCCCTTGGGCGATGGATCGCCGACGTTCGCCGCTTCTACGTCCGCGGGGAGATGGACGTCGGCCGTGTTGAGCAGCTGGAGAAGCTCGGCATGATCTGGTCGCACTACGATGTCGCCTGGGAAGAAGGACTGGCCGCCGCCCGCGGGTGGGCAGCCAAGCACGGGCACCTGCTGGCACCGACCGGCGCCACGTTCCAGGGCTGCCGGGTGGGTATCTGGCTGAAGAACCAGCGGGCCGCCGCCCGGAAAGCGCAGGAGATCGAGCAGCGGCGGGCCGAGGGCCTGCCCGTCACGTCGGCGGCGGGGGCGCTGCCGGAGGAACGGCGCGAGCAGCTCGAGGAGATCGACCCGTCGTGGTGTCCGGTCTGGCCAGTGGGGTGGCAGCGGTGCTTTCATCTGGTCCGGTTGCACCTGGAGACCGGCGGCGTGCTGCCGGTGGAGCCGGGCACTGTCGTGTGCCAGGGCGAAGACCTCGGTCGGTGGGTGCGCTCGGTTCGGCTCGGCTGGGGCAAGCTCACCGGTGTGCAGCAGTGGATGTGCGAAAACATTCTCGGGATCAGGCCTGCGGCCGAGGACGAGAAACCGGAGCCGCGCCGCAGCCAAGCCGACAAATGGGCCCTCAACCTGGCCGCCGCTGAGCAGTTCTACGAGCGCGAAGGACATCTTCGCGTACCGAGGAAGCACGTCGAACGGATCGCCGTCGATGTCGGGGACGGCAGTGGCGAGGGTAAGAGCGGCGGGGACCAGGAGGAACGAGAGATCAAGCTCGGGGCATGGGTCGGGAATCAAAGATCCAGAGCCGCAATGCTGTCGCCGGAGCGGATCGAACAGCTGTCCGCCATCGGCATGCGCTGGGCATAGGTTCACCGCGATGGTGCAGCCGTACATGGCGGGCATCGATGCCTCGGGGGGCGTTGTAGTTCTTCTGGGGGCGGCTGCTGCACGCCAGCCGGAGGGGTGTTGTGCTCGCGTCCGGGACGCCGTACGACGTGTGCAAGCTCGCGCGTCCGGGACTGGAGGTCTGGGAGCCCGTCGATGCCGAACTCCGGGTCGCGCAGGCGGTCTTGGACGCCGTGCCGGACGGGCTCGGCGAGCCGCTGTACGCGCGTGTCGGCCTCCTGGGCGGGGAGGACGGGGAGGCGCGGTTGATGGGGCTGGAGCTGGTCGAGTCGAATCTGTTCCTGTCGCTGCGCACCGGGCGGTGGCGCGGGTGGCGGAGGCGGTGCTGCGGGCGGCGGGGTAGCGGCCAGCGGAGCGGGGACGGCCGCTCCCGCGGTGGGTGCGGGAGCGGCCGGTGGGTCACCAGCAGCGGGAGCTGACGTTGCCCACTTCGTTGCCCTTGAGCAGGCCGCCCCAGATGTAGTTGTCGTCCGAGAGGTACACCCACTTGTTGTGGGTGTAGCCATTGGCGGAGACCGTGCCGCCCTCGAGCCAGCACACGGCGGTGAGGTTCTGGTTCGCCGCGACGGTGTAGGCGATGCGGTAGCCCGTCGACGGCCCGATCCGCACATTGCCCTGGACCCAGGTGGTGACCGTCTCGAACTCGGCGCTCACGTTCGTCCGGTCGGCCTGCGGGGCTTCTGCTGCGGAGGCCGGAGCCGCCATACCGGCGGCGGCCATCACGCCCACCGCTGCCGTGATCATGATCTTGGTCGGCGGGCGTGGACTCGTCCTGTGCATTTTTTGATTCCCCCTGATGGGTTCCGGGAGGCCCTGGGCCGGGCGGTGTCCCTCGTGCGGCCAGCGTCGTCCGCGGTGGGGCGCCGTGCAAGCTTTTCGGGAATCCTCGAAACGTTGCCGCGGCCGTCCGCCGCGGTGGCCGGAAGCCGACGTCCGGGGAACGGTATCCGGCCGGACGGTGTTGTGCTGGTCCGAGCACGAACGACGCTTTATCTTCACGAGGGGGGTTTCTGTTGACCGGCAGTCGTCTCTTACTGGGTCCGTTGGACGAGGTGCACGTGGAGGTGGCCCGGACCCCCGGCGTCACCCTGTTCCCCGTGCTGCACGAGGTGCTGGGAGGTGTGCGGCACGGGGTGCCGGTGCGGTGGCGGAGCACCGTCGAATCCGCCCTGTCCGCCTCGGCCGACGTGATCCGCCCCCTGTTCGGGTCCGGACACGGCTGGCTGCCCGACGTACTGGCGCTGGCCGGCGACGTGCGCGCCACCCGTATGGAGACCGTGCTGTCCCAGCTGCGGGAGGCCGATCCGGACGGCCTCGCGGCCGAGGTGAGCGGGCAGTTCGGTGACGCGGTGCCCCACAGCTGGCAGCGGGTGCTGGACGACCCCGCGCGTTTCCTCGCCGCGTACCACGAGGTGGCCGACGCCGCCTGGCGGCGCCTGGAGCCGTTGTGGGCGCGGGCGGACGCCCTGCTGGGCAAGGAGACCGAGCGGGTGGGTTCCGCTGTGGTCAGCCGGAACCTCGGCGCGGTGCTGACCGGTCTGAGTCCCCGAGTGCGTTATGTGGACGGGGCGCTTGAGCTGCCGCAGTGCGCGAGGGAGGTCTTCGAACTCGCGGGCCGCCGGCTGGTGCTGGTTCCCGTGGTCTCCGGTGCGGCCGCCTCGATGCACAGTCTCGACCGCGACGACGTGGTCTGGTTCAGCTATCCGCTGCCCGGGCTGAGGCGTCTTGGTCCACCGGAAGGGCAGCCCGCGCGTGAGGACGCTCTCGCTCGGCTGCTGGGACCGGTCAAGGCGGGCGTGCTCCGCTCGGTGCAGCCCCCCGCGACGGTCAGTGAGCTGGCCCGCGCGCTGAACACGGGGGTCAGCACCATCACCTACCACTGCGAGTATCTGAAGGCGGCCGGTCTGCTCCAGCGGGAGCGCTACGGCCGTGAGGTGCGCCAGCGGCTGACCGGCCGCGGGGCCGCGCTGGTGGAGCTGCTCACGCGTCCGGCCGGGTAGCCCCGGCCGCGGTCCGCTGGAGCAAGACCCTAGGTGAACTCCGCGACCACCTGACGCCGTACCCCCTTGCCCGTCTGGCGCGGTGAACGCCGGTGCCCAGCGGGTCGGTGCCGTGCCCTGGAGCGGCTGGGCGGGGGCGAGGGCGCGGGCGGTCTCGTCGACCGTGCAGAACCGCCGGGACAAGGCGGCGGCCAGGCGTTTCTTCCGCATGTTGATGAAGAAGACCCGCATGGTGCCGCGGCTGGTCGTCACCGACAAGTTCCGCTCCTACGCCGCGGCCCGCCGTGAGGTCATGGCTCTGCGTCGAGCACCGGCAGTCGAAGTACCTCAGCAACCGGGCGGAGAACCGCCACCGGCCCACGCGGCGGTGCGAACGGGCGATGGAAGGCTTTTCGCTCCGTGGGCGGAGCACAGCGGTTCCTGTCCGCGTTCAGCGGCATCTCACCCCGTTTCCGGCCCTGCCGTCATCTGATGCCCGCATACCAGTACCGAGCCGAGATGAGCATCCGCTTCGCGGTCTGGGACGAGATCACCGGTGCTGCCGGCCGGTCCACCGCAGCCTGACCACAGGCCCGGCTTTCAAGCCCGGCCTGCCCCGACGCGTCGTCAGGCATTCAGGCATCCAGGCAACGTGACAACGCCCAGCCGTCAGTCGTTGCCCGCCTTGCGCGGGCGGAGCAGGACGGCCGCCAGGTGGGCGGTGACGACCAGGCCGGCCGCCGCGATCACCGCCACGGCGGTGAAGCCGCGGTCGTACGCCTGGCGGGCCGCGTCCAGCACGGCGTCCGCGGTCGGGGAGGGCAGGTGGGCCAGGAGGTCCTCGGCCGCGGCGAACGACTCCCCGGCGGCCGCCCGTTCCTCCGGCCCGAGGCCCGGCACCGAGGGCAGGCTCGTGCGGTAGACGACGGCCAGGACGGTGCCGAGGATGGCCACGCCGAGGCCCGCGCCCAGTTCGAAGGAGGTCTCCTGGATGGCGGCCGCCTCTCCGGAGCGCTCGGGCTGCGCGGCGCTCATGATGGAGTCGGCGCCCAGCGTCATGACGATGCCGGCGCCGTATCCCGCGGCGAGCAGCGGCGGCAGGAGCATGCCGTAGTGGGCGGTGTCGCCGACGGCGGCGATGGCCGCGTACGCGGCGGCGAAGAGGGACAGCGCTCCGGTGAGCGTGCGGCGGTTGCCCCACCGGCGCGCCGCCCGGGGCGCGGTGATGGCACCGACGGCATTGGCGCCGGCCGGGGGCATCAGCGAGAGCCCGGCGAGGAGCGGAGAGTACCCGCCCACCTGCTGCAGCCATTGGGTGAGGAAGAACAGCAGGGCGACATAGCTGCCGAAGCAGCCGATGACGCAGAGGGTGGCGGTGGTGAAACGGCGTTCGCCGAAGAGCGAGAAGTCCAGCAACGGCTCCGCGAGGCGCCGCTGACGGCGTACGAAGACGTACAGCAGTAGGGCCCCGCCGACCGCCGTGACGAGGATCGTGGTGTTGACCCCTGCGTGTTCGCCGGCCTGCTTGAGGGCGTAGACCACGCCCGCCAGGCCGGTGACGGACAGCACCACGCTGGTCAGGTCCCAGCGGCGGGGGACGGGGTTCTTCGACTCGGGGATGACGCGGGCGCCGACGGTCAGGATGACGACGATGACGGGGACGTTCACCAGGAAGACGGCGCTCCAGCCCCACCGCTCGGCGACCAGTCCGCCGATCAGCGGTCCGATCGTCGCTCCCGCGCTGTGGGCCGAGGTCCACACCCCGATGGCGAGAGCCCGCTCGCGGTCGTCGGTGAACACGACTCTGATGATCGCCACCGTCGAGGCCATGATCATCGCCGCGGCGACGCCGAGTGCCGCGCGTGCGGCGATGAGCTGGGCGGTCGATGTCGAGAAGGCGCACGCCGCCGAGGCGAGGCCGAAGGTGAGGAAGCCACTCAGCACCATACGGCGCCGGCCGATGCGGTCCCCCAGTGTTCCGCAGGTCACGAGCAGGGCGGCGAGCGCCAGCGAGTACACGTCGACGATCCACAGCAACTGTGCGGCGCTGGGCTGGAGGTCCCGGCTCATGCTCGGTACGGCGACGTGCAGCACGGTGAGGTCGATACCGCACAGCAATAAGCTGCCCGACACGACGGCCAGGACCAGCCACCGCTGCCGCGACGAGCCGGTCGGCCGCTTTGTCTCCGCTGACGCGCGCACGGGTGCGGACACTTCCCTGTTCGGCATACTGACCTTCAAAGTGTGGTGGCGGAGGGCTGAGGGCTCATGATCCCTGCGGTATCCCGAGTACGTAAGGTATGCCCAGGGCGGTGGCTTGGCCGAGGAACGTCGGGTCTTGCGTGGGAAGTTGCGGTTGGAGGCGGCCGAGCGGTTCCGGCACGGCGACGAGAACACGGTGATCGCGCACGACCTGCGTGTCAGCGTCCGGTCGGTGCAGCGCCGGGGCAAGGCCTGGTCCCGCGGTGGGCCGAGGAGCCTGGCCCCGAAGGGGCCGGCATCACTGGCGCTGCTGAGCGAGGACCTGTTCGCCGTGCTGGAGCGTGAGCTGCTCAAGGGCCCGGTGGCGCACGGCTGGCCGGACCAGGCCTGGACCCTGTCGCGGATCAAGACGCTGATCGGGCGCCGGTTCCACAAGAGCTACACCGTGCAAGAGGTGGCAGCCCTGCTCAAGCGGCATGGCTGGAGCTGCCAGGTCCCCGCCCGCCGCGCGATCGAGCGGGACGAGAACGTGGTGGCCGGCTGGGTGAAGGAGACCTGGCCGAGCGTGGAAGAACCGTGGCGGCGCTCGACGCCTGGCTCGTCTTCGAGGACGAAGCCCGGTTTCTCGATGACGCCGCCGACCACCCGCACCTGGTCCCGCCGCGGCCACACCCCCGTGATCGGTGTCAGAGGCCGCTCCCGCCGCCGCTTATCGGTTGCCGCCCTGGCCTGCCACAAGGCCGGCGAACCCTCGAGACTGATCTACCGGACCTGCCCCGATGCCCGGCCCGACGGACGCAAAAGCTTCTCCTGGCAGGACTACCGCGACCTGATCCAGGCCGCCCACCGGCAACTCGGCGGACCGATCGTATTGGTCTGGGACAACTTGAACACCCACCTGACGGCCGGGATGCGCCGCTACATCGCCGACCGCGACTGGCTCACCGTCTTCCAACTGCCGCCCTAGGCCACCGGCCTCATCCCGGTCGAGGGCATCTGGTCCGTGCTGCGGCGCACCACCACGGCCAACCGAGCCTTCGCCGACCCCGACGACCTGCTCACCGCCGTCCGGCGCGGCCTGCGCCAGCTCCAGTACCGACACGACGTCCTCGACGGCTGCCTCACCGGCACCGGCCTGCCCAAACCAGCATGACGACATCACGCTTTGAAGGTCAGTAGGCGCGCTCCAGCACTGAAAACCAAACACCAGCCACTGGAAAACAACGCCTATCATCAGCGACAACGCTTTTCGATCAGGCGTGCTCCCCCTAAGCGTTGTCCCGTAACTCGGGGCAGAGGCTGGTAGGTCACCACAGCCGGATCGACTTGTCCGGTTCCGCCCCGTCTCGCGATCTCACCGGGATCCCGGCCAAGCGGGTTGAACCGGACACCGGCAAGCGGTCTTCAGAGTTGCGGGACAGCCCTTACACGTCACCGCGCCGGCCGGATTTCCCTGCGACTACGTGAGGAGCCGGGCTTGCGCAGAAGGCGCAAGCCCGGCTCCTCATCACAATGCCGCGGAATCAGTCGCCGTCAGGCCCGACCACCGCGCAGAAGTTCCCGATCACCTGGGTGTTGTCGCCGGTGCCCGTGACCTGAACGGGTGCAAAGGCCACGCCGCCGTTGAAGTCCTGGTCGCACTCCACGGCCTGCAGGTTGCCGAGGTAGAAGTAGTCCTTGTTGTCGTACTTGTACTTGTACTTGTACTCGTACTTGTACTCGTACTTGTAGTCGTGGCCGTCATCGGCGTGGGCAATCCCGCCACCGAGAGCCATGCCGCCGACCATGACCGCGACAGCCACGGCCTTCTTGAGCTTGCTCATCACTTCTCCGATTTCTTCGCACACTCGCGTCCGTTACGGAACGTGCCCGGACAGTTACAGAAGATAACACGCAGGCCAATCACGCCACATTCCCCGACACGCCATACGGGGATTACAGCCAGTACAGATCCGGGGTGACGGAGGAATTTGAGGCCGGAAGACAGAAAAACCAGGCCCTGGCTGCCCTGATCAGGGCAGCCAGGGCGGAAAGAGCGGAGGCCGGGTCCCGCACCAAAGGTGTGGGACCCGGCCTCCGCAACGCCGTACGAAGAACTCGGAGAAGCTCAGAAGCCCGTTCGGCGTAATCCGGTCACCGCAACCGGGAAAGGAGCAGCGGACATCAATCACCACGCCCGGAACCAATCACGGAAACGCTCGGACAGTTACAGAAGATAACACACAGATCACTCAACACTGCATTACCTGACACGTCTTATGGGGTGATGGGCCGGGGCAATGATGCGCGACCCTACAACTCGTAATCCGCGTCCAAGCCCTGAACGCGGCCGCCACTGCTCCGGCCCTCGGCACTCATCCGCCTCCTACGAGCCCTCCCCCGTCCTCGCGGCACCACTGGCCGACCTGCTCCGCGACCGCCCGTCGGCACCCGTCCGGCAGCCTGACCAACGCCTCGCCTGGACACATCCTGCGCGCCCGCAGGCACCTCCCACGGGACTGCGCGAAGCTGGGCCGCCCACCACCGCCAGCACCCCGACCACCGCGCAGTTCAGCGCTTCGCGCGCAGTCCGCACAGCCGCAGCTCAGCCGGCCCAGCGCGGCTACAGGTCGAATGAACCGCAGGGAGACCTGAGGGTGGGGCCAAAGCCAGCGGATCCGGCCCCGCCCCAGCTTCAGGCAGCTTCCTTCGCCGCTCGATCGATACGGCCATCGGCCGGGAACCTGACTTCCGGCGCCCCGCCGGGAACCAGTCACAGATGACGCCGCCCACGCGCGTGGCGGGGGACCGAGGACGGCCCGGACAGCCGGTTCTCCACACGGTCCATGACCCACAGCACCAAACTGGCTTTATCGACGACTCGTGACAGCAGTTGTTCACGACGGCGGAAGGCACCCGCCGCTCGGGGATGTCGATGTCAACGAGAACGGGAGGCGGTGCGCCGCCGCAGCCCACGTGACGGCGTCGATGCTGCGCCACCGATCACCTGGCCCCGTAGCCAGCGCTTTTGTCCCCGGCCACGTGGGCGCCGATGGCGACACGCGGACGGCGAAGCGTTCCCGGCGGTGGGAGGACCAGGTCCTCCTTGCTGGTGGCGTTGCGGGCGCAGGTCCTGGCCGCGACGGCTTCCTGCTCGGTGTTGGTGGGGTGGAGGGGCAGGCCGTCGCAGGCTTCGAGGGCCTCGTGCCGGTCGGTGAAACATCCCGGCCCTCCACGTGGCCTTGAGGCCGGCCATGAGCCGCGTCATGCTGCACTGCTGCCGGGCGGGGTGAAGGGCTGGGACATCGGCCCGTTGGCCTCGCGGTCCAGTTCGGTGACTATCCGCTTCCCCGGTTCGAGGACGGGGAAGAGCGGGGGTGTACGAGGCGGGAGAGGCGCCGCTCCGGGCGTCTCGCCACGTGAAGGGTGGCCCTCATGAATCCCTGGGCTCGTCGTGCTGTGTACGCGGTGGCGCTGCTGGTGGCCGTGGCCGTCGTGCTGACAGCCGCTACCTGGTTCGTCACCCAGTTGTGAGGCCAGCGGCCGCTCCGGCGTCCCGCTCCTGGCCACGGCGCCGGCAGCTGGCCCCGCGATGGGGCAGCAGGGAAGGGCTGGCCGTCACGCTGGTGGAAAGCGAGTGCGCCCCGATCCCCGGCTGCGTCCGTGCCGCCCATCCCGCCTTCTTACTCGATGGTGGCCTGTCGCAGTGCCCGGGTGAACCAGGTGCTGACTCGCCTCGCTGGCGTCGTTTGTGCGTGAACGGCAGGCGGTGGACCCCGTCCAGGCCGGTCAGCGGACGGCGGCCGATGACCTCGACGTCAACGGGCCACCTCTTGGAGGGCTCATCCGTGTGGCTGTCGGCGTGTGGGAGCTGTGTCTGCGCGCATCCGATGCGATCCTCTGCGGCCATGAAACCAGGAAAACTTTCCAGGAATCGCGGGTCTGTGCTGCATCAGGTGCGCTATGCGGTCCGGCACCCGGGCCGGGTGCCGGGCCATGTGCGACGGCTGGCGCGCGACAGCTGGCTGCGAGCCCGGTACCGGGGGGACCACGTCGCCTACTACCGGGCGGTGATGGCCTCCGACGCGGCGCGCAGCGTGGAGGCGGCGGTCGGCGGCGCGCCCTCCAAGGAGAGCTGGGAGCGGATCGGGCGGATGCAGTTCGCCTATCTGGTGGACGAGCACGGGCTGCGGCCCGACCAGCGGATGCTGGACATCGGCTGCGGCGCCCTGCGCGCCGGACGGCTGTTCATCCGCCACCTCGAGCCCGGGAACTACTACGGCATCGACATCTCGCCGGACATCCTGCTCGCCGCGCAGCGGACCCTTGTGCAGGAAGGACTCCAGGACAAGCTGCCGCATCTGACCCTGGTGCGGGACCTGACCTTGGACTTCCTCCCCGACGCCTCCTTCGACGTCGTGCACGCCCACAGCGTCTTCTCCCACTCGCCGCTGCCGGTCATCGAGGAGTGCCTGGCCCATGTCGGGCGGGTGCTGGCCCCGGGCGGGTTCTTCGACTTCACCTTCGACCGGACCGCCGGGCGCGAACACCATGTACTGCGAGAGGACTTCTACTACCGGACGGAGACCCTGGTGACCCTCGCCGAGAGGTACGGGCTGCGGGCGCGGTTCATGCAGGACTGGGAGAAGCTGCCGCACGGGCAGTCCAAGATCCGCATCACGCACGCCGACGTCCGGACCTGCGCACCAACCGATGAAGCCGCTGCGGCGCATCAAGCAGGAAGTTGACGGCATCGCCCCGGCCCACCAGGCCCACACCGCCTTCCGGCATGGTGCCGGGCCACGCGCCATGGCCCGGGTGCCGTCCTGACCCCGGACATCAGCGACGGCAAGGGAGCGCCAGCGTTCCAGATGAGGCACATCGACATGACGGCCACCGGACCGGACAGCTGTCACTGTCCGCCAGAACCACTTGGCCCGTAGGCCCTCACGTCGGCTGCTGTGTGCCCGCCGAGAAGGAACCGGATCGCCTTGGCGGTGGACGACCAGCGGACACGGAGAGCGGCTGGCTCCGCCGGCGGCGGGTCCGTTTTTGGGGGCGCAGGGGACGGGCCGCCCGGTGCGTGGTTGCCGGTCTTCGCCGGGCTCCGTCCGTAGGATGGCCACATGCCCGGCCTGCGGGAGCTCGCGGAACGCACACCGGCACGGCGTGAACGCTATGTCGACCTGCTGCGGGCGCTCGCCATCCTCATCGTGGTGCTCGGTCACTGGATGGTCATCGTAGTCACGGGCGGGGCACGCGGCCTGGACGGCTTCAGCGCCCTGGAAGTGCTGCCCTGGGGCCGCCCGATCACCTGGCTGGCCCAGGTGATGCCGGTGTTCTTCCTGGTGGGCGGGTTCGCCAACGCCGCCTCGCTGACATCACACACCCACGGGGGCGGCGACCTCGGGGACTGGCTGCTCGACCGCAGCACCCGGCTGGTACGGCCGACGACCGTGCTGCTGGTGACGCTCGCCGCCGCCGCACTGATGGCCCGGCTGGCAGGTGCCGATCCGGCTCAGGTGGGTCGGGCGGTGTGGCTGACCTCGATCCCGCTGTGGTTCCTGCTCGTCTACCTCGTGGTGGTCTTCCTGACGCCGTTGATGTACCGCCTGCACCGGCGGGCGGGCCTGGCCGTGCCGCTGGTCCTGGTGGGGCTGCTCGCCGCGGGGGACGTGGCACGGCTGGCGTTCGACGCGTCGACGCTGCAGTTGGGCAACTACCTGTTCGCCTGGCTGGCGGTGCACCAGATCGGATTCGCCTGGCAGGACGGGACGCTACCGGTCCGGCCTGGGGTGGCCGTGCCGTTGCTGGTGGGCGGTGCCGCGGTGGCGGTGCTGCTCACGGCGGCCGGCCCGTACCCGGTCAGCATGGTCGACATTCCCGGCACGTCGTTCCGCAACCTTTCGCCGCCGACGCTCGCGCTGCTCGCGTTGGCCACGGCTCAGCTCGGGCTGCTGCTGCTGCTGCGCGACGCGGCGCGGCGGTGGCTGCAACGGCTCGGGCCGTGGATGGCCGTGATCGCCGTGAACTCGGTGATCCTGACCGTGCTGCTGTGGCACATGAGCGCCTTCGTGCTCGTCGCCGTGGCCGTGCACGCCTCCGGCCTGTTCCCACTGCCCCAGCCCCCGGGAGACACAGGAGCGTGGCTGCTGTGGAAGCTGCCGTGGCTGGTCCTACTCTTCACCGTGCTCGGCATGCTGGTGGCGATCTTCGGCCGGGTCGAGAGGCGCCGTCCACGGCGCGCTACCGAGACCTCCTGCAGGCGGTGGACACCGAGAACACTCGGCCGGCCCCGATTGCGCGCCACCGCGATCACCGTCGGCTACGCCGCCTGCGTGCTCGGTCTGCTCGGTGTGGCCGTCGCCGGTCCGGCCGACCACGGCCCGCTCGGACTGCCCACCACGGCCCTGGCCGTTTTCCTGGCCGGCGCGGCCCTGCTCCGCGCGGCCCGCGCGGCAACCGGTCGGCAGGCCGACTGACACCCGGTACAAAGCAAACCCTCGGCGCCTTCAGGCCTCGCAGACACCCGGCCGCCCGCGCACGTCAGAGAAGGCGATGGTTGCACAGGAGCCGCCCGCAGCAGCCCGCCCGCGCACCGTAGGCCTGTTCGCAACCCTCAGCGCGATGGACCGACCGAGCAGGACCTGGCGGGCGTGGGATTCGTTCCCCACCAGGACGTGATCGAGGGCTTCGCGCCGGATCACACCGACCACCCGCTCGCAGTGGACGGTCGTACATGGCCCGGCCTCCGGCGCCGAACCGCCCCAGCTCGCTGGCCAACGCGACGCCGGTGCCGGCCTGCCCGCCGCCATGGCTCAGGAAGCTGCCCAGGGCACCGCTCGGTCCGCCTGGCGGACAGGCTCCTCAACCAATCCGCCCGACCGGCTCAAAGCCCGTGGCACGCGCTACCGCGGCCCTGGAAGGAGCCACCGCGACCGGGCAGGACGGCCCCGCCCGGCTCCTGCAGGCGACTCACGGTGCCACGACGGCCGACAGGGCAAAAGCAGCGATCGTGACAACAGCCACAACGACCACCCCCGCCCACAGCGCCCTCACCAGCTCACTCCCGCACGACACGGCGGCAGGCCCCGGACAAGCGTTTTCCCCCACCAGCAACTGCCGGTCCCCGGCGCCGGCCCCCCGTAACGGCATGCCGCACGGACAGGCATCAACCCCATCGATCCCAAAGACCGCCCCAGCAAGCCACCCAGCTCGTCTCTGCGCAGCCATGTCACCTCCCGGCCCCTCAGGCGGCACACAGCACCCCGGAGTCATACGGCGGACGTTGTCGGCCCGGACACCGGCGGCATCCTGAATGACGTCGAAACACACCCGCTTGCCCGCAACCAGCTCGCGCTCCGCGTCACCGTGAACCGCCGAACGGTAGACGACGACATCGAAGCCACCACCGTCCTGAACGATGACACCCAAACCCCGCCCAGGATCGAACCACTTCACCACACCACTGGGCACAGACGACCCCCACGCTAGAGCGACTCAGTACGGGGGGGCTCACTCAGCTTCCGCCCGAGCACCCACGTCGGCAACCGGCGCACGCCCGGCGCGCGAGGCAGACACCCGGCGCCTGGACCCCCAGCACAACTCCCACCTGCTCGCGGCGACGTCACCTCTCATGAGCATCCGTCACCGCCGGGACCCCAAGACACCCCAAACCCGTGGACGAGACCGGCCCGGCAGCCGGCCCCCTGCTGGTCCGTCCCCCCGCCTTCCTCAGGCGTCCCCTATACGCCGCTGGGCGTGCCCGCCTGATCGAGGCCGGCTAGCACAGGCTCGCGCAGTCGGCACTCGGCCCCTGGCTGGCCAACCCGTCCCCCACCTCCCGCTCCCGGGAGCGCCGCCGGGAGCGGAACAGACGCTGAAGCCCGAGCAGCCGTAGCCAAAACACGGGTCGCTCACCGTCCGGAGGTCACGTCCGCGGCCTGAGCGCCTCCGTCAGCGGTGAGGCGTCCTGCCGTCGTATGGAACGGCGCATCCTGGGCATTCGGACAGCAGAATATATTTCTCCTCCCCGGGGAGGGACGACCATGCTGGCGATCATCTCCGCGGTCCTCTTCTTCATCGCCTTCATCATCAGTGCGGCGGACATCGGGACCAACGATTTCTTCAGCGCGACCAACCTCATGCTGCTGGGGCTCACCCTGCTGGCCCTTCACCTCGCGGGCCTGGGCGCGGGGTGGTCGCCCTTCGACCGCAGGCGCTGACCCGGCGGCGCCGTCGGACCCCTACCCGAGCGTGAGCATCGCCTCGGCGACCTCGCCGACCGCCGCATCGGGGATCGCCGTGGCGGCCGTCTCAAGGACGAGCAGCCGCGCCCCGGAGATCTCGCGCGCGATCACCCCACCGTTGCCGACGGGGAGGAACCGGTCGCGGCCGCCGTGGACGACGAGCGTGGGGACCTCGATCCCGGCAGCCGCTCCCGCCGGCGGGGTTCGCAGTCGAGCCCTGAAAACACCATGCCCATCTGGTTGGCCATGCGGAGCGCGGGTGCGGTGCCGGGCGTGCGGTCCCAGATGCGTGCGGCGAGTTCGCGCGCGGTCCGAGGCGAGAAGCCTGCGCGGCGCGTGGTCAGGCCGGCCGGGAGCGGCTCCCGGACCGCTGTCGCATGCTGTGTCCATGGAGCTATTCGCCGAGGATCCGGCCTGTGTCTTCTGCGGCATCGTCTCCGGCCGGGTGCCGGCCAGCCGCGTGTACGAGGACGAGCTGGTCCTGTCCTTCATGGACATCCACCCGGCTGCGCCTGGAGACCTCCTCGTCATCCCCAAGAAGCACGCGGCAGGCCTGGAAGACATCGATGAGGCCCTGATGGCCCATCTGTTCCGCGTCGTCCACCTGCTGGCGCAGGCTTTGCGGCGCTCGGGGCTGCCGTGCGAGGGAGTAAACGTATTCCTCGCCGACGGTGAAGCCGCCGATCAGACGGTCTTCCACCTCCACGTGCACGTCTTCCCCCGCACCGCGGACGACCGGTTCCGCTTGGAGGTCAGGTGGCAGGAGCGATCCCGTGCCGCCCTCGACCACGACGCCGCGCTGATCAGGGCGCGCCTGAACCGCGGCAAAGACCGCCATGGAAATCCCTGAAATGTGCAAGGCAGCGGGGCGAGCTGCTCACAGCACCTTGTGGTCCCCGCTCCCCCGCCGATGCCCCCGCCTGGCGTCGCCGCCACGCTGACGGCGGCGACGGTCGCGGCGGCCGCGTCCGCAACGGGGATGTCAGCGGCCCGACCACGCCGAAACCACATGATGACCTGGACAGACACGGGGAGGGCTCGCCGGGTCGCGTAACCCCTAGCGCAACCAGATGGCGCAACAGTAGGTGCAACCTCTGTCGCAACCCGGCTTCGGGCGGTTTCACGCTGCCCGGGCCATGCCGCGGGCTCAGGCCCGCTGACGCAGGTCGGTGCGCGCCGCGGGCACCGCGCGGGGGCCCCGTACGGATACCACCACAGCCGTACTTGTAGGAACCGCCCCCGGCAGTCGCCGGTGTCAGGAGTCGGCGCTGCTGTAATCCGCCGGGCCCTCCGTAGCGCGCGCTGCGCCCTTCCAGCGGCCGCCTGCCGACACGGCCGGCCACCGCCTGGCAGCTGAACGTCGACACAGCCCGGGCCCAGGGCTATGCGTTCGACGGACAGCAGTCGCGAGGAGGGCTCCATAACCTGGGGCGTTGTGCTGGCGGTGGCGCGGTCGGTGCCGTACCACCGATGCCCCTGCATGGGGAGACACCCTGGCCGGGTGAAGTTCCGTGTGACGGAGAACCCTGACAGCGTTCAGCGCCTCGTGCCGGACATGGAGCCGATCAACGAAATGCACCTGGAGGAACCCGGGCTGGTCGTCATCGATGTCGCGGCCGTCGATGACCGTACCGCCTTCGCTTTGAGCAGGCGCTGGCCTCTCGGTGGGCCACCGCTATCGCCGGCCGCGCCACGCGTGCCCAGGCCGTCAGACGAGCCGTGACTGCTGCCGTAGCGGACTGCTTGCCCGGTGCAGGCTCCTGAGTGCCTGCCCGTAGGAGGCGATGAGCGAGGTCTGGAGGTAGGCCACGCCCAGTTCGTCGCAGTATCGCTGCACGAGGAGCTGTGCCTTGCGCAGATTCGGCGAGGGCATGCTCGGGAACAGGTGGTGCTCGATCTGGTAGTTCAGTCCGCCCAGCACCACGTCCGTGAACCAGTTTCCGCGCACGTTGCGAGAAGTGAGGACCTGGCGGCGCAGGAAGTCGGGCCGGTCGCCGCCGGTGAGCGTCGGCATTCCCTTGTGATTCGGGGCGAAGATGGCTCCCAGATAGACCCCGAACAGGCACTGGTGCACGAGGAGGAACACCACGGCCTTCCCCGGAGACACCACGAGGAACAGCGCGCCGAGGTACAGGACGAAGTGAGCGACGAGAAGGGTTCCTTCGATCCGGCGCTGCTTGAGGGAGCGGTCCGCCAGCGCCCGCATCCCCGCGACATGCAGGTTGAAGCCCTCCAGCGTCAGCAGCGGGAAGAACAGGTACGCCTGCACCCTGCCGAGCAGGCGGGGCAGGCCGGTGGCCTTGCGGGCCTGGGCCTGACTCCAGACCAGGATGTCAGGGGCCACGTCGGGGTCGAGCTCTTCGTGGTTGGGGTTCGCGTGGTGGCGGGAGTGCTTGTCCTGCCACCAGCCGTACCCCATGCCGATCCCCACGTTGGCGGCGAGCCGCCCGATCAGCGCGCTCGAACGGCTGCGCCGGAATACCTGACGGTGACCGACATCGTGGGCGACGAGCGCGACCTGTCCGAAGACCGCAGCGAGGAACACCGCGGCGAGCAGCGTCCACCAACTGTCGCCGATCGTCACGAAGGCCAGCCAGCCCACCGCGTAGGCCGCGGTCACCAGCGCCATGCGCACGCCGTAGTAGAAGGGACGACGCCGCATCAGTCCGGCGTCCTTGATCTGCTTGGACAGACGCGAGAAGTCACTGCCTGCGCGGCGTTCCCGAGTCGGCGCGACGGTGTCGCCGGTGCGTTGCGTCGTGTCTGGGGTCATCGTCGGTCCTGTCGTTCGCGAACGGAGCGGGGACAGGCCGTCGTCGAAAGACGACGAGTGATCGGCATGATGTCTCATTTCCCGGTGCCGGCCCGCACGCGGACGACGTCACGTCGCACACGGAATCGGGTCGGGGCGGTAGGGGGATTGAATCTGGCACGCCGCCGTGGCGACGTATCCAGCAGATCGGTTCCACACGGTGCTGGCGCAGCGCTTGGATTCAGCGCACGCACAAACTTGGCCCGGATACCAGTACTTCTCCAGAAGGTCCGGGAAGAGCAGCCATGAGCCGGGGCATCCTGATGTCAGAGTACACAAGGCGGTGTAAAGGCCAGGTGTGGCCCGAACTCGGCTACACCAGCGCTCGATCCGCGTCCGTGCCGGGGCCCATCCGCTGTGCACGTCGCCCCGAATCAACCGTCGAAATTTGAATTACCCGTCGAGATCGGTCTTTCGACGCTCCTGGCCCCGGATGGTAAAGCCGGTGATCCGCTCTCATCCCGCTCACCTGCCGCCCCGACCACCTCGACGAGCACGGTCGAGCCCCGCGCGACCAGCTCACCGGAGCCTGTCCCGAGATGACCGTGCTGGCCGACCAGATCCGCGCCTTCGCCGAACCACTGACTCCGCACGCGCCTCGGGGGTTCGTACGCCGGATGCCTCATCAGATCCGCACCTCCGTGTGTGCCGAGAAGTACCGGCGGCCCGTCTCGCCGCTCACCGTCCACAGGGCCGCCAGGTCCGCGAACGCGAACAGGAACGCCGGAAGGCTCGGTGCTCCGGCGGTCAGCGAACCGAGGAAGGCGAAGACCGTCCCGAAGACCGCGATGGACAGGCACACGATGAGCGCGACACGCACCCAGGAGCGCCGCCCGCGCGCCATCGCGACACAGGTGATGTGGAGCGCCGCCAGCCCGCAGCAGAACAGCGCCAGCAACCGGGCCGTGGCCATCGGCATCGAGGGGTCCTGGCCGTGTTCCAGCTTGCTCTGAACCTCGTCGAGGATCGCCCAGCCGCCGAAGACGGCTCCGATCGCGTGCACGCAGACCAGGAGGAGGACGAAGACCAAGGACTTCGGCATGCGGGTCGTCGTGGAGTCCGGCACCGCCGTCACCTCGCGCTTTCGTCGTTCGGCAGGTCGTAGACCCGCGCCCAGTCCACTTCGTGGACGGCGCTCTGCAGGCCGTCCCCGTGGAAGTTGTCGAGTTGGATGGTCTGGTGCATGGACGGTGCGCACTGGATGCAGTCCCGGTCCTCGTCCGCGCCGCCGGAGAAGCGGAACCACTCCTCGCCGTCGATGAAGCCGCGCAGGTGGTCAGAGGTCCACTCGACGGCGATGTTGTGCCACTGCGCCAGGTCCACGCCACACTTGCGGGCATGCTCCTGCTGCACAGGGACGTCCTCGGGGTGGGGGTGGTGCAAAAACGCCTCGGCGCAACTCTCACCGGGCGCGCCGTTCTCTAGGTAGTCGTACTCACCGCCCTCGGGGTGCACGTTCGAGTCCGGCCACAGCACGAGCAGCGGGTGGTATGTCCGGCCGTTGTCGGGCGCGGTCGCCCGCGAGCGGACGCGCGCCTCCCACCTGCCGTACTTCTGGCCGTACCGCGAGGCGAGCCAGCCGGTGTCGCCGTCCGCCTCGCCGGTCATGCGCAGGACTCCGCCGACGACGCGGGTGTTGGCGTCGCAGCGGCGGCCGTTGCCGGCGTGGCCGGGCCAGCACGCGGCCGGGCCGCCGCCCGCCAGGAGCCACTTGGCGCGGTCCGGTACGGCCGGATCGGCTCCGGAGCCGTAGTCGAACTCGTCCGACCAGGCGGCAAGCGGATCGCCCCAGCCGTGCCGCTGCGCCGCGGTGCTCGCGGAGCCGGGCGCTGTCGTCGCCGTGAGCGTCAGCGTGAGTACCGCCGCGCCCAGCCCCACGGCGAGGTGCCAGGTGCGATGTCGTCCGTCCATGGCTCTCCTTCAACTTGTCTCGGGTGCGTGCGGATGGGGGCGGCCCGAGCCCTCCCCTCGCAGGGTTCGGACCGCCGCCATGGCCCGTCCGGGCCGCGTCCTTGAGCCATTCGACCGCCGTCCGCGATTGTTCGGCTGGCCCCTCACCAGCACCGAACAATTCCGGGGCGCGAACCGAACCGGGTGACCCGGAGGAAGTGTGAGGATCGGGTGAACGCCCGTGTCCTATCCGGGGATACCGTCGGTGGTCAGGGGGCATACGAGGGGGTGGGAGCATGCCGGGACAAGCGGGGCCGGGTCGGTCCGAGGGCAAGCTGCCGGGGGCCGGACCGGTGCAGCGGTTCGCCGCCGGGCTGCGGGCGCTGCGCGAGTCGGCCGGCAGACCCACCTACCGGGAGATGGCCCGGCGGTCGCGCTACGGCGTGACCGCCCTGTCTCAGGCGGCGGCCGGGAAGCAGCTGCCCACCCGCGCGGTGACGCTCGCCTATGTGAAGGCATGCGGCGGTGACATCGTCGAGTGGGAGCGGCGCTGGCGCGAGGCGTGGGACGAACTGGCCGCCGGGACCGCCGCCGCCGAGACCGCCCGGCCGCCCTACCGCGGCCTGACCCGCTTCGAGCCGGGCGACGCCGAACTCTTCTTCGGCCGCGACCAGCTCGTGGAGCGGCTCACCGAGCTGAACCGCAAGCACCGCTTCACCGCCGTCTTCGGCCCCTCCGGCAGCGGTAAGTCCTCACTGCTGCGGGCCGGCCTGATCCCCCGGCTGCGGGCGGCCTCCGACGAGGACGTGCCGCCGGCGGCCGTGCGGATCCTCACGCCCGGCGCGGACCCGCTGCGCACCCACGCCGACCGGCTGGAGCCAGTAGCGGACACCGACGCCGACACCTGGCTGATCGTCGACCAGTTCGAGGAGCTGTACACCCTCGGCGCCGACCCCGCCGTCCGGGACGCCTTCATCGACCGTCTCGTCGCCGCCACCGACGCCGGCAGCAGGCTGCGCGTCGTCATCGCGGTGCGGGCCGACTTCCTCGGCCGCTGTGCCGAACACCCCTCTTTGACCGTTGCGTTGCAGGACGCCACGCTGCTCGTCGGGCCGATGAGCCGCGCCGAGCTGCGGGAGGCCATCGTCCGCCCGGCCGCCGCGGCCGGCCTGATCGTGGAACGCTCCCTGACCGACCGGCTCCTGGACGAGGTCGAGGACGCTCCCGGCGGACTGCCGCTGATGTCGCACGCCCTGCTGGAGACCTGGCGCCACCGCAGCGGCCGCGCCCTGACGGAGGCCGCGTACGAGTCCGCTGGCGGACTGCACGGCGCCGTCGTACGAACCGCCGAACAGGTCTACGAAAAACTGACCGCTGATCAAGCGGAGTTGGCTCGGCGCATTTTGCTCCGCCTGGTGGCGCCCGGGGACGGGACCCCCGACACCCGCCGCCCCACCGATCACGCGGAACTCGACTTCGGCGACCCTGCCGACACTCGGCTGGTGCTGGAGCGTCTGGCCCGGGCCCGCCTCATCACCTTCGACGACGGAACCGCCGACCTCGCCCACGAGGCCCTCATCACCGCCTGGCCCCGGCTGCGCGCCTGGATCGACGCCGAACGCGACCGGCTGCGCGTCCACCGCGCGCTCTCCGAGGCCGCCCGCACCTGGCGGGACCTCGGGCAGGAGAACGCCGCGCTGTACGCCGGTTCGCGGCTGAGTGCCGCCCTCGACGCCTTCCCGCGCAACACGGCACGGCCGGACCCGGGCGACGACGAACTCACCCCCCTGGAGAGGCATTTCCTCACCTCCTCCCTCCGCCGTCGGCACCGTGCCGCGCTTTTACGCCGCACGGTCGTGGCCGTACTCGCCGTGCTCGCCCTGCTCGCCACCGGCACCGCCGTCGTCGCCCTCCAGGCGCGTGCCACGGCGCAGGCCGAACGGGACCAGGCCGTCTTCGGGCAGCTCACCGCCGAGGCCGACCGGGTCCGCGAAACGAACGCCGGGCTGGCCGCGCGGTTCGACGTCGCCGCGTACGGCATGCGTTCCACGCCGGACCTGCTCACTCGGCTGGCCTCGGACGCGGGCCGGGTGCTGGCCACGCGGCTGCCCGGTCACGACGGTGTCGTCAGCTCCGTGGCGTTCGCACCCGACGGCCGCACTCTTGCCAGCGGCGGCCACGACGGCACCGTCCGGCTGTGGGGCACCGACGGCCGGACCCTGGGCGAACCCCTACGCCTCGGCACGAGCCGGGTCGGCGCGGTCGCCTTCGCACCGGGAATCCGGGACCTGCTGGCCGCCGTCGGCGAGGGCGGCGCCGTCCGCCTGTGGGACCTGCGTGACCGGAAGCGCCCGCGCGCCGTGGGCAGGCCGCCGGCGAGCCACGACGAGCAGCACGTCGTCACCGTCGCCTTCGCGCCCGACGGCCGCACCCTCGCCACGGCCGGTGACGACGGCACCGTGCGGCTGTGGGACGTGTCCGATCCGGCGCGCCCGGAGCCGCTCGGCAAGCCCGCCGTGGCCGACGAGTCGCGCAACCGCAGCGTCCGAGCCGTCGCGTTCGCCCCGCACGGCAGGACGCTGGCGACGGCGGGCTACGACGGCACCGTACGGATGTGGCGGTACGGCACGGACGACGGCATCGCACCGCTGGGCAGGCCCCTGCGCGCCCACGCCGCCCCGGCCTGGACCCTGGCCTTCTCCCCCGACGGCCGCACCCTGGCCACCGCCGGCTTCGACGAGACCGTACGCCTGTGGGACGCCTCCGACCCGGACCACGTCACGTCCCTGGGCGAACCGCTCACCGGGCACACCGCCCCCGTCATGTCGGTCGCGTTCAGCCCCGACGGCGAAACCCTGGCGAGCGCGGGCGAGGACGACGCGCCGCTGCTGTGGAACGTGGCCAACCCCGCCTATCCGCAGCAGCTCGGGGAGCCGCTGACCGGCCACACGGAGGCCGTGTGGGAGCTCGCCTTCAGCCCCGACGGCCGCACCCTCGCCAGCACCGGCGCCGAGGGTAGCGTCCTGCTGTGGCACCGGCCCCCCACCGTCCTCACCGACTTCACCAACCCGGTGACCGCCCTCGCCTTCAGCCGCGACGGCCGCCTGCTCGCCGCCGCCAGCACCGATGACGGACTGGTCCGCCTGTGGGACGTACGCCGCCCGGACCGCCCCCGCCGGCTGCTGCGGACGCTTGACCACGAGGACCGGGTGCTGTCCGTCGCGTTCGCACCGGACAGCCGTACGGTGGTCAGCGGCAGCGCGGACGGCACCGTACGTCTGTGGGACGTCACCACGCCGGACCGTCCCGCCCCGCTCGGCGAACCCGTGCGCGCGCACGACGGCGCAGTCAACGCCGTCGCGTTCGCGCCGGGCAGCCGCACGCTTGCCACTGGAGGCGAGGACGGCACGGCGCGGCTGTGGGACGTCCAGCGCCGGGACCGCGCACGCCCGACGCTCGGCGCACCGCTGCGCGGCCACACGGGCGCCGTCACCTCCGTCGCCTTCTCGCGCGACGGCCGTCTGCTGGCCACCGGCGCCGAGGACGCCACGGCCCGCCTGTGGCACGTGCCCGGAGGGACCTCGGCCCGTCCCGCGGGCGCCGCACTCACCGGACACGACCAGGCGGTGCACGCAGTGGCCTTCGCCCCGGACGGCAGGACGCTGGCCACGGGCAGCGACGACCGTACGGTCCGGCTGTGGGACGTGGAACCGAGCGGTTCCACACGTCCGGCGGGCAAGGAGCTGACCGGACACCGGGCGGCGGTCAGAGCCCTGGCCTTCGCCCCGGACGGGAAGACACTGGCGACCGGCGGCGGCGACCGCACGGTCCGCCTGTGGGACGTGTCCGACCCGGCCCGCACCGAACCTTTCGGCCAGGAGCTCACCGGCCACCTCGACACCGTCACCACCGTCGCGTTCGGCCCCCGGGGCGACACGATCGCCTCCGCCGGCTACGACTTGACGGCCCGGGTGTGGACGCTCGCCCCGGACCGCGCCGCGGACTACGTCTGCGACCACACCGGCGGGGTCCTCACCCCGGCCGTCTGGGAAGAGCATCTGCCGCGGCTCGGCTACCGGGAGGTGTGCGAAGGGCGTACCAAAGCGGGCGCGGGTGTCGATCACGATGCCGGTGCTGGTGCTGGTGCTGGTGCTGGTGCTGGTGGCAGCTTGGCGCCTGGCGTGCTCACGGATGCGGGGCTGTAGAGAGCCCGTACGGCGCCCTCTGGCAATGTCGTGTACCCGCTGCTGTGCGCGCTGCCCTTCCTGGCTGCCCATGCACGCGACCGGGCAGCCGCCAGCGGTCTCGCACAGCAGGCCAGCGTCACCCTGGTTGCCGACATGGCCGCGCACCCATCCCAGGAGCGGGTTTTCGAGCCCGACCGGCCGGGCATCGTACCTTTCCGCGTCGACCGAATCGATCCGGCGACAGGTCGGCCACGGCCGCTGACACGCGGGTCCCACCCGCACGCCGCGGCAAGTGCCGACGTCCTCCTGGACGACCTTGCCGACCGCAAGCGCGGACTCCTGCAGGCCGCAGCCTCCCTCACCGACGAGCTCCTGCAAGCCTACGGCTGCCCCGAGACCGGCCTCATCCCCCGAGCCGGAGAACTCAACCCCATCGGCTTCTCCGAGCACACTTCCAGGGTTGTCGCCCAGTGGCCGAGCAGCGCGGTCTCCTGAACCCGCCGTGAACGGCCCGCGTCACCTGTCACAGCCAGGCTTCATGCCTCCACCAGGGCGGTCTTTCCCGGCAGTGACACACGGACAGCCAGCCGGGCGACGCGGATGAACAGCGGCAAGGCGCTCGGTGGCGGGGCACGTCTGCGTGAGGTGGTCAGTCGACCGCGCGCAGTACCAGCCGTACAACGCTCATGATTCCCCGTCCGACCCACCCGAGCAGTCCTGTCTCCACGGCCAGCTCGGCAGCGTCCGCGGCCGTATCCCCCCGGTCCGACCGGGAAGGACACCGAGAACAGGCACGAGGCCAACGGCGCTTCTGCGCACCGCACTTCCTACACATCGCCATGGCCTCATTCTCTCCTTCTCTCCTTCTCTCCTTGTCCCCGGACCGCCCGTACACGCCAAGCCCTGCCCGCCCCTCCGCCTTCTGCGGTACGGGTGTGCTGTCACGTTGTTGGGTGCCTGGGTCTCTGACGGCGCTTCGGAACGTGGTGCGGGTCGGGTTCCGGGCCGGTGTTCAGGCCTCGGCAGGCAGGTCAGCGGCGCCGGTGATCTGGTCCCAGACGGCGAAGCGGACGGTCATTTCGGCGCGGTGGCCGGTGGCGGTCATCAGGTGGCGGCAGGGCCGGAAGTGGGGTGAGGTGCCGCTGAACGCGGACAGGAACCGCTGCGCGGCGCCGACCGAGCGGAAGCCCTTCATCGCGCGTTCGCGCCGGCGGGTGGGCTGGTGGCTGTTCTCCGCCCGGTTGTCGAGGTATTTCGACTGCCGGTGCTCGACGGAAGGCATGACCTCGCGGTGGGCGGCGCCGTATGAACGGAGTTTGTCGGTGACGACCACTCGCGGGACCGCACGCGTCTTCTTCATCAGGCGGCGGAGGAAACGCCTGGCCGCGGCCTTGTCCCGGCGGCTCTGCACGAGGACGTCCAAGACGTTGCCGCCGGCGTCGACGGCCCGCCACAGGTACCTCAGCTGCCCGTTGATCCTGACGAACACCTCGTCCAGATGCCATTTATCCCCGGGCCGCGGCCGACGCCGGCGCAGTCCGTTCGCACAGGCCCGGCCGAACTTGGCGCACCAGCGGCGGACCGTCTCACGGGAGACGAGCACGCCGCGATGCAGCATCAACTCCTCCAGGCTGGAGAAGAGTCTGCGGGTGGTGATCAACTCAGTCATCTTCCGGTCCTCCGGACAAGACCTCACCACCACGGGCACCTACACCGAGATGGCCTCCCGGCTGGCCGAACCCGTCCTCCTCGGCCTGGCCGTCCTCGCCGTCCGCAGCCGCGTCAAACGCTGACCACCACCCACACACGGCAGAGGAGACAACGCGGCGCCCCACCGGGCACTGAAATGATCGGTGCCTCGCACCACTCCAAGGCGCCGCACGGAAGATTTCAATGCCCAGGTCACAGCCCCGCCCGCTGGAATCCTTCGTGCGGCCCGACAGCTCGGGCCCGGCCCTCCAGGGGGAGGGCCGGGCCCGACGATGTTGCAGGCGACGTCTCAGCGGGTCTCGGTGTTCCCCTGCGGCCGCACCGCCTTGTTCAGCGTGGGGTTGGTGTCGCTCTTCTTGTCGGTACCGATCATCGTCGTGTTGGTGAAGGCGTCGACGAAGTCCGGCTGGGGCGCCGGAGCCGGAGCGGGAGAGGCCGGCGCGGGGTCGGGCCGGCCGCTCCCCTGGTTCTGTCCGTTGCTCATGGTGCTCGAGTGCGCAGCAGCAGTGCCACAGTCGACAGGCCAAGCCCCACGACCAGCGACCAGAGGCCGACCGCCCAGTACCGGGCCTTCAGCTCGTGGCGCCGCTTGTTCTTCTCGAAGATCGACGCCCGGGTCGCCGCAAGCTGGGCCAGCACCTGGCTGTTGGCGGAGCGAACATGGGCAGCGAGCATCGGACGGGGCTCCAGGTCCTTGTGCTCCGCCACACGGATCGTCTGCACGCCCGTGAGCAGGGTGACGGCATACGCGGCGAAGGCGCAGTAGGCGAGGGCGTCGTGGTGTTGGTGCGTCGCCAGGAACTGCGCGGCGACGGTGGCGCTTCACCCCTCAGAGCACAACCGGGTGATCTTTCCCTGCCGAATGAGCGCGGGCATCCCGTCACCGGCCGATCGCCGGCTCCGCTGTTGACACCGTTAGCTAATTACACTAGCTTTTAGCTAACGAACTTAGCCTTATGGCTGGGTCGATTACCCGCAGGGGAGATGTCATGACCGAGTACCTCGCTGTCGACGGTGGCACGATCGCCTATGAGGTGGCGGGGGCCGGCCCGCTTGTCGTCCTCGCGCACGGCATGGGCGATCACCGCGCCGCCTACCGTGCCGTGATCCCGCAGCTGGTCGCGGCGGGCTACCGGGTCGCCGCGGTCGACCTGCGGGGCTGCGGCGAGTCCAGCACCGACTGGCCGGACTGGAGCCGCACGGCCATCGCCGGCGACCTGCTCGCGGTGATCCGTCACCTGGGCGGTCCGGCGGTGCTCGTCGGCCACTCGATCTCCGGCGGTGCCGCCACCATCGCCGCGGCGCGGGAGCCGGAGCTGGTCACCGCGGTGGTCGAGCTGGGGCCCTTCACCCGTAAGCAGGCGATGGGCCTGGGCGATCTGCGCAGCAGGCGTCTGCGGCAGGGCATGCTGCGGCTGATGGGTGCGACCATGCTGGGCAGTGTGCCGGCGTGGCGCTCCTACCTGGAGGTGGCCTACCCCGGGGTGAAGCCGGCCGGCTTCACCGAGCGGCTCGGCCGCGTCGAGGCGATGCTGCGCGAGCCGGGCCGGATGAAGGCACTGCAGGGCATGGGGCGCACCACCCCCGTCGACGCCGGCGCCCAGCTCGGCCATGTGCACTGCCCGGTCCTGGTCGTGATGGGCACCGACGACCCCGACTGGGCCGACCCGCACGCCGAGGGTTCGGCGATCATCGAAGACCTGCCGGCCGGGCTGGGCCGCCTCGAGATGATCGAGGGCGCCGGGCACTATCCGCACGACCAGTACCCTGACCAGGTGGTTTCGCTGATGCTCTCCTTCCTCCGAACGGACGCCGCCCGTGCCTAGGGCCGGCCTGGATTCCGCTGCCGTGGTCGCGGCCGGCGCCGACCTCGCCGACGAGGTGGGTCTGGCCCGCCTGACGATGGGGCTGCTGGCCGAGCGCCTGGGCGTGCGCACCCCGTCCCTGTACAAACACGTGAGCGGCCAGGAGGACCTTTTGCGGCGCATCGCGGCGCTGGCCGCGGTCCAGGCCGCCGACGCTGTCGGCACCGCCGTCCAGGGCTTGGCGGGCCGCGACGCCCTGGCCGCCGCGCTGCACGCCTTCCGCACCTTCGTGATCGACCACCCTGGCCGCTACGCCGCCACGACCGGCATGGAGCCCACCGGCCCGGACGACCCGATGGCCCTTGCCACCCAGCGACTGTTCGATGTGTTCCGGGCCGTTCTGCGCGGCTACGGGCTCGAAGAGTCCGACACGGACCACGCCCTGCGCATGTTCCGCAGCCTGTGCCACGGCTTCGCCACACTGGAAGCGGCAAGCGGCTTCAAGTGGAGCACCGACATCGACAAGAGCTTCGAATGGCTGATCGCCTTCACCGACCGGGGCCTGCGGGCCATGTGACAGCGTTGCCGCCATCGTGGTGCTGTCGCGTTGTTGAGTGGGTCGGTGTCTGTTGGGGCCTGTTACCTCCGATACCGCTGCGCCACTGCCGCGAAGGCGGCCTTGGGTTCCCATTCCATGTCGGGGTAGGTCTGCCCCCGGCGCCCTTCGAGGAGTTTGACGATGCCCAGGCCGGCCCGGTCCAGATCGTCCCTGGGGTCGCCGTCCGGGCGGTGCGGGTAGCCAGGCAAGGCGAACAAGAACACAAACGCGCTGTCCACGCCCTCGGTCTCGAAGATCTCCAGCAGTTCGCTCAGATATGCGGCCTGGCCGGCCTCGTCACGCTCGTATGTGCCGTTCAGTCGTACAGGGGCCCTGGTCTGTGGGTCGTACTCGACCACTTCCAGCACCCGCCCACCGCGGTCTCCCGCGCCGCGGTAGGCCGCGGTGCCGAACCCGGTGATAGCGAGCGGCTTGGGGCCTTGGGCCAGGGTGCGCACCGCGTCCCGGAACCGGTCGGCGACCTCGGCGGAGCGGATCAGCTCGAACGTCACGATGTCGAAGGGAGTCCAGTCGACCTGCTCGAGCTGGATGGATGCGTAGGTGAGCTTGCCCTGGAAGCGCTCGCGGACCGTGGCCGCGGCGTCGCGGAGAAACGCGTTGACGCGCACGCCGAGTCCGCGTATCACTTCGGCGCGCCGCTCGGGTTGGCTCATCAGCTGCTCGACCCGCTCCTCGGGGCTCTCTCCGGGCAGGAACCCGCGGTTCATCACGCTCAGCTCGACCCCTGCGACGAACACGACTGTGGCCCCCTGCCGCCGGAGCCGTTCCGCTCGCTCGGCGCAGTCGCGGAAGAGCGTGAGGATCTGCTCCGGATCCAGCTCTAGCGGATAGGGCGAGAACCAGACCTCCAGGCCGAGCTCGGCGGCGGCACCGGCGGCCAGCTCCAGTCGGTCCGGGTCGCCGCCGATGATCTGGACCGCGTTGCAGTGCAGGTCGTCGCGGATGATGGCGAGCTCGCGCCGGACCACCGCAGGGTCGAAGTGCTCGCGGGACACCCGGCCGTGCACGACGAATCCGGTGTCGTAGGTCATTCCTCTTGCTCGCATGGTGACGTCCTCTCTGCCGGTCTCGGTCGGATTGAGACTGACAGGAAAAGTGCGTGCACGCAAGTTTGCGTGCACGCATCTTTGCGTGCGTGCAGCTTGTGTGGAACGCTGACACCGTGACGACACCACCACCACCAGGGCTGCGGGAGCGGAAGAAGCGGGCCACGCGCGAGGCGCTACGCAAGGCAGCCCTGCGCCTGGCCGTGGAGCGCGGCCCCGACCAGGTGCGGGTCGAGGACATCGCCGAAGCGGCCGGGGTCTCGCCGCGCACCTACAACAACTACTTCGCCAGCCGCGAGCAGGCGATCGTCTCCGCTGTTACCGCGGACCGGGAGGCGCGGATCGCGGCGGCGGTCGCGGCCCGGCCCGCAGGAGTGCGCCTGGCTGACGCCGTCACCGAAGCAGTGGTCGAGCAGTACACGAACACCGGTGAGCGCGAACGCGAGGCACTGCTGCTGATCACCACCCGGACCGCGCTGCGCGACGCGTTCCTCGACACCACCGCCGGCATCGAGCCCCCTCTCACGGCGGTGATCGCCGAACGCCTGGGTGACGCCGGAGCGCACACAGCCCGCGTTCTCGCGGCGAGCGTGGCCGCGGCGGTTCGCATCGCACTGGAAGGCTGGCTCCAGCCGACCGGAAACGCGGGGGCCGCCGGGAGTCTCGGCGCCGGAGGACTGGTCGTGCCCTCCGGCTCACTGCCCGACCGACTCCGCGCGGCACTGGCCCCGCTCGCGCCCGCGTTCGACGCCGCCGAGCGACGCACCCGGCCGTGAAGTCGACCCAACTGGGGCATCGCTGGGCAAACAGTAGATCCGGAACGTGCCGATGCACCCGGCCGCCATCATCCTCGTCAGCCGATCAAACGTAGATGACGCAGTATCAGATAGCGATCTACGACTGGAGCACTAGAGCCTGTGTGATGTTGTGATCAATCGGCTGCTCGCAGGAGGTCCTCGAGCCAGATCATCGAGGCGCGGAGTTCGAGGCCGGCGAGGTAGCTCTCGGGTGTCTTGTCGAAGCGGGTGGCGATGCCGCGCCAGTCCTTCAGCCGGTTGATCAGGCGCTCGACGGTGTTGCGTTCCTTGTAGAGGCCGGGGTCGTGGCTGACGGGCCGCCCGCCCCGGCTGCCTTTCTTCTTGCGGTTGGCGGCCTGGTCCTTCTTCTCCGGGATGACTGCCTTGATGTGGCGTTTTCGCAGGTGGGCGCGGTTGGCGCGGGATGAGCAGGCCTTGTCCGCGGCGACCGCGCCCGGCCGGGTGCGGGGCCGGCCGGGCGGCAGGCGGACGCGGACCTTGTTCAGTACGGGGATGAACTGCGGGCTGTCCGCGGCCTGCCCGGCGGTCAGGACGAACGCCAGCGGCCGGCGCCCGCGGTCGGCGGCGAGATGGATCTTGCTGGTCAGCCCGCCACGGGACCGGCCGAGCAGGGCTTGCTTCAGGCGGAGCCGGTGTCGCCGACGGACGCGTCGGTGTTCTTCCCGCTCCGGGGTGTTTCCGCCGCACTGCCCGTTGTGTTCCGCCTCGCCGCCCCTTTTTTCCGGGCCTGCTCCTGCTCGGCGGCGACTTCCTCCAGAGCCTCCATGACGTCCCTGCCGACGAGCATCCCGGCGGCGTCGTGATGGGCGCGGACGGTCGTGGAGTCCACGTTGACCAGGGACAAGTCCGTCCTGCCCCGGCGGGCGGCCTCAGCGATCAGGCCCTCCAGCAGGGCGGTGAGGACGCCGGCGTTCCGCCAGACCCGAAAGCGTCCGTAGACGGTCGGCCACGGCCCGAACTCGGCCGACATCTCACGCCACTGCGCGCTGGTCCTGAACCGCCAGATCACCCCCTCGAACTGATCCCGCAGCCGCTCGGGGTACGGGCCGTACTCACCTATCGGCAGATACGGCTCGATCAACTTCCACTGTCTGTCGGTGAGTTGCCTGCGCGTCACGACCGTCTTCCTACCGGATCCGCCATCCGGACGGATCCGGACCGGCAAGATAATCACGACATCACACAGGCTCTAAGGGCTGTCCCGTAAATGATCTCTGGGTGGCCTCGGGCATGCTCGGTAGTCGTGCGGCGGCCCGCCCGCCTATCCGGCGAGGGCGAGGTTGTGCATCCGTGCGATGCCGAGCATGGCGTGGTGGACTCCGTCGCCTTTGAGGCGGCAGTCGCGGAGGATCTTCCAGCTCTTCATGCGGGCGAAGGTGTGCTCGATGCGGGCACAGACCTTGCGGTGGGAGGCGTTGTGGTCCTCCTTCCAGGAGAGCTGTTCCTCCGGTAGTGCGGGATGGTCAGGCCGGTGCCCCGGTAGCCGCCGTCGGCGATCACCGCGGGGATTGTGCCGACGGCGGCCTTCACGCCGGAGTCTTCCCAGGCCCGGCAGTCGTTGCGGTTGCCGGGCAGCGGCTTGCCGACGGCGACGACCAGGCGGGTGTCGGCGTCGATGACGACCTGGTGGTCGGTGGAGCAGCGGTAGTTCTTGCTGGAGGCGGCCACGGTCCGGTCGCGGGTGGGCACCGGCGTGCCGTCCACGAGGAGCACGGTGTTCTTGCGGAACCGCCACCGGGGCTGGAGGGCGAGAGCCGGTCCGAGGTGGTCGACGATCCGGTCGGCCGCCGACTTCGAGACGCCGAACAGCGGGGCGAGCCGGCACGGGGTGAGGTTGGTGCGTCAGTACGCGGCCACCAGCAGCACCCGGTCCTGGAGCGGCAGCGACCACGGCCGGCCCTCGCGGACCGGATCGGCTCCCTCGCGGCGCAGCACGGTGATCAGCTTGTTGAACTGCCGCGGGCTCAGCCCGGTGGACGGACCTGTCCACGAGGGCTCCGACGCCGTGATCACACCAGCCACGGCAAGATCATCTCACCTCTGACCAGCAATTACGGGACAACCTCTAGGAATCCAATGACCGACCTCACCGCTCTCACCCGGATCTGCCCACCCCCCGGCCAGGCCACAGGCATCCGCTGGGACACGATTGAAGCCGGCCTCGGCATGCCACTGCCGCAGGACTACAAACAGCTCGCCGACCGCTACGGACCCGGAACCTTCAACGACTACCTCCACCTCTTCCACCCTCACGGTGTGACCGAGTTCGTCAACCTCACCGGTCCCATGCCCGGCCGGATCCGCGCGCAGCTACGCAAGGACTACAACCAGGGCACCCATCCCGTCCCCTATGCCCCGGACACTCTTTTCGCCTGCGGCGCCACCGACAACGGCGAGTACCTCTTCTGGATCACCGACCCCGCCGCCGACCCCGAGCGCTGGCGCATCGCGATCAACGAAGCCCGCGGCCCGCGCTGGTTCACCTACGACGGAACCCTCACCGCCTTCCTCGTGTCCGTCCTCAGCGGACAGATCCACGTCCCCCAGTTCCCCCACAGCATCCTGGACTCCCCCGCCCGCTTCACTCCCCCACATCCCACCCTCTGGAAACCGGAAGCCCCCTCCGACACCCAGCCCGTCGACACCGCAGCGATCCGCTCCTGGGCACGCGCCCACGGCTACGACGTCCCACCCCGCGGACGCATCCCCCCCGCAATCCGCGAAGCCTGGGAACGCGCCAACCGCCCTTGACACCCCGAAAGAACTTATGAAACGGAAGAGTTCACCAAACCTTACGACCGATCCAGCCTAATGAGCTCGTGCACGGTAGGCGGTGAAGCGTCGAGCTTGTGATCGTCGATCATGGTTGTGTGGTGGGGAAGTGTCTCGTGCGGCGATCATCAGCGATCGGAGGAGCACGGGCCTGTCGGCCGACGTGATCGCTGAACTCGTGGCCGAGCTGGGACCGCTGTGGCATGAACGGCACCAGGCCAGGCTCGCGTCCAAGCCGCGGAAGCGGGCGATCGGCGCCGGCGCGAAGCACCGGCTGGTGTTCGTCGACCGGCTCCTGGCCACCCTCGTGCACCTCCGGCACGGGGCCGCCCACGACGTGCTCGCCTGCTGGTTCGGCGTGGAGCGCTCCACCATCACCCGCGCCATCGCTGAGGTGCGACCGCTGCTCGCCGAACGCGGCTGCACCATCAGCCCAGGTGTGCGGCTGCGGACCCTTGCCGAGGTAGTCGACCACCTCGGCGCCGGCGGAAAGACCGGCATCATCGACGGCACCGAGATCCGGGACCGCAGGCCGGCCGCCGGACGCAAGGACCGGGACAAGTTCATCTCCGGCAAGAGCAAGCGGAACGACGTCAAGACCATGGTCGTCGCGGACGGGGACGGCCGCGTGCTCTTCTGCAGCCCGACCAGCCCGGGAAGCTGCGCGGACATCCCCCACGCCCGCCAGTCAGGGCTGGTCACGCTCCTGGCCGAGGGACCCGCAGTGGAGATCCTCGCCGACGCCGGCTACCAGGGCCTGGGCGCCCAGACCGGCGGGCATGTGATCACCTCACCGCACCGCAAGTTAAAGGGGAACGCCCCGGACTGGTACGAGGAGATGCACGAGCGCCAGCGCAAGGCGCACTCCTCGCGACGCATCCGGGTCGAGCACGGCATCACCCACCTGAAGAACTCGCGGGCCCTGTCCCGGCACCTCGGCCGCCGCGAGCACATCACCGATACCGTCCAGGCCGTCGCCGGCCTGCTGTCCCATCAACAGACCACGAACCTGACATCAGCACGGTAGACATGAATATAGAGCCCCGCCGACGTCCTCGACGCTCCACTGCCTACCGTGCACGAGCTCATTAGTCCTGTCCCGTGGGGCCGGTGCCCGGGTCCAGCAGGAGCGCCATCACGCCGACGAGCGTGGCGCTGCTGACGATCTCCCGGCGGGCGATCATGCCGCGGACCTCGTCCAGGGGAATCCACTCCACGCGGTCCGACTCGTTGCGTTCCGTGGGTTCGGCGACCCGTCGCGCCCCGTCCGCGCGGAACACGAAGTGCCGGGAGTCGGTGATCCCCGCCGCCGGCTGGGCGTAGACCAGCTCCCGCATCGAGGCCGGGCGCCAGCCCGTCTCCTCCTCCAGTTCCCGGGCGGCGGCGGTCGCCGGGCTCTCGCCGTCCTCGACCAGGCCCATGGGCAGCTCCCAGGCCCAGGTGCCCGTGACGAAGCGGTGGCGCCACATCATCAGCACGCGCCGCCGGTCGTCCACGGCCGCCGTGACGGCGAGGTCCCGCAGCCGCACGATGTGGTAGTCGGTCCGGGTGCCGTCCGGCTGCTGCACGTCGAGCGAGCGCAGCCGCACCCAGGGAGTGTCGTGAAGCGTGCGTTCACCGTGCACCGTCCACCGCATGTCGTGCCTGCTTTCATCCGGGAGTCTCGTCCGGGAGGCGGACGGTCACGCACTCCCCCGCCGCGGTGAGAAATCCCGCGGCCGGGCACAGCAGCGTGAGCGTTCCGTCCGGGCCCCCTGAATGATGTCCCACCGCGGACGCCGTACGGCAGCCGGGGGCGCGTCCGCCCCGTCGGGCCACCGCTCCGACGGCGCCTGGCCGTTGTCGGGCCTGACGGACCTCGAAACCTGGACGGCAAAGATCGCGGCGCGGCCCGGCCCGGGCCGGCGCGCGGGCCTGCAGCGCGTCGCCTCGTTCCTTCGCCGGCGGGCCGGGCCGGGCGCCGGGCGGGGTCCTCCGGCCGTGCGCGGGCTTCGGCTCATAGGCGGGCGCCTCTCCCGGACGTGGCCGACGGAGGCAGGGCGGCCCCTCGTGCGAGCGCGCCCCGCACGGCGGGGCTCGGGGCGGGGGCCGGGGCCCAGGTCCGGTCGGTGATGTGCCGGTGGGCCGCCGCGTCCAGGACGGCGCGGCTGGTGTCCATGCCGATGTCGGGAGCGGTGGCCAGCAGGCTGTGCGCCGCGGCCTGCTGGGCGGCGCAGACCTGCTGGAACGGGGTGCGGATGCGCTGGAGCTGATGGTCATGCAGCCGGTAGAAGCGGTAGGGGTGGCCGGCCGGGCGGTGTTCGGGGACGTCGGTGAGCAGGCGGTGTTCGATGGCCGTCACGGCCCGGGGCGCGGCCACCGCGATCCGCCAGTCGGCGACGGTGAGGCGGTACACGGTCTGGGCCAGTTCGGCAACTCCTCCCGAATCGGCCACGATGTCCGCTGCCAGCCTGGTGCGGGGAGGGCCGCCTGCGGAGTCGGGGTCCCAGGCACCGCCGAACAGCAACCGTCCTGCGCGCAGGGTGGTCGCACGCGCGATCTCCACGGCCGGGTGCGGGACCGTTCCGCGCGGCATGCGGGAGATGCGGCCTTGGCGCACCATCTCATGGCTCGGCCGGGGCAGCCGGGGACGGATCCGGGGATCGTCCACGTCCACGACGCGGTCCCAGCGCTCCTGGTCAAGGGCTGCGCTCCGACGGGTCATTAGTCGGAGAAGTTCCAGAACATGCCCACCTCGGTGTCGGAGACGACGACCAGGCCGCAGTCCTCCGAGTAGACGTCGCTCAGCGGGCTGTACCCCCAGTGCGACGTCGTGAAGTCGAGTGTGCCGGGCACGGGACCGGGCCTGCTGACGTTGGTGTGATAGGTGGCCGCGTCCCCGTACCGCGCGAGGATCGTGCGTGCCGTCGCCCGCAGTTCCTCCTCGCTCTCCGTAAAGCGCTTCAGGTTGGACAGGGTGCAGCCGTCGTCCGTGAGGGCCAGCAGCAGGTTCTCGGCGCTGGCCCGGTCGATCTCGTGGAGACGCTGCGCAATGTACTCCGGAGGGTGGACGGCGAACGGATACGTAGGGGGCCCCTCGCGCTCCGGGAGCTGCGCCGCGTCGTCAAGACCGGTCCAGCCCCGGGGATCCGGGACGGTCCGGGCCATCAGCGCGAGAACGTCGAGGACCCAGTCCTCGTGACGGCGCGGCCCCGTGGCGTCGTACGGGTACGCGTCCTCGAAGAGGTGGCGTACCGCGGCCTCCCAGGAGGTCTGGTCGACGGACATGTGGTGCTGGCCTTTCTCAGCGGAGCGCTAGCAGGGCTTGGTCATCTTCACTTGTGAGTGGCGTGTCTGCCTGCCGGTGGGTGTCGTTGAGGTGGCGTGGCACCTGAGGAGACGGCCGAAGTCCGGGAGGACCTGGAGGCGTTCGCCGCGGAGTCGTTCGACGGGTTCTTCCGGGCGGATCAGCGGCGGTGGGGGCAGGCGTATGTGCGCGGGCTGCTGTTGGACGGGCGGCGTAACTGGCCGTTCTCTATCCGCTCGTGGAGTCGATCAGGTCGGCCGGTGCCTCCTCCTCGGCCAGCTCCTCCAAGTACTGTTCGAGGCCGATCACCCGGCGTCGGTGCACCTCTTCCGCCTCAGCCAGAGCCGCCCGCACCCGCTCCAACTCGGCCTCGAGTAGCTTCACCTGCACGGCTGCGGCTTTCTGCCGCGCTTCCAGAACCGCCCGCATCGACGGCATCCGTCACCTCCACGACCTCTCGCCCGGCAACAAGCCAAGGCTCCCGTGGCAGCAGCTGCTTCACGCTTGACCAGCAAAAACGTCACACGAGGTTCGGAAAGAGAACGGCTTCTAAGCTTGTCTTTTATGGTCTGGGTAGGTTTCGTTCGGTGATACTCTCGGGGCGTTTCGCGGTTTTTCCCACGTCGTAGTGGATAGCGGGTTGCTGATTCTTCGAGCCGGGCGGCCGCACCGGGACCTGGCCGTGAGGGTTTGGGTGCACGGGCCGGGCAGGCGAGGTGGGGGCGGAGGTTTCTGAACCCGCGGCGGACTCTGGCCGGGGTGAGGCGGCCGGGCTCGGCCGGTTTCTCCCCGGGGTGCCGCAAGTCGGTGGCGGCCTGGCGGAGGAGCCGGAGCTGGGTGTGGGCGGCGATGACGAGCCAGGTCCAACGATCGCCGGCCTCAGGGGTGCGGAGTCTGGGGCGGGTCCAGCCCAGGGTCTGCTTGATCATGCGGAAGGTGTGTTCCAGATCGAAGCGACGCAGGAACGCTTGCCAGCGCACGTCGACGTCCTCGCCGGTCATGCCGGTCTTCGAGGACCACAGCCAGAGCGGCAGTGGGTCGTGGCCGCGGGGCAGGCGGTCGACCTGAAGGCGGAGCAACGTGCCCTCGATGACGGGGAGTTCTCCGGTGTGGTCGATCCACGCCGATCGGGTGGTTAGCCGGGGGTGGATGCGGTCCCAGGCCATCACGCAGGCGGTGCCGTACCGGTCGGTGACCTGTGGCGTCGCGGCGTCCGGCGCGCCCCAGATCTCAGGCTTGGCGAAGCGGAATTCCTTGCCGTGCTTCGGGGGCCGCCCGCCCTGCGGGGGCGAGATCCACGGTACCGGGACCGGCTTGCGCACCACCCGGTCCGAGCGCATCCGCCCGAGGACCTCGACCGGCAGGCCGGCCAGGAGGTGGGCCATGCGCGGGGCGTCGTATCCGGCGTCGAAGACGACGAGGATGTCACGGTCGCCCGTGTGCCACCGGCCCATGTCAATGAGGTTCTCGACCACCCGGCGGACCTGGGCGGCAGTGGCTTCGGCGACGTCGTCGGCCGGGCCCAGGCGCACGGCGTCCAGCAGCTGGCGCCAGGAGGTCCGGCCCGTTTCCAGCGCGGCGACGAAGGAGTACGGCCAGCCTGAAATGAACTGGTCCGAGGACCGGCCGCTGCGGCCGTAGAGATGGCAGAACAAGCGATCCGGGCTGGTCGGCGCGTCAGGGCGGAGCCACTGGCTGATGTCCACGACCAGTACCAGGCGGCCGTCAGCGGCCTGCGGCTGAGGCAGGCCAGCCAGCATCTGCCGGAGTCGGAGCACATCGACGTTCCCGCGGTTCAACACGCCGTACATGGCGCCGTGCCCGCGCCGATGCTCGGCCACCAGTGTCAGGTCCACCGGTGCCGTCACTGGCCCGCCCGCGCAGAGCAACGCGTCCGTGGGTTCGAATAGTTCGTTCCCGCGTACGGTCAGGCAGTCGAATAAGTCGTCCCGGAAGCGTGCCGCCACCGCGAACGCTTCCCCCCGATCAGTTTCAGGCAGCAGACTCACCCTTGTGGCCTTCGTGGTCACGTGCATCCTTGGCCGGAGCACATGATCAGACGAAGGCCGCCTCAGCGTCCGGCGAATGCCCAGGCGAGCGATCCAGTTCGAGGCACCATTCGGATCCCACGGTGAGTCCGGAACTGGCTCCCCAGAACCAAGTGCGCAGCGGACAGCACTCTGCAACCCAACGGACGTCTAGCCCCCCTGGATGTTTTCGGCTAGCGGGTCTAGACTACTAACTCCCCTTCTGTCGCGAGGAGTTCGCATGGATGCTGGTCAGATTGTAGAACCACCTCGGATCCTCGCACGTCGATCAGGCGACGGTTGGGTGCTGTACATGGACGGAGTGGAGCCGAGCTACGTACGACGCCTGGACGGTGCGATTGAGCGCGGACGCGTCCTTATGGAGGCAGGCAAGGTGCCTGGAGTCGAACATGGGGCCGTACTCAAGATCGACCTCGGCGACGAGCTCAACCAACGCGTCAAGACATCGACGCAGGCCACCGCCGATGCGCACAAGGCTCAAGTGGCGGCCGCAGCAGAGCTACGGCGCACAGCGGCAGCACTCAACGAGCACGGCCTCACCGGCAGGGACATCGCGCACGTCTTGGGTGTCTCACCCCAGCGCGTCTCGCAGTTGCTCAACGATCAGCACGCCCGAGGTTAAAAACAAGCCAAGGACGAGGCGAAGGGCTTCGGCCGGCGGGATTTCCGCGACCTGGTCGTCCGCGCCCGCATCCGGCTCGGGGCCCGATCGTGCTGGTCTGGGACAACGTCCGCCTCCACCTGACCGCCGGTATGAAGAAGTCATCGACGCGAATGCCGAGTGGCTGACCGTTTTCCAACTCCCGGCCTACGCCCCTGACCTCGATCCGACCGAGGGCATCTGGGCGCTGGTCAAGCGCGACCTGGGCAACCTGGCCGCCGCGGACCTCGGTGAGATCACCAGGGGCGTGAAACCTCGCCTCAAGGGGATCCAGTACCGCCCCGGCCTCGTCGACGGCTGCATCGCTGCGACCGGTCTGAGCCTGGCGGCTGACCGAACCCGGCGGAACAGTGACAGATCACGCATCCCAGTCCGCACAGTCCCCAATCGCCACGTCGTCGCAGAAGGTCTCCCAGAACCCACCGAGCACGAGAGCGGCCTCGTCCATGCCGGAGACGAGACCGCGCAGCTCTTCCGCCACCGCCTCGCACCTCTCCTCGTCACCCTCCGCATAGAACGAGAAGCGTGCGATCACGGCCGCGACACATCGGTTGAAGGAGTCGAGGTCCCTGTTCACGTGACTGGCCGTCGCTGACTCGATCGTGGGAATCTGCACCACATGACCACTGGCCACGTCGACGCCGATACGTCCGAACAGGCCACTCGTCGCGATGGCGACCAGCCCTCGCTCACCGATCCACCCGAAGTACACCGGCTGGCTCAACGGCCGGTACTCGTATCCGATCAACCCGCCTGGGATGCCAGTCTTCTCGAGCTCGACAGCGATCTGAGTGGGCACCTCGGGTGGGGCCTCGACGGGGATCAAGACGAACTCGAGCTTCGGCAACTGCGGCAGGGGCTGGCTCAAGGGAAGATCCTCTCCCGACGAACTGCCCGGCAACACCCACAGGCCGGCGGGACGGGCGACTCGTGCTGGGCATCCGGCCCCGACACCACGCATTCAAGTTCAGTAAGGACATCTTCGATAGACTTCCCCGGCACAGAGAAAAGAGATATAAGACATTCAGGGAAATGCGGGACGCGGGTGGGAAAGTAATTTCCGAGCCCGGTAGGGATGACCTGAAACAATCGATGAGCAGCGAGCACGACGCCCGGCACGAAAAGGCGAAGAAGCCTCTCCAAGACTTTTAACTTCCCCCATGGAGACCGAGGGGGTGGTTCCCTGCATCTTCCCGCACGGAAACAAAATATGTCGCCGCAATGAAAGAAATGGAGATCAGGCATTCCAAGGCCGTCATCAACGACAATGACGTGCGAAGCAAAAAGACGAATTGCACACTTACCGTAGAGGCGATCCTCCCTTCAGGCTGGATCATGGAGGTATACTATCCGAGCGCCGGGAGTCCACACCTGATTATGGGGAAGAGGGTGGTGCCATGATTCTGAACAGCATGAAGGCGTCACGCTCGCCTGCCGAGTGGCCGCCCTCCGAAACGCAGCACCGTCTTTTTGCCGTATGTGGCCCCGTCGGTTCGTCGAGCAGGGCCGCATGCGCCAGAAAGCTCCGATGCGCTGATATGGGCCGGCATACTAAACCAGATCACCAGTAGACAAGTCGACCGCGGACATAATCCGACGTGCGCCTCTTATTTAGGATTGAGGATTTCATGTGGTGGGAAACGGAAATAATTCCGGATGCTGAGCGCTTGCAGTGGGATTGGGATCCGTTCAAGAGCGTGGGCCCTCTAAAATTTGGCCAGAGCGTGCATGAAGTAGCCGCAACTCTGGGTGAGCCGATCAGCGGGTGGGATCAAAACGCCCAGTGGGCTCCTTTCTCCTCGCTGGGCATTGACACCTACTACTGCAAGGAGGAGAAGACCCTTAAGGCAGTGACTATCGATGCGTGCCGGGGTCCCCAAGTTTCTTACAATGGCGTTCGCCTGGTGGGTCGCCTTCCTTCCGAACTTATCCCTTGGATTGAAGAAACCGCCGACTCCCTCAAGCATTTGCCTCTTGGTTTGAGAGGTTTGCACATCGGACTGAACGGCGAAGCAGGACTTCCCGGGCTAGGGCTGGTAATGCGCTGCCAGTAGAATGGAGACTACGCTCGCAGTCGTCCTGTGTTTGTGGCACCTGAATGGGCTGAACAGAGCACCGACAGCTGGGAAGGGCCTATCCCTTCGAGGGAGTGGAGCGTCTATTGAAAGCGGCTGACGAGACAAGATGGGCCGTCTTCCGAGGTCGTGACCGAACAGGAAGTCACATGTTCAGCTCGGTGTAAGAATATCACTGTGGAATTGGGCGGATGAGCGCCGTGATGGTGCACGAAAATCGCACGATTGCCACGGTCTTGGTTCTTCACCTCAGCTTGAAGCAGCGTAACCTCAACAGTCCATCTCATTTGACAAGTCCGATGTTCCCCTACTGTGGAGACCATCGGACTTCTTGCGTCGAATGACCTGTGGGAGCTGTCCAGCGGGTAGTTTTACCGGCGCCGATGATGGCAGCATTGCTGCTCGTTTCAGAATGCGGTGCGTAGCTGCCTCGAGCAGATGATGGCGCAGGCAAGTCGGAGAAGTCCTTGGCGGAGATCGGGAGGAACTGTCCGCCGCAGTTCAAGGCGGACGCGGTCGCGCTGTACCAGTGGCGGCCCGAGGGGTGTCGTCACAGACGCTGATCAGAGGTCCGGCCACCGTCCGGCCCGGCGCAACGCCCGGCTGCTTGCGGGGCGGCAGGGTCTGCATAACGTGGATGCGCGAGAACGGCCCCGACGCGAGGCCAGCGCGGCATCGACGCATGTGGGGGCACGGTGATCAGCATCGATGGGGTGGGCATCCTCCTCGGCCTGGACGTCGGAGCACACATCCCGGCCACGGCCTGACCCCGGCCGGGAAGAAGGTCTTCGACAAGCCGCTGCCCAACAGCGAACCCCAGCTGCGGGCGGTCCTCGACAAGCTCCGCGACAAGTTCGGGCAGGTTCTGGTGGTCGTGGACCAGCACGCCTCCGTCGGCGCCCTCCCCCTCACGGTCGCCCGGGACGCAGGCTGCGAGGTCGCCTACCTGCCCGGTTTGGCGATGCGAAGGATTGCCGACCTCTCCCCCGGCGAGGCCAAGACCGACGCGAAGGACGCGGCCGTCATCGCGGACGCCGCCCGCACCATGCCCCACACCCTGCGCACCCTCGACCTGACCGACGAGGTCACCGCCGAGCTGACCATGCTCGTCGGCTTCGACCAGGACCTGGCCGGCGAGGCCAACCGCACCTCCAACCGCATCCGCGGCCTGCTCACCCAGTTCCGCCCCAGCCTCGAACGCGTCCTGGGCCCGCGCCTGGACCACCCCGCCGTCACCTGGCCCCTCGAGCGCTACGGATCTCCGCAAGCACTCCGCGAAGCCGGCCGCCGCAAGCTCATCGAGGTCCTCAGCCCCCGGGCCCCACGCATGGCCGAACGGCTGGCCGACGACATCTTCACCGCCCTCGACGAGCAGACCGTCGTCGTTCCCGGCACCGGCACCCTGGATGTGCTCGTACCCTCACTGGCCAAGTCGCTGGCCGCCCTCCACGAACAACACCGGGCCCTGAAAGCCCGGATCGAGGCACTGCTGGAGGCCCACCCTCTTGCCGAGGTCCCGACCTCGATGCCCGGCATCGGCGTCAGGACCGCCGCGGTCCTCCTCACCACCGTCGGCGACGGCAGCTCCTTCCCCACCGCCGCCCACCTCGCCTCCTGTGCCGGCCTCGCCCCGGCGACCCGGCAGTCCGGGACATCAATCCACGGCGAGCACGCCCCAAGAGGCGGCGACCGACAACTGAAGCGGGCAATGTTCCTCTCCGCATTCGCGGCCCTGCACGATCCCGCCTCCCGCACCTACTACGACCGCTGCCGAGCCCGAGGCAAAACCCACGCCCAGGCCCTCCTCCGCCTCGCCCGCCACCGCACCAGCGTCCTGTTCGCCATGCTCCGCGACGGAACCCTCTACGAACCAAGAAGCCCCCGCCCCGCTTGACGAAGAACATGGAGACACCCCGGTCGGCGCCGTCATGCGTCCACGACGGCACGCGTCCATCAGCCCAAGCCTTGCCCCCCCGCATCGCGCCTGACCAGGACCACCACCCCCGCAACGTCGCCCCAACGCCAGGACAACCCACGGTCGTTGAGCAGCCGGTGGCCCGGGTCACGATGTCCCCCGTGCCGGTGCCCCGAGGGAACCGGACGGAGCGCGCCGCCATCCTCACCTACGAGTCCACGGGAGGGTTCGGGCCAGTGAGCACAGACGCGGACGTCATCAGGCCGCTTCCCCAGACGCTTCGGGAGCATGCCCGGCGGCTCGGGGAGAAGGTCGCCTTCGAGGACCGCCGTACGCGGCTGACCTACCGGGACCTGGAGCGCAGGACCGAGCGGCTGGCCGGCCACTTGGCGGGGGCCGGTCTGGCGCGGGGTGAGCGGGTGGCCGTCCTGCTCGGCAACCGCGTGGAGGCGGTCGAGAGCCTGCTCGCCGTCACCCGGGCGAGCGGGGTGGGCGTACCGCTGGATCCCGGGAGCACGTGGGCGGAGCTGGATCGTCTGCTGGACGACTGCGGTGCGCGCGTGCTCATCACCGATGAGGCCCGGCTGCGGCGCCGGCGAGGGCTACTGTCCCGCCCCGGGCTGATCGTGGTGGCGGCCGAGGGCGGTGAGGAGGACGCGGCCCTCCCGTCGTCCGGGGACTCCGGCCCGCCCGCGGACGGGGCCGGGGCGACCAGCGGCGTCCTGCGGTACGAGGTGCTGGCGGGTACGGACGGAGGGACGCCCGCCCGGGACGATCTCGGGCTGGACGAGGTGGCCTGGCTGCTCTACACCTCCGGGTCCTCCGGCGCCCCCAAGGGGGTCCTGTCCACGCAGCGCAACCGCCTGGCGCCGGTCGCGGCGGGCCTCGTCGGCGTCCTCGGCCTGTCGCAACGGGACCGGGTGCTGTGGCCGTTGCCCCTCCACCACGCCATGAGTCAGGTGGTCTGTGTCCTCGCGGTGACCGCGACCGGGGCGAGCGCCGTGCTCCCGCCCCGGTTCTCGGTGGCGGAGGTACTGGGTGAACTGCGCCGCACGGACGCCCCCTACACCCTCCTCGGCGGGGTACCGACGACGTACTCGGCCCTGCTCGACGCCGTCCGGAGCGAGGAGGGCGAGGAGGGCGAGACGGACGACCGCCGACTCGGGACGCCCGCGCTGCGGGGCTGCGTCAGCGCAGGCGCCCCGGCGGGGCCGGAGTTCCGCAGGTCCTTCGAGGCGATCTGCCGCACCCCCTACCTCGAGCACTACGGCAGCACCGAAGCGGGCCCGGTCACCATGGCGGCACCGGGCGACACCTCGGCGCCCGGGTCGTGCGGCCGGGTACTGCCCGGCACCCGGGTCCGGGTCGGTGGAGGCGCGGACGGACAGGACACCGGAGAGGGCGAACTGTGGGTGAGCGGCCCCGGGGTCATGGCCGGCTACCACGGCAGGCCGGAGGCCACCGCCGAGGTACTGCGCGACGGCTGGTTCCGCACCGGGGACCTGGCCAGGATCGAGGCCTCCGGCGAACTCGTGATCACCGGCCGGACGAGTGAGCTGATCATCCGGGGTGGGGCGAACATCCACCCGTCGGAGGTGGAGGCGGTGCTGCGGCGGCTGCCCGGTGTGGCGGACGCCGCCGTGACGGGACGCCCGCACCCCGTCTTCGGCGAGGTGCCGGTCGGCTATCTGGTCCCCCGGCCGGGCGGCGGTGTGCTGGACCGGGGGGCGGTCCTGGCCGCCTGCCGTGCGGAACTGTCCGCTGTCAAAGTGCCCGCCGAACTGTACGAGGTGGAGGACATTCCCCGTACCGCGTCCGGGAAGATCCGGCGGCACGCCCTCGCCGACCGGCCCGCGCGGACGCTGGGCACCGGGGCGGCCGGGGAGCCGGCGGCGGACCTGCTGGCCCTGGTGCGCGGCGAGGCGGCGGCCGTGCTCGGGTGCACGGCCCAGGCGGTGGAACCCGAAACGGCGCTGCGCGATCTGGGCATGGACTCGCTGACGGCCACGGTGCTGCGGGAGCGGTTGTCGGCCGCGACCGGCCTTCCGCTCTCCGAGGCCGTCGCCTTCGATTTCCCCACGGCCGCCGCGCTCGCCGCCCACCTTCGTTCGCGGAGCGCCACCGCGCCGTCCGGCGCCGGGACCGCGCACCGGGGCGTGGCCCGGCCGGACGACGACCCTGTGGTGATCGTGGGTATGGCCTGCCGTTATCCCGGTGGTGTGAGCTCCCCCGAGGAGCTGTGGCAGCTGGTGGCCGACGGGACGGACGCCATCGGTCCGTTCCCCACGGACCGGGGCTGGGACACGGGGGCGCTGTACGACCCGGACCCCGGACGGCCCGGACGGACGTATGTGCGCGAGGGCGGCTTCCTGGCCGGTGTGGACCGCTTCGACCCCGGCTTCTTCGGCATCTCCCCCCGCGAGGCTTTGGCCATGGACCCGCAGCACCGGCTGCTGCTCGAGGTGGCGTGGGAGGCGTTCGAGCGCGCGGGGCTCGTTCCCCGCACGCTGCGCGGCTCGTCGGCCGGGGTGTACGTCGGGCTGATGTACAGCGACTACGCCGGCCGTCTCACGGAGACACCCGGGCATGTCGAGGGCTACCTCGGCATCGGCAACGCCGGAAGCGTCGCCTCCGGCCGCATCGCCTACACCTTCGGCCTGGAGGGCCCGGCCATCACGGTGGACACGGCCTGCTCCTCGTCCCTGGTCGCCCTGCACCTGGCAGCCCAGGCGCTGCGCCGCGGCGAGTGCTCCTTCGCGCTGGCCGGCGGGGTCACGGTGATGTCGGGGCCCTTGTCGTTCGTGGAGTTCAGCCGGCAGCGGGCGCTGTCCCCGGACGGCCGCTGCAAGGCGTTCGGCGCGTCCGCCGACGGCACGGGGTGGGCCGAGGGCGCCGGCATGCTGCTGTTGAGCCGGTTGTCCGAAGCGCGCCGCGCCGGGCTTCCGGTGCTGGCCGTGGTGCGCGGCTCGGCGGTGAACCAGGACGGGGCGAGCAACGGACTGACGGCACCGCACGGCCCGGCACAGCAGCGGGTGATCCTGCAGGCCCTCGCGGACGCGGGGCTGGCGCCCGGGGACATCGACGCGGTGGAGGCGCACGGCACCGGTACCCGGCTGGGCGACGTCATCGAGGCGGAGGCGTTTCTGGCGACGTACGGGCGTCAGGAGCGGGAGCGTCCGCTGTGGCTGGGCTCGGTGAAGTCGAACATCGGTCACACGCAGGCCGCCGCCGGGGTGGCGGGCGTGATCAAGACGGTTCAGGCGATGGCACACGGCATGCTGCCGCGTACGCTGCACGCCGACGAACCGACCGGCCGGGTCGACTGGTCGTCGGGACGGCTGGCGCTGCTGAACCGGGCGGTTCGGTGGCCGCGGACGGACCGCCCGCGCCGGGCGGGGGTGTCCTCCTTCGGCATCAGCGGCACCAACGCCCATGTGGTGCTCGAAGAGGCACCGGCGGACCGGGACACCCCGCCGCCGGCCGCCGGAGCGGACGACGGGGCCGGCAACGGTCGCGTCGACGGCGGGGCGGCACCGGTATCTGTGCCGGTGCCGGTGTCGGCGAGGAGCGGGCCGGGACTGCGAGCCCAGGCGCGGCGGTTGTACGACCAGGTGGCCGCCGACCCGGACGCGGCCCCGGTGGACATCGGGTACTCGCTGGCCACCACCCGCGCGGCCTTCGAGCACCGGGCCGTGGTCGTGGCCCGGGACCGCGCGGAGCTGCTCGCCTCCCTGCGGGCGGTGGCGGAGGGCTCACACCTGCCCCGGGTACGGACGGGTACCTCCCGCCGCCGGGGCCCGCTGGCCCTCCTCTTCACCGGCCAGGGAAGCCAACGCATCGGCATGGGGCGCGAGTTGTACGAGTCCCGGGGAGTGCATCCAGGCTTCGCCCGGTCGTTCGACGAGAGCTGCTCCCTGCTCGACCCGCTGCTGCCGGTGCCGCTGCGGGACGTGGTGTTCGCCGGCCCGGACACCGAGACGGGCGTGCTCCTGCACACGACCCGGTTCGCGCAACCGGCGCTCTTCGCCCTGGAGACGGCACTGTTCCGGCTGCTCGAGGAGTGGGGCGTACGCCCGGACCTGGTGGCCGGACACTCGGTGGGCGAGGTGACCGCGGCGCATGCCGCCGGAGTGCTGTCCCTCGCGGACGCCTGCACCCTGGTGGCGGCCCGGGGCCGGCTGATGGACGCGCTGCCCCCGGGCGGTGCGATGGCCGCCGTGGCCGCCGGGGCGGACGAGGTGGCCGCCCAGCTGGCGAAGACGGGGAGCCCGGTGGAGATCGCCGCCGTCAACGGGCCCGCCTCGGTGGTCGTCTCCGGGGACGAGGCAGCGGTGGAGAAGACCGTCGCGTACTTCCGGGAGCGGGGCCGGTCCACGACACCGCTGCGGGTGAGCCACGCCTTCCACTCCGCGCGGATGGAACCCGTGCTGGCCGAATTCGCGCAGGTCGTACGGGGCCTGTCCTTCGCCACGCCGCGGCTTGCCCTGGTCACCGCCGTATCGGGCCGGGCGGCCAGCTACGAGGAGCTGAGCACACCGCAGTTCTGGGTGGACCACGTCCGCCGCCCGGTCCGCTTCGCCGAATCGGTGGAACACCTCCGGAACCGGGGCGCGGCGCACTACGTCGAGCTGGGCCCGGACGGGGTGCTCACCGGTCTGGTCCGCGGCTGCCTCACCCCGCCCGGACCGGCTCCGGCGGACCCGGGCGGGGACGGAGCGCCCGGCGGCGAGCGGACCCCGGCGCCGCTGGTCCTGCCGACCCTGCGCGGGGCGCGGCCGGAGGCGGACGCCCTGCTCGGCACGGTGGCCGCGCTGCACACCCACGGCGTGCCCGTGGACTGGCGGGCCGTCTTCGCCGGGCGCGGCGGGCGGCGCGTCACCCTGCCCACGTACGCCTTCCAGCGCCGCCGGTACTGGCTCGACGCCACCCCGCGGCACCGCTCCGCTCCCCCACCGGACGCGTCGGCCCATCCGTTCCTGCCGTCCCGCACCCCGACGGCCGACGACGACGGGCTGCTGCTGAGCGGGCTGCTCTCGGTGCACGACCAGCCCTGGCTGGCCGGCCATGTGGTGGCCGGATCGGTGCTGCTGCCGGGGGCCGCGTTCGTGGAGATGGCCTTGCACGCCGGTGCGTCGGCCGGCGCGCCCGTCCTGGACGAACTCGCCCTGACCGCGCCGCTGTCGCTGCCTGCGGACGGCACGGTCGAGCTGCAGGTGAAGGTGTCCGGGCCGGACGGCGCGGGACGGCGGGCCGTGGTCTTCCACGCCCGGCCGCACACGCCGGCCGGTGACCGGCCCTGGCAGCGGCACGCCTCCGGGACGCTCGTGCCGGAGCCGCAGCCGGCGGACCGCGAAGCGGCTGCCGCCGGGGCCGGCAGCGGGCCCTGGCCACCGCCGGGCGCGGTACCGCTGCACGCCGGCCGGCCGGACGCCGATCCGTACGAGCGGCTGGCCGGGAACGGGCTGAGCTACGGCCCCGCCTTCCGTGGTCTGCGCGCGGCCTGGAGAGTCGGGGCCGAGCTGTACGCCGAGGTCGCGCTGCCCGAGGCCGCAGGGGCTGCGCTCCCGCAAGCCGGCGGCCCGGAATTCGTGCTCCATCCCGCCCTGCTGGACGCGGCGCTGCACGCCCTGGCGCTCGACGGCCGCGCCTTCGGGCCCGGCGGGACGGGCGGCGGCGGGGTGTCCCTGCCGTTCGCCTTCAGCGGGGTGCGGCTGCACACGGCCGGCGCGCGGCGGCTGCGGGTGAAAATCACGCCCGGGCCGGACGGGCGGGCCGGGGTGGAGCTGACCGACGCGTCGGGCGCGCCGGTGGCGGCGGTACGTTCGCTGGCGCTCCGGCCCCTTCCGCGCACCGGACCGGGAACGGCTGCTGCGGTCACCGGGGTGCTCCACCGGATGGACTGGGTGCCGCTGCCCGAGCCTCCCGTACCCGCGGCGCTGCCCCCGTGGGGCGTTCTGGGAGCGGCCGGCACACCGCTGGTGGACGTGCTCGCGCCCTCGGGCTCCGGCGTTGCGGTGTACGCAGGCCCGGAGGCGGGCGGCTCGGCCCCGGCCGTCCTCGTCGCACCGTGCCCGCCACCACCGGAGACGACCGGTGGCACGCGGGACCCGGCGGCGAAGACCCGATGGGCGGCGGGCTGGGCACTGAAACTGGTACAGGAGTGGCTCGCCGAACCGCGTCCGGCGGACTCCCGCCTCGTCCTCGTCACCTCCGGCGCCGTCGCCCCGCACACCGGAGGCCCAGCCGACGGCGGTGCGGTGGCCGGCGGTGCGGCCGCCAGCGGTGCGGTGGCCGGCGGCACTGATTCAGGAGACTCCGGCGCATCCGGTGCAAGCACGTCCGTGCCGGCCCACGCGCCGATATGGGGGCTGGTCCGCTCGGCCCTGCGGGAGAATCCGGGCCGTTTCGCCCTGGTCGACATGGACGGTCATCCCGACTCCTGGCGCCTGCTCCCCGCCCTGCTGGCCGCCGCGGCGCCGGAGATCGCCGTACGGCGGGGAACGGCGTACGTACCGAGGCTGGTACGGGTGACCGGGACGGGGGAGGAACAACGGCCCGTAAGACGGCTCGGTCCGGAGGGCACCGTCCTGGTCACCGGCGGCACCGGTTCCCTGGGCATGCTCGTGGCACGGCACCTGGTCGCCGCCCATGGCGTCCGGCATCTGCTGCTCGCCGGCCGACGCGGACGGGACGCGCCGGGGGTGAAGGAACTCGTCGCGGAACTGGGCGGGTCGGGCGCCGAGGTGACCGTCCGGGCGTGCGACGTCGCGGACCGGACGGCGCTCGCCGCCCTGCTCGACTCGGTGCCGGCGGCCCATCCGCTGACCGGCGTGGTGCACGCCGCGGGGGTGCTGGACGACGGCATCGTCCCGGCGCTCACCGCCGGTCGTCTGGAGCGGGTGCTGCGGCCCAAGGCGGACGCCGCCCTCGCCCTGCACGAGCTGACCCGGGGGTGCGACCTGTCCGTGTTCGCGCTGTTCTCCTCGGTGGCGGGTGTCTTCGGCTCCGCCGGTCAGGCCACCTACGCGGCTGCCAACTGCGTGCTGGACGCGCTGGCACAGCACCGCAGGCGGCTCGGTCTGCCCGGTACGTCGATCGTCTGGGGTCCCTGGCGGCAGCACGGGGGCATGACGGCGCACCTCGGCGACGCGGACCTGCGGCGGATGGCCCGCTCGGGGTTCGGCCCGTTGGAGGAGGACGAGGGCCTGGCCCTCTTCGACTCCGCGGTGGCGGGTGACGACCCGGTGGTGGTGGCGGCCCGCCTCGATCCGGGCGCCCCCAGCGGCGGCGATCCGGCGGTGGACCGGTCCCGGGCGCCCTTCTCCGCCGCAGCGGGCGCGGGCGGCGGGGGCGGGGCTCCGCTCGGCCGACGGCTGGCGGCCGCTTCCCCGGGTGAGCGGGGCGGGTTGCTGCTCACGGAGGTACGGGCCCTGGCGGCCTCGGTACTGGGTCACCCGGAGGGGGCGGGCACGATCGACGGGGACGATCTGCTGGCAGACCTGGGGCTCGACTCCCTGGCCGCGGTCGAGCTGCGCAACCTGCTCGTGACGTCGACGGGGCTGGCGCTGCCGGCCACGCTGCTGTTGGACTTCCCGACCCCGCGAGCGGTCGCCGCCGAGCTGGCGGAGCGGTACGCCCGGGAGGCGATGCCTCCCGGCGCCCCAGGAGGGCCGGCTGCCGCCGGCCATCCGGACGGCTCCGGCCGTCCGGGGGACGACGGTGTTTCCGGCGGTCCCGAGGTGGCCGGCCGGCCGCAAGCCCCGGTGCGGGTGGCGGGCGGCCCGGACGCCGCAGCTGCTTCGGATGCCTCCCTGGGGGCGCTCTTCCGTACCGCCTGCGACCGCGGGCGGACGTGGGACGGCATGGCGCTGCTCACCATCGCCGCGCGCCTGCGTCCGGTCTTCGACACGGCCGACGCGCCCCGTGCGGCGCTCGGCCCCGTCACGCTCGCACCGGGCGGCGCGGGGCCCCTGCTGGTCTGCTTCCCCGCCCTCAGCGCGCTCTCGGGGCCCCGGGAATACGCGCGCTTCGGCGCCGGGCTGCGGGGTCTGCGGCCGGTATCGGCGGTGCGGCACCCGGGGTTCGCGGCCGGGGAGGCACTGCCGGCCACTCTGGACGCCCTCGTCACCGCTCAGGCCGCCGCGGTCCGCGCGGTCGCGGGTGGCGGACCGGTGGTCCTGCTGGGCCGCTCGGCCGGCGGCTGGGTGGCCCAGGCCGTGGCCGGGCGGCTGGAGGCCGAAGGCTGCGCCCCGCTCGCCGTCGTCCTGGTGGACACCTATCCGAACGGTGACGACCGTGGGCAGGCGCTCTCCGCGATGACGTCGGACATGCTGCACCGGGCCGCGGAGTTCCCCTCGGCCACCCCGGACCGGCTCACCGCCATGGCCGGGTACTTCGAGCTGTTCGCCGACTGGGAGCCCTCGCCACTCGACTCCCCCACCCTCTTCGTACGGGCCCGGGACCCGCTGCCCGGCACGGAGCCCGCCCCGGTCTGGAGCCTGCCGCATGCCGAAGTCACCGTGCCCGGTGACCACTTCACCGTGCTGGAGGAGCACGCCCGTACCACCGCGCTCACCGTCCACCACTGGCTGGCCGGCCCTGACCGACTCCACCCCGGCGCCCGGCACCGGTCGGAGGATCCCGGCGACCCGCCAGATGGCGGATCCCGGGGACAGTCGAGGTGATCAGGTCACTGCTGCGGGCCGGGTGGTGCGGGTCGGCGGGCCGGTGACGCGCCCGCGGCCGGCGGTCGTCCTCCGGGGTGACCAAGGATCACAACCCCATGGCCGGCTGCGTGGCTGTGCTCATCCTCCAGGGCGCGGGGCGCGGCACCGACGGCCAGGATCCTCACGGTGCGCACGGCGTTGATGCGGACCGCGTGGTTCGCCGCACCGGCGATCCGCGCGCTGATCAGCCGGATTCGGATGGCGTACGTGGGCGAGTCCGGGCAAATCGACTGTCCGGGTTTTCGGAGGCGGCAGAGGGGCGTCGGGTGTGCGCGCACACTGCTTATGATCTTGGTCATGTCCGTGCAGAACTCTGACAAGACCCTTTCCCGCAAGCAGAGGCTTCAGGAGAAGCAGCGCCGCCAGTTGGCGGTGGTCGATACCGTGGACAAGGCCGAGGCGAAGGTCCGCAAGGCGGAGGTCGAACTGGCTGCGGCCGTCACCGAAGCTGTGCAGGTGTTCGGTGACGAGCAGTCCGCGTCCGACGGGCTCGACATGCCGGTCGAAGCGATCCGGCGCTTCCTCGGCATGGTGCAGGACGAAGCGGCCGGCACCGGCGACGTCGCTGACGCATCCTGAGCCTGGCCCGCCGTGGGCGGCCGCATGCGTGGCTTCAGTCTCACGGCGGCGCTGGACGCGGGCCGTCTCGATCGAGGTGGGCGCTGAGCCGGCCGAGGCGCGCCTGTGGCGCCTGCGGCTCACCCAGCCGCAGATCACCCAGGCGTGGGCCGACGGCGGCTGTGCCGGCGACCTCGTGGACCGGGTCCTCGTCACCATGATGACCCGGCGCCTGACCCGCAAGAGCCCCGCACCAGCCAGTGGACGAGGACGACCCTGGCGTGAGCAGAAGCAGTCGTCCTGCCTGCTGCTCGACGGCCGGACGATGCTAGAGGTCGAGCTTGAGCAGCAGTTCGCTCAGCTCTGTCGGCATGGTGATCATGCAATCGTGCCCGGTCGGCAGTTCCCACACCCGTGCCGGAGAACCGTTGGGCTGAAGTGCGGCGACGGGCCGCCGCGTGATGCCTTCCGGCTCCACGCCGACGCAGTGGATGTGCGTACGCGGAATCAGGTTCACGGCCGGGTTGTCCAGCCGGACCGGTTGCTCCAGGCAGCGCACCGGCTGGTCGGAGAGCATCGTGCGCAGCCACGCGACGTCCGCCGGGTCGGTGACCCCGAACAGACCGAGGGGCGGAGGCATCTCGGGCAGTGGCGGAACGCGCCAGGCACTGTCGGACATCGCGGCCAGGTCGATCAGGTCCTGAGTCATGGGCTGGACGTCGACGGCGGTCTCGCCGTGCTCCGGGACCATCGCATCCAGGTACACCAGGTGCGCGATCCGTTCCGGAACCTCGTTGGCCACGGACGAGATGACCAGTCCGGCGTAGCTGTGACCCACGATTACCACCTCGGCCAGGTCCTCTTCGTGGATCAGCTTGACGACGTCCTCGACGTGCGTGTCGAGCCCCACCTCGGGACCGAGCAGGTGCGCCTTGTCGCCGTAGCCGGTCAGCGACGGCGTGAACACGCGATGTCCGGCCGACTCCAGCAGCGGGACCACCCGCTCCCAGCACCGCCCGTTGTGCCAAGCACCGTGGACCAGCAGGAATGTCGACATGATCGGGACGGTCCTCCTCTTCGGGGCGCGGAGGTGTGGGGACATAGCGGTTCCCGTTCGCGCCTCGGTACCCTTCGAGAACCGATGTCATCGTGGTGCACCTGTCACGCGTCGAGCAATAAGGCACATTTCAGTGCCCCGGTTCCCTGGAGGTAACCATGACCGCAGCTGACAGCGAGTCGCGGCCGGCACGGCAGGAGAACCCGTGCCGGGCCCGCGAAGTGCTCGGCATCGTCGGGAACAAATGGTCATTGCTGGTCGTACGCGACCTCAGCCAGGGGCCTCGCCGCTTCACCGAACTCAAGCGAGCCATCGACGGAATCAGCCAGCGCATGCTCACCGTCACCCTGCGCAGCCTGGAGCGCGACGGAATCCTCACGCGGACTGTCCACAACGTCATGCCGCCGCATGTCAGCTATGAGCTCACCCCGATGGGCAACACCCTCCGCCAAGCCACCGCGCCCCTGCTGGAGTGGAGCACGATGCACCTGGCACACATCGACGCCGCCCGCGCCACGTACGACGCCCGCCCCGACACATCGTCCGCCCAGGCCATTTCTTCCGGATCACGCCTTGCCGGACACCAGGCACAGGGTGACGGCAGAGGTCCTGCAGTACCGGGCCAATAGCAGGGCCGGCCGAAGTGGCCGCCATGAGCGACCGCCGCGGAACTCGGACCATGTCGCCGGTGCTGCTCGGCGTGGATGACGGCGGCTGGTTGCCTGTCACCGCGGGCGAGTCGGGAGCTGCTGTCTTTCGCAGCGCGGACGCCACTCGGTATGCCAAGTGCGTGCCCGCTGCGGATGCAGCCGGCCTTGAAGCCGAGCGCGACCGGGTCGTGTGGCTGAGCGGTCAGGGTGTACCTGGTCCTCGAGTGCTCGACTGGCACTCCGGTGACGCGGGCGCCTGCTTGGTGACCAGTGCCGTTTCTGGCGTACCTGCTGATCAGGTGCCCGCTGAGGACCTGTGGGTCGCCTGGGAACGCATCGCGGATGCGGTCCGCCGACTGCACGAGGTGCCTGTGCCGCAGTGTCCGTTCCACCGGGACCTGGACGCTGTGGTCGCCGTGGCGCGCGACGTCGTGGCCCGTGACGCCGTCGACCCGGAGTTCCTCCCCGTCGAGCAGGAGCACACGCCCACTGCGGAGCTGCTGGACCGCCTCACCCGGCAGGTTCCACGGCGGCGGGAGCAGGAAGCCGCCGACACGGTCGTCTGCCACGGAGACCTGTGCCTGCCCAACATCATCCTGGATCCGCGGACCCTGGGGGTGTCGGGCTTCATCGACCTGGGCCGCCTCGGACTGGCCGACCGCTACGCCGACTTGGCGCTGCTGCTCGCCAACGCGCGAGAGACGTGGACGGACGAGGAGCGGGGGCGAGCCGCGGACATGGCGTTCGCCGAGAGGTACGGCATCGCCCTGGACCACGACCGCCTGCGCTTTTACCTTCATCTTGATCCGCTCACCTGGGGCTGATCGATTTCGTGGGGGTCATCGGGCGGGCCGGAGGGAGATGCCTGCGATGTGGGATGGGCACCCTGTCCGGCCTGGCGAACCAGATCGTCCTCGCGGTCATCGCGCTCGGCCTGACCGTCGGGATCGTGCTCGGCCACCGCATGTGGGGGCATCCTCGACGCGCTGCTCGGGCTGATCCACCGCAAGCGCACCAGCCGCCCGGCCGTGCGGCCCTGACCTCCCGGCGGGGTCCTCGTCGGCCCGGTTCCACGCGGCCCACGTCTGTGCGCGGGCGTGGGCCGCACTGCCGAGGCGCGACAGGGCTGGTGGACACTCCACCGCGCGGGCGGCAGCCGCGCCCCTGCACCCTCCCGGATCAGCTCGAAGTACCGCTTCTGTCGGGAAAGCCCCGCTCGGGCTTGCCGCTGCGGGGGCGAAGGGTCTGACGGCTCAGGGGGCCGGGCCCTTCGTGATCTCCTGGCTCAGTGCTGCGCGGGTGGCTACGGTGCCGGCGGTCAGGCCGCGGAGCGCATCGGCGTGGGGTGCTCGGCGTCGTTCAGCAACTCGATCAGGCAGGTGCGGGCGCGTGCCACTCGGGAGCGCACCGTCCCCACCGGGCAGTTGCTGACGAGTGCCGCTTCCGCGTAGGGCAGCCCAAGTAACTGGGCGAGGGCGATGCCCTCGTCGAAACCCGGCAGGCCGTGCGGCTGGGCGCGTTCGGCGGCGGCTTGCCAGTCGTCGGTGCCCGACAGACGGGGCCGGGCAGCGGCGTACCGGAGACTGTCGAGCACCGCGCGCCGGGCAATGGTCAGCAGCCAGGTACGGGCCGAGGAGCGCCCTTCGAAGCGGTGCAGGCTGGTGAGGGCCCGCAGGAACGTGTCCTGGGTCAGGTCATCGGCGGACTGGGGGTCGACACCCAGGCTGGTCACGTAGCGGCGGACGTCGCGGTGCAGGGACCGCACGAAGCGCTCGACCGCTTCGGCGTCACCGCTGCGGGCGGCGAGTGCCCAGGCCGTTGTCGACTCGTCGGGCGGGGCGGGCGGGGCAGGAGCGATCATCTGGCGTCCTTCTCGGGATCCGGACCCGGCGGCGAAAGGCAACGGGTCCTGTGATGGCGTGGGACCACGTAGAGGCGAACGATGTACGACCGCGCGCAGGCGTACGGCCGGTGCATGAGCCGTCCGGACGCGGGGAGCCGGGGCGGCAGCGGAGAACCGGCTGTCAGACGGCGGCGGTCCCGGCGGGCGGCCCCCGAGAAGTGAGGGTGTGGACGAGGAGGAACTGCCGCGGCGTACGGGCGGATCGGTTCCGTCGGGTGCGGATGCGCGGACGGTGCAGTGGGGCGAACAGCAGGAGGGGCAGCCACAGCGGTGCGAGGAGCCATCCGGCGAGTGTCCGCAGGATGCGGAAGGCGGCGCGTTCGCCGTACGCGAGCCACAGGCTGCACAGCAGCGCGGCCAGTATGTGGGCCGCGAGCATGCCGGTCGACGACATGCCTGCCATGTCGCGGCCCGTATGCCCCAGGTGGGCCATGTGGTCCAGCGGCGTGCCGTCCGCCAGGGCGGGGTGGTGGACGGTGGGCGTGGCCGGGGCCGGCTGGTGGGATCGCGTCGCCGTCCGGGCCAGCGAGTACCACACGTGTAAGCCGGTCTGGGCGGCCATCGCGACGGAGGCGACCAGGGGGAGGCCGCGCTCTCGCCCGGTCAGGCACCATGCCGCGCCGCCGGCCCCCAGGAGTGCCGCGGCGATGGCCCACCGGGGCACAGCGGAGCCGGACATCATGCGATGTCCCAGGGCGGCGAGCAGGGCGCAGACGGCTGCGAACACCGCGGCCCGTATCGCACGACAGCCCCACCCGACAGTCATGGCGGGTTCATCCTCGCATCCGCGCCTCTCGCGTCACGGGTACTCCTGCCGGATCGGTACCGATGGCGACCGGGCCTCCCGCTCCCGTCGGCTCGTGTGCACCATCTCATGGCAACGAGCCGGAACAGAAGGGGTGTTGAAGCCGACCGCGTGCGATGCCGAAGCGTCGCCGCCGTCGTGAACTGCCGGGAACCAACTGCCGGAAGCGGCCGACTACTGAAATGACGGGAGCGACAGGAGCTGCCAGCAGGAGCCCATGGGGTCCCAGAGGGAGGCCGAGCATTTTGAAGTGGTACGAGGACGACTCTTTATGGTCCGACTTCGCGCCCACCATGTTCTCCCCGGCGCGCGCGGAGTCCGTTGCCGACCTGGTGGCCACGTCACCTCTCCTTGACTTCCCGCCCGGGTCCAGGGTGCTCGACCTGTGCTGTGGTCCGGGTCTGTTCGTGGTGCCGCTGGCCGGCCGGGGATTCGACGTCACCGGCGTCGACCTCAGCAAGCCGATGCTGGAGCGGGCGAGAAGCGCGTGCGAGGAGGCCGGTGCCGAGGTGCGGCTGGTACACGCGGACATGCTCACGTACACGGCTCCCGAGGCATTCGACGTCGTCCTGAACGTGTTCACGTCCTTCGGGTACTTCGACGACCCGGACGACAACCTCCAGGTTCTGCGCAACGCGCGGGAGAGCCTCGCCCCCGGCGGGCAGCTCCTCGTGGACGTCATGGGCAAGGAGGTTCTGGCCGGCTGGATCGGGCGGCCCCAGGCCGTCGACCTGCCGGACGGCTCGTACGTCGTCCAGCGGGACGTCGTCTTCGACAGCTGGCGCAGGCTGCGGACCGACTGGACGCTGGTGCGCGGTACGTCGGCGCGCACGGCGTCCCTGACGTCCTACCTCTACAGCGCCGCCGAACTGCACGACCTGTTCGTGGCCGCCGGCTTCGCGGACGTGGAGTGCTTCGGCGGCTTCGACGGTTGCGCGTACGACAACCACTCCCGGCGGTTGATCGTCCGGGGACGCAAGAAGTGAGGCGAACCGTCAAGTCCGCACGCCTCGCTCCCCGCCCGGGTGCCGCCGCGCGCGGCCCGCCCCCGCCCCGGCGAGGACGGCAGCCCTGCGCGCACGCCTGCCCTGCCGCCCGCTCGTGGCCAACCGCCCGGCGCCCGCAGCCCTGGAGGACCGGTACACCATGTCACCGCACCACGAGAACCACGATCCCACGCTCGGTGTCGCGGCAGCGGCCCGCCCGCCGGAACGCGCCCCGCGGGCCGTGCCAGGGGGAACGCGGACGCAATCCGCCGCTTTACCCCCGCCCATCGCCTCCGCCGCACCCGTCCATGAGCACATCACCGACGCGTTGAAGACGCCGGACCTGATCCGGCTCGGCAGCAACGTCGTGCTCGCCCGCTTCGAGACGATGAAGGTCTACGCGGCCCTGGGCGCCGTCCGCACGCTGCTGCACCGCGGGCGCATCGTCCCGGGACAGACCCTCGTCGACAGTTCCAGCGGCATCTACGCCCTGGCACTCGCCATGGCCTGCCACCGCTACGGCTTGCGGTGCCACATCGTGGCGTCCACGACCGTCGACTCGGTCATGCGCGCGCAGTTGGAGGTCCTGGGCGCGACGGTCGACCAGATGCCTCCGTCCCAGAACCTCAGGCTCGACCAGGAACGTCGCGTACGCCGTGTCCGCGAGCTGCTGGCCGACCGCCCCGACTTCCACTGGATGCGGCAGTACCACGACTGCGTCCACTACGCCGGATACCGGGAGTTCGCCGACCTCGTCACCGGGGCACTGCCCGACGCGCCCCTGACCGTCGTCGGCGCGGTCGGTACGGGGGCGTCCACCGGTGGGCTGGTGCAGGCGCTGCGGGAGACGGGGCGGACGGTGCGCCTGGTGGGGATCCAGCCGTTCGGCAGCGTCACCTTCGGCAGTGAGCGCTTCAGCGATCCCGAGGCGATCATCGCGGGCATCGGGAGCTCCATCCCCTTCGAGAACGTCCGGCACGAGCTGTACGACACCATCCACTGGCTGGACTTCCGGCACGCCATGGCCGGCGCGATCGGCCTGCTGCGGAAACACGCGGCCTTCGCGGGGCTGTCCACCGGAGCCGCCCACCTGGTCTCCTCCTGGGAGGCGGAGCGCGATCCCGAGCGCCTCCACCTCGTCCTGGGCGCGGACACCGGCCACCGCTACGCCGAACGGGTCTTCGCAAGGCACACCGAGGCACAGGACATGCGAACCCTCCGGCCCCGGCCCATCCATACCCTCGACGAGCTGCGTCCGCCCTGGTCGGTGATGGAGTGGGCCCGGCGTCCCGATCCGGCGAGCCCCCGGCCCGGCCGGCACCGCGGCACCGGCAGTGCCGGCCCCGTCTTGCCCGTGGAGGTGACGCCGTGACCATCGCGGCACTCGAATCCCTGTCCTTCGGCCTGGGCCACATGGCCGCCGCGGCCGCGGAAACCGGACACGAGCTGTGCCTGCTCACCGCGGACCGGTCCGTCTACCGGCACGAACTCGACACCCTGCCCGACGGTGCGCTCACCGTCGTCGACGTCGACACCTTCGACACGTCCGCGACCCGTGACGTCCTGGCCGCCCTGCCCGGCCTGGCCGGCCTGCTCAACACCACCGACACCTGGAGCGTGCCGGCCGCCGACCTCGCGGCCGAATTCGGGCTCCCCGGCCCGGACCCGGCCGCAGTGCGGCTGCTCCGCGACAAATACCGGGTGCGCGAGCTCCTGCACCGCCGGGGGCTGAGCCGGAGCGGCGCCGTGCGCGTCACCCCTGGTCCGGACAGCGCTCAAGAGGTGCGTCGTGCGGTCGGCCTGCCTGCGGTCCTCAAGGACTCCTCGGGCACCTCCTCACGCAATGTCTGGATCGCCCACGACGAGGAAGCACTGCGCCGCGCTCTCGACGAAGCCGCCCGGCAGCAGCTCATGGGGAAGTTGTTCGCGGAGGCGTTCCTGGCCGGGCCGCTCTACAGCGCCGAAACGCTCAGCTGGGACGGCGCCACACGGCTGCTCGGCGTCCTGAGCCGGCAGACATCCCGGCAGCCCGCGGTACGGGAGGAGGCCGCGGCCTTCCCCGTCGCGCTGCCGCAGGCCGAGTTCAGCGGCATCGAGCAGTGGGTCGCGGACGTCCTGCACGCGGCGGGGCATCACAGCGGCTTCGCCCACGTGGAGTTCGTCCTCACCACCGAGGGACCGGAACTCGTCGAGATCAACCGCAGGATCGGCGGGGCCCTGGTGGGAGAGGTCATGTGCCGCTCGCTCGGCACCAACGTGTACACCGCCATGATGGAGGAGGCACTGGGCCACAGACCGCGCCTCATGGACGCCCCGCTCGACCACAGCGGCCCCGCGCACGCTTTCGTCCTCATCTACGCGGACCGTCCAGGTGTCCTCAAGGGCTGGCACGGACTCGACGAGCTGGCGGCCTTTCCCGGAGACGTGCGCTGGTACCCGACCAGAGCGCCGGGCGACGCAATGCCGCAGGTGGGGGACCAGCGTGGTTGCACCGGAATCGTGCTGGCCGAGGCGCCCACAGCGGAGCTGGCACAGCACCGGGCATGGAGCGCTGCCACCCGCGTGCGCCCCGTCGTCGCCGTCTAGTGGTCCGTAAGCCCCGCCTCGGCGGCCGGCGGTTCACGGGCCCGCAGGCGTTCCTGTTGACCGCCTCGTTCCTGATCACCCTGGGCAGCTTCGCCGTCCTGCCGTACATGTCGGTGCTGCTGCACCAGCGGCTCGGGCTGGGGCTCGGCACGGTCGGCATCGTGCTGGCCGTCGCCTCGCTGGTGCAGTTCTCCGGCGGCGTGGCCGCCGGCGCGCTGGCCGCCCGCGTCGGCCTGCGGGCCACCATGCTGACGGCCCTGGCCGTGCGGACGGCCGGGTTCGCGGCGTTCGTGCCGGGGATGACCAGCCCCGTGCTCGCGGTCGGCGCCCTGTTCCTGGTCTCCTGCGGGGCTGCTCTGTACCTCCCGGCGAACAAGGCGTACTTGGTGGCGGGAGCCGACGAGGCCGACCGCCCCCGCCTGCTGTCGGCGAGCGGGTCGGCCTTCAACGCGGGCATCGCCCTCGGCCCGCCGGCCGCGGCACCCCTCGTCCTGGGCTCGCCCACCGTGCTCTTCTCCTGCGTCACCACGCTGTTCGCGCTCGTCGGCATCGGCCACGCACTGCTGCCGCCGGCCGCGGCGCGCCCGGTGGCCGACGCCGCCGGTCAGTCCCGGCAACACGACAACGACCTGCCCCCCTTCGCCGTGACCGTGCTGAGTGTGTACATCTTCATGTTCTTCCAGCACTACTTGGCGCTCTACGCCGTTGCGCGCACCTCGGCCGGCTACTACGGGGCGGTGCTGATGGGCTATGCCTGTCTCCTGGTCGTCGCCCAGCCGCTGCTGTCCCGGTGGATCGCCGAACTCGCCTACCGGGACGCCATGAAGGTGGGCTTCGGGAGTATGGCTGCGGGGACGGCCGTCATCGCGTACGGCGGGTACGCGGGCATCGGCGCGGGAGCGGCGCTCATGTGCGTGGGCGAGGTCGTGCTCTTTCTGAAGAACGATCTGGAGGCCCTCGCCCGTTCGTCCGCGGCGCCGGCCGTGGTCTTCGGCCGGCAGCGGTTGGCGGCCGGGCTCGGTGCGTTCGGCAGCGGGGTGGTGGGCGGCCAGGTGTACGCGGGCGCGGAAGCCATGGGCTCGGCGCGGGGGTTCTGGCTCGCCGTGTGCCTCCAAGCTCTGCTTCTTCCCCTCCTGCTGAAGGCCGTGGTACGCCGCCGTCGCATCGGGGCCTTCGCCCCGGGGCCCGGCAGCAAGCGGTCTTCGGCAGAGCGGCAGCGGCCATCGCGAAGGTGAGAGACGACGCTCCCTCCGTGTGATCCACGCCACATGGCGATGGTGGGAACTTTCGTTTCTCCCCATCCGACTCATCCAACAGCGCGACTGGGCACGCCCGTGCCCGGAAAGCCGACGCCCCCGCCCACCAGCCGAAGCGACTGAAAAGGCCGCACGATGACGTCATTACCAGCGCAACCCGCCTCCGAGCCGGCCGACGACCCCGTCGTCGGCACCGGTGACCGGCAGCGGCGCCCCACCCTGCGGTCCGATCTGCGTGCGTCCCTGCCCGACGGCCTGGTCGCGCTGGTCGTGACCGGCGCCGTCTTCGCTCTCCTGTACGCCCGCATCCGCGCCGAGACCTCCTCGACCGTGTCCGTCATGCCCTTCATGGCCGACACGGGCGAGTTCTGGATGTACTTCCTCAGCCAGGCATTCGGCTGGTCCGCCCTGCTGTGGGCGTGGATCACCGTCGTCCTCGGACTCCTCCTCTCCGGCCCCCGCCCCTCTTGGCCACCGCTGTCCGGCCAGCGCCTGGAACGCCTGCACCGAACCACCAGCCTCAACACCATCGCCCTCATCGCCGCCCACGCGCTGCTGTTCGCCGCCCAACTGGTCCGCTCCGACACCGCACGCTGGCACTCCGCGCTCACCACGGCCTTCGTGGAGACCTTCGTCCCCGGCGGCTACGACTCGGGCACCGGCAAGCTCGCCATCCCCCTCGGGCAGGCGGCCCTCTACTTGGCCATCCCTCTGGGCCTGCTCTTCTACATCAGGCACCGCATCGGTCCCAGGACCTGGCGCGTCCTGCACCGCTTCGTGATCGCCGTGTACGTCCTGAGCGTCTGGCACACCCTCCTCTACGGTACGAACGTCTGGTACGACGGCTGGTTCCGCACCGCGATATGGCTGCTCCAACTCCCCATCGCCGCATTGCTCCTGCTGCGCCTGGTGCAGCCCGCCCGGCGCTCGGAGAAACTGCGTGGCCCGCGAGCCCACACCGGCTCACCGACGGGCTGGGCCCTGCGCCTGAGCGGCCGTCTCGCCGTCATCGGCGTGATCGCTGCCCTGATCGGTGTGGTCATCAGCGGAAACGACGGCGGCCGCACCGCGCCTCCCGAGGACACCTCTTCCAGCCACAACGAGCACGGCTGAGTTGCCCTCGCACGCCCACGGGATGTCGCCCCACCGAACGTCGTCACCCGGGTGCCGTGCGACGTCAGCGCGGCCGGAGACTCGGAAGTCGGACTCCGCCGCAGCAGGGCGCCTCACCGGGACGGCACACGCGGCTGGTTCCCGCGGATGTCGGTGGGACGTGGAGGTGGCCGTCCTCGTCGCTCCAGCGGAACGCTTTCGGGTCGACATGCGCGCTGTGCGCGGGAAGCCGCTGACAGACGGAAGGAGGCCAAGGGTCTGAGCCGGCCCTGAGAAGACACGTCGCGGCACGTGGGTCCGGCCCGGTGAACGGCCGGGCCGGACCCCACTGAAATCTTCCGTGCGGTCCCACAGCCTGCCCATGGGTACGCATCGGGTGCGGTCGGTGCGCACCCATCCGGTGCTCGTCCTGCATCCGGTGCGCACCATTGAGCCTCCGCCAGCTTGAAGTCGCAGTTCAAAGGGCTGGTGTGCCTCGTACTCGGGGGACTCACGCAGCTCATGAGCGACTGTCTGCGCAGTAGATCGTTCGTCAGGAGTTGCTCTCGTCGGGGGAGGCACCGACGGTGGGGTAAAGGAATTCGTCCTGAGGCACCTGTGCGACTACGGTGGCGCGATGGTGCACGTGCGGGAGATGGATGCGGCCGACGTCGAGGCCGTTTCGACGATCCGAGTCCGGGGATGGCAGGCGGCGTACGCCGGCATCGTTCCCCAGACGTATTTGGATGCCATGACGGTGGAGGGTGATGCCAGTCAACGGCGGCAGTGGGTTTCTCAACCCGGACGACAGTCACGAGATCTTGTGGCGCTCGGTGACCGTGGCCTTGTGGGGTGGATCTGCTTCGGGCCGTGGCGAGGTGAAGTGCCTGGTCCGGGACGGGTCGGTGAGATTTACGCCCTGTACGTCTCGCCGGATCTGATCGGCCAGGGCATCGGCCGGAGGCTCCTGAAGGAGGCCCACGCGCAGATGAAGAGTCAGGGCTTCGAAGTGTCGGCCTTGTGGGTTCTCTCTGCCAACCAACGAGGCCGGCGTTTTTACGAGCGGTCTGGCTATCAAGCCGACGGTGCTGCTCAGGACGACCCCTACGACGAGATCACGCTTACTGAGCTTCGCTACCAGCGTGTGCTCTGAGTTCAGCGGCAACGCGTGATCCTGGTCAGATGGAAGACCGCTGCCTCTCGTTTCAATGGTCAGCTTGCTGATTCTCGCTCGTAGCAGTTCGGTAGCCTTCTACGATCCGGTGCATGCTGGATCCCGAGCTGCTGGAACGGATCTGGGACGCCACATCCACCCAGGCCGCAGCGTTGTGTCCGCTGCCGTGGACAAGCAGCACGCCCTCACCGTGACCGCCGAAGTCCACTCCGGACAGGACCCCGTCCACGACGGGTAGTTCGATTTCTGTTCCGGTCACCACCGCACCCTGTCTGCGAGAGGACAGCGCGTGCAACTGCTCTTCCCACCGGGAGTCGGGGCGGAATGAGGAGGCGTTGCGACCGCCGAGGACGGACAACGCTACCGCCGCACGTCGCCGCGCCGGTGGGGCGGGGCAGTTGATCGAGGTAGCTGTCGAGCGGTTCCAGCGGTTCGTGCAGGTCGGTCAACGGGTCCTCCCGTGCCGAGTGCCCATCTGCCCGAATTCTCCGTCCGTCCCGAGGCCGGGACAGGGCGAAGGCGGAAACCGGCCACGGGTTGGTCGGTTGGGGCCCCTCAGCGGTCGCGCCCTGCTCCCCTGCCCGGGTCTGTCCGTGGCGTGGGGTGCTGCCGCTGGTCAGCGGGGCCGACGGACTCGGCCGGCTGCTCCGGCTGCCGGTGGCCGGCGACGGCGCGTCGGCGGGCATCGGCCTCGCGCTTGGAAGCGGTGAGGCGGGCGAGGTTCCCCGGGGCACGCATCCATGTCGCCGGATCGGTCGTGCGGCCCTCCAGCAGTTCCGGCATCGCGGCCTGCCGGTGGGCGTGGACGGCGGCGGCCTGCTGCGCCGGGGTGAGGGTGGCGTGTCGGCCTGGGTGGCCGGCGGCGTGCGGTGCGGCCGTGTCCTGGTCGTGATGGTCCTGGGTGTGCGTGGTGGCCGGCGCGGTCGCGGCCGGGACTTCGTCTCGTGCGGTGACGGGTGCCGTGCGGGCGGCGCGGATCGCCGCCGGTGCCATCGCCTGGGTGGTGGGCTCGGCCTGGCAGGCCGAGCGGGACGCCGCGGAGAGCGGGCGGACCGGCAGCGTGGTCCTCGGCTTCGTCGTCCTTCCGCTGGGCGTGGGCGTGATCGCCCTGTCGGTCCTGACCGACGCGGTCCCGGCGTGGCTCGCGGTCGTGGGCTGGGCCATCGGCGGCATCGGCATGGGGGTGGCGTTCAACGCCTCCACCACCGACACGCTGGAGCAGGCACCGGCCGAGCGGCAGGGCGAGATGAGCGGGGCGCTGCAGCTCGCGCAGACCCTCGCCACCGGTGTGGTCGCCGGTCTCGGCGGCGCGGCGCTGGCCCTCGCCGAGCACTGACGCGGCCGGCCATGTCGAGCAGCCGGGACCGCGCCTCGGACGGCCGACCTTCGGATTCGCTGCGCTCCACGCCACCATCTCATGAGGGAGAACGTTCTGTCTTGACAATTCCCGGCATCGTTGCCACTGTCTTATGCGACAGAACGTTCAGTCTCGCGAAAGTCGACGTCGGTCGGCCGGTCGTATCCGGCCATTCGGCGCGGCATCCCGCCCTGGCACCTGGTCCAGGGAACGCCCCGCACGCGTCAGGTACGTCGGATCGATGTGGTCCCCACCTGGCCGAGAAGGCCGACCTCAGGACGCACCGGGCCGCCTCCCCTTCGTTCCCTCCTCCGAAAGGCTCATCGTGAGCACCACCATTGCTGCTTCGTCCGGCATCTCCGGGACCGCGTCCGCCCTGCGGCGGCTGTACTTCGTCCGGTTCGCGTTCGCCATCGTCTGGGCCGGCGTGATGCTGACGATGGCTTCGGACCTGAATCCGGTCGGCGCCACGTTGCTCGTGCTGTACCCGCTGTTCGATGTGGGCGCGGCCATCGTCGACGCGAGGTCGTCGCGCAGCACGGGATCACCCGCCCTGCTGTTCGTGAACGTCGCCGTCAGCCTTGTCGCGGCCGTCGCCGTCGGCGTCGCCGCTTCGTCCGGCATCCCGGCCGTGCTGCGTGTGTGGGGTGCCTGGGCCGTCGTGGCCGGTCTCGTCCAGCTGATCGTCGCCGTCCGCCGCCGCGCGATGGGCGGCCAGTGGCCGATGATCCTCAGCGGCGGCATCTCGGTCCTGGCGGGTGTGTCGTTCATCGCGTCGGCCGGCGCGGACGACCCCTCGCTGGCGAGCGCCATAGGCTACGCCGTCCCGGGCGGCATCTTCTTCCTCATCTCGGCCCTGCGCCTGGGCCGCTCCGCCAAAGGCAACTGACATGGATACGCACACCTACGACGTCATTGTGATCGGTGCCGGTCCGGTCGGGGAGAACGTCGCCGACCGGGTGGTACAGGGCGGGCTGAGCGCCGCGATCGTCGAGCGGGAACTGGTCGGCGGTGAGTGCTCCTACTGGGCCTGCATGCCGACCAAGGCACTGCTGCGGAGCGCGGCCGCGCTCCGGGCGGCCCGGCAGGTGCCGGGATCGCGTGAGGCGGCCACCGGCGACCTGGACGTCGCAGCCGTGCTGCGCCGCCGTGACTCCTTCGCCGCGCACTGGAAGGACGACGGGCAGGCGTCCTGGCTCGACTCGGCCGGGATCGCGCTGTACCGGGGCCAGGGCCGGATCACGTCGGACCGGGTCGTCGGGGTGACCGGCGAGGACGGCGCCACCACGTCGCTGACCGCGCGCCACGCGGTCGTGATCGCGACGGGGAGCGCCGCGCTGCTGCCGGACATCCCCGGTCTGGCCGAGGCGGTGCCGTGGAGCAGCCGGGAGGCGGCTGCCGCGGGCGCGGTTCCCGGCCGCCTGGCCGTCATCGGCGGCGGTGTGGTGGCGTCGGAGATGGCGACGGCGTTCGCCGCTCTGGGATCGTCGGTGACGATGCTGGCCCGCGACGGTGTCCTGCCGCTCGCGGAGCCGTTCGCCGGTGAACGGGTCACCAAGTCGCTGCGGGAAGCCGGTGTCTCGGTGCGCCTCGGCGCGGAGGCCGGGTCCGTGGAGCGCGACAGCGACGGAACGGTGCACGTCACGCTCACCGACGGCGAGCACGTCGAAGCCGACGAGCTTCTCGTCGCGATCGGCCGTACGCCGAACACCCAGGACATCGGCCTCGGCGCCGTCGGTCTGACGCCGGGTACCTGGCTCACGGTGGACGACACGCTGCGGGTGGCCGGGGACGCCGGCGCGCCGACGGCCGACGGGTGGCTGTACGCCGCCGGTGACGTCAACCGGCGTGTGCTGCTGACCCATCAGGGCAAGTACCAGGCCCGTGCCGTGGGCGATGTCATCGTGGCACGCGCCAAGGGCGAGGCGGTCGAGGACGGCCCGTGGGGCCGGCATGTGGCCACGGCCGACGAGCGTGCGGTGCCCCAGGTGGTCTTCACGGAGCCCGAGATCGCGTCGGTGGGGCTGACCGCGGCGGCGGCCGAGGCCGCGGGGCTGCGCATCCGCGTCGTCGACCACGACCTGGGCGCCGTCGCGGGAGCGGCCCTCCACGCCGACGGATACCAGGGGCACGCCCGCATGGTCGTCGACGAGGACCGCAAGGTGATCGTCGGCTTCACGCTGGTCGGCCCGGACGTCGCGGAACTCCTGCACGCCGCGACGATCGCGATCGTCGGAGAGGTTCCGCTGGACCGGCTGTGGCACGCGGTTCCGGCGTTCCCCACGGTCAGCGAGGTGTGGCTGCGGCTGCTCGAGGCGTACGGCCGCTGAGCCCCGCCACATGTCACCCCGTCGCGACCGCGAGGGGACGAGACATCGGCACGTCAAGGGCGGGGCGCACACGGCCGTGAACGGGCGGACGGGTCTGCGCGATGCGAGCCGAGGACCAACCCGGCGATCGACAGGAGTGAAGTCATGGAATCGAGCGGCCGAGACGGCGGCTTCGCGGGCGGGCGACACAGTCGCTGGATCTGGGGCACGGACGTGTTCTCGAGTTCGCCGTACGAGGGCCCGACGACGGACGGGTCGTGCTCCTCCACCACGGTATGCCGGGTTCGGCGGTCCCCGTGGACGCCCTCCTGACCCCGGTCACGGAGCGGGGGTACCGCGTGGTCACGTGCTCCCGCGCCGGCTACGGCGCGTCGACTCCGTCGCCCGGGCGCACAATCGCCGGCACGGCCGAGGAATGCCGGGTCCTGATGGATCGTCTGGGGGTCGACCGGTACCTGGTGGCGGGGTGGTCCGCGGGCGGGCCGTACGCCTTGGCCACCGCTGTGGCGGACCCCAGGCGCGTGGCGGGCGTGCTGCTGATCGCCTCGTTCGCACCGCACGACGCCGAAGGCCTTGATTTCGTCAAGGGCATGGGCGTGCAGAACCATGTGCTGTTCGGGGCCGCGGCCGGGGGGACGGGGAACGGCGTGCGGTCGTGGCGCAGATGGCCGCGGTCGTCCGGGACAGCGGTCCCGCCGAACTCGCCGCCGGGATGGCGAGTCTGCTCCCCGAGGCGGACGCCACCGAACTCACCGGGGCCCAGGGCCTGTCGTCGAACTCCCGCCTGCCCTGCGACGCCCTGCACGCGCTCTCGCCGCACCGGGCGCGGACCCGAGTACATCCAGTACGAGGGCCCGCGCCCGGCACGCCGAGAGCGCGCACTCTCGCCGCGGGGCCCGCCCTCCGGGCGGACGACGGGAATTCGACGACAGGCCCTACGGGGCGGACAACATCGCGCAGATGAACCACGGGCTCGCGGCGGGGGAGGAAGGGTGGTTCGAGGACCTGAGCGCGCTGACGGCACCGTGGGGGTTCGACCCCGGCGGCATCGCCGTCCCTGTCGAGCTGTGGCACGGCTCCCTCGACCGGATGGTGCCGGTCGCGCACGGACGATGGCTGGCCGGGCATCTGCCGACCGTACGCGCACACGTCGAGGACGGCCACGGACACATCTCGATCGGTGCCGGAAGCCTGGGCGACAAACTCGACCAGCTCTGGTCGAGGACGTCCTGACCGGACCGATCCGGCGAGTGCCGCACGCAGGTTCCGCACGGCCCCCGTCCGTACGGTCACGGCATCACGCGCGGGTGCGAGGTCCGTCGCACCCGCGCACTCGTGCACCCGTGACGGCCGACGGCCCTCGGCCGCCGGAAAGGCGGTGCCTCCGGCACCGTGCGATCCACGGCGGGGGGGGGGACGGCGGAGCACGGTCGTGGACGCTGTGGAGCACCGCCTTGCCCGGCTCACAGCCGGGGACGCGGGCCGGAGCGCGAGCTCAGAGTGCGCTGTCCGCGGAGGCCGCTGCGCGCGGCACGGACGCCGGGCCGGTGCGCGCCTGGAGAATCCCGTCGACCCCTTGCAGAAACGTCTCGCAGACCAGCTCGGGGTCGAAGAGGCAGCCGGCTGCCATGGCGCCGTCCCTGAGCATGACGAAGTGCCGGGCGGCCGGGTCGGCGGGTGCGTAGCCGGTCTGCGCCAGGAGGTCCGTGACCGTGTTCAGGAACCACTCCCGGTGGGCCAGGACGGCCTGGTGCACCGGGTGGGCGGGGTCGGGGTACTCGGCCACCGCGTTGAGGAAGGCGCAGCCGCGGAAACCGGATGACAGGATGCCGTCGGTGATGGACCTCGCGACGGCGCGCACCTTGTCAGCGGGTGACGCGCTGCTCGCCTCGGCGGCGGCGACCTGTCCTCGGATCCCCTGGTCGGCCCGGTCGAGATACGCGAGGACGAGGTCTTCCTTGCCCGCGAAGTGCCGGTACAGCGTCGCCCGGGTCACCTTGGCCTCCGCGGTGATCCGGTCGATGCCGACGGAGTGGATCCCCTCCGCGTAGAAGATCCTGGTTGCCGTGTTCAGCAGCCGCTCTCGCGCTTCGGAGGTGCTGACGGTGTCTGCGCTCGGACTCATCCTCCCAGGGTACACAATCGCGAGGTAGAACGTTCGGTATTGACAAGGGGTGCAGCGGGCGTCCAACCAAGGAGACCGAACGTTCTCCCTCCCCTCTGGGTGTGCCGATCGTGATGCTGGCGCCCGGCACCCGCGCCGGCCTGTCGAGCTGGGACGGCACCATCCGGTGACCGCGGCTCAAGTGGCCGTTGCGATCGGCCACCGGCCGCCGCCGCGCCGTCCGGCGCCACCCTCCCTCCCTCGAAGCCCTGCTCGAACCAGGCGGGTCGGGCGGCCCCTGACAGGACTCGCCGACCTCTCCCTGCTCCGTTGACCGAAAGGACACATCATGCGAATCCGCATCTCACGTCGCGCCGCCCTCGCCGCCGGCCTTTGCGGCGAAGTAGGGGGCGAGGCAGGGCGGTGTGCCGCCGCGCGCGCTGGAGGAGCCGACGGCCGGGATCCGTGATGCCGGATTCCGGCGCGCCGGCCGGTCGGGCGGTCCTGAAGAAGCGGGACCGACCGGGATTCACCCGGGCCGGTCCCCTGCCCCGACCACAGTCACGGCAGGACGGCCGGTCCTGACTGGTGTCGGCATCCGGGTACAGCCGGCTGCCGGAACCGGTAGTGCCTCCGCCGCGCACGGAAGCGGAAGCCCCGCCTGGACCCTGCGCAGTCGCGCCACTTGACGGAGGGGCGGCCGAACAGGACCGCCCCTGGCGCACCACCAGCCCATTACGCTCCGGACGGTCCCTCTGACCAGGCCAGACAGCGAAACGCCAGTGCCAACGGACCCGCCCCGGCCGACCACATCCTGCACCGCCCACGCTGGCGCAGACGACGTCAACACCAAGCCCGCCCCAGCCACTGCACGGAAAGCGGACACAGGCCGTGAACCTGCCCGGCAATCACGGCAAACACCGTTGTGGCACTGGAGCGCGGCGGTCTGTCAGGTCGGCTTGAGCTCGCCGGTGACGGGGATGTCGGGGGCGCCTGCGTTGGTGACGATGGCGAGACTGGGGCCTTTCGGACCGGAATGCCACTGACCGCCGGCCAGACGGAGGAGCGCGATGTTGGGAGTGGGCCCCCGCTTCCAGTCGAGGGTGCCCGCGATCGTTGGGAGGGCGGTGCCGGCGAGAGCCTGGGCGACGGCGGCGTGGTCGGTGGGGTCGTCGGCGGTGCCGAGGGCGTGGTGGGCGGTTTCCATGAGGGCGTGGGCCAGGCCGAGTGGCTGCAGCCAGGATTCGCCGGTGTCGCGTCGGTAGGCGTGGGCGAGATCGGCACAGGTGGTGCCGTCGAGACTGGAACGGTAGGGATGGTTGGGACTCCAGTAGACCAGGGTGGCGACGCGGGCGTCGGCGAGTTCGGCGTGGATGCCCGGCACTGTGGTGGTGTGGGTGTGGGGGTAGGTCAGCCACCGCGAGCAGGTGATCAGCCGGGGGCGTAGTCCGGCCTGGCGGGCCTGGTGGTGGAAGAGGGCCAGGTCCGCAGCGGTGGCGGCACTGGTCACGATGCCGGCGCCGTGTTCCCGCATCCGGCGGATCTGTGTCTGGAAGTCGGTCGCGGGTTCGCGGTAGGGGCCGAGGTCGACCAGGTTGTGTCCGCGCGCGGATGTCACCGGGGCGAAGCCGTACTCCTCGTGGCGCAGCAGGCTGCCCTGCAGGTCGTCGTTCCACAAGCAGCCGACGGTGCGGGGGCCGTCGATCTGCTCCCACATGTGGGCGAAGACGGTGGCGATGTCGTCCAGCCCCCAGGCGAAGTGGTAGGTCCACCGGAAGCAGTGCCGGAGGTCGACGCCGCGGGAGTGCACATAGGCCTGCCACGGGAAGGTGGTCGACAGGCAGGGAACCCGCAGTTCCTCGCAGGCGTCCGCGACAGCGGGCAGCACCTGGGTTCCGGCCATGGTCAAGACGATATGGGCCTGATCGGTGGTGACCAGGTCGTGGACGGCCTGCCGGGCCGCTGCCGGATCGGAGCAGCTGTCGCGAACGGCGATCGACAGGCCATAACGGCGGCTGCCGTTCCGGATGTGTTCCAGCCGCGGTGCCAACGCCTTCAGGACGTACGTCAGTGGCTTGCCCAGCGGAGCCAGACGCCCCGTCAACGGCGCCACCACACCAATTGTCAACCGAGCGGAGGTTACGTTCACCTGTACTGCTTGCCTTCTCGTCGCTCTTCGGGAAGGGGCCGGTGAACCATGGCGGTGGACGGCGCCACGGCTCACCGGCCCCACCGGTGGTTCTCTCCGCCCGACCGCCTTGTCAGCGGCCGGAGCGGTCCACGGTGACGCACGTGGTGCGGCTCATCACCGCGACCGTCTCGTTGCCGCAGTTGTTGCTGTGGCCCGAGGCGTTGCGGGCGAACAGCAGGTTGGACAGGATCCCCCCACTGGGGCCGGCCTGGTCACCGCCACTGCTCTGACCGGTGTCCTCGGCCACGCAGGTGCGGTCCTTGAACAGCGCCACCTTGCCCGTGCCGCAGAGGTTGGCGTGGCCGGAGGAGTTCCTACCGGACAGGTTGGACAGCACACCCCCCGGCCCCGCGTCACTGTCAGCGGCATGCGCCGTGGCCACTCCTACGGGCGCCGCCAGCACCATCCCCACCACCGAGGTCACCACCGCGACACGCCGGGCACCGAACATCTGCATCACATTCCTCCCCATCGACTGCTGCCGGCCACCCCGGCCGGTCCACCAGCTCTAACGACCCTGCGCCGGAACGGCATGGGCGCAGGCACGGTGAATCATCAGCAAGGCAGTTGATCAGTTCCCTCAAAGGGAGTCTCCCCGCCCAGGCGTTGACAGCGGGATATGCGCAGGTCCTCGGAATCGATCCCGCGGCCGAGGACGAGAAGCCGCCCGCAGATCGTACGCAGGCCGGCAAGCGGGCGATGACCTGGCCGTTTTTCGAAGGCGGGCCCCAATTCCCGCGACGCTCCGTCTCCCCGCCTCTACGATCACTCGGAACGGCAGGTCGGCAGGGGTGGGACGAGCGTGGGCGATGACGTGGGAAGCGGTGGGACGGCGGCGGTCCGCCTGATCCGGGGAACGCCCCTGGCCGAGGTTTTGGACACCGCCGATCCTCGCGCCTGGACCGCGTTCGACGTGGGCGTCCGGCACATTCTCCGGCACGGGCATGCGCTGCTGCCGGACGAAGACCGGAGCGCAGTGCTTCACTTCGGCACGGTCGATGACGCCGCGCCGCGTACGGAGACGCCGCTGCGGCACCCGGCGTCCGGCCGGTCTTCCCGCTTCCGCCGCCGGGTCACCAACCGCCTCCACCGCCCGGCCGGGGGCTCGAAAGCGGCCGCCGTACTCGGGCGTCTTCCGCACGGCCGGCCCGGGGCGGGCGAGATCCGGGACGGGAGCGCGGAGCAGGACGCGCAGGCCCGGCTCGCTCTCGCGCTGTGTCATCCGGACGGGCGAGTGCGCGAGGCCGCCCTGAACGAGGCCGCGGAGCACCCCGTGCTGCTGCCGCTGCTGGCCATACGCGCCGGTGACTGGGTCACGCCCGTGCGCGAGCGGGCCCGGCGGTTGCTGGGCGAGAGGCTCGACGCGCGGACCGCAGTTGCCCTCGCGCCGCTGATCCTGCGGGTCGGCCGACGCGACCGGGGCGCCTTCGGGCTCGAACTGCTCGAGGGCGTGCTCCGCCGGGCACCGCGCGAGCGGTTGCTGGCCCTGCACACCCACACCGACCGCACCGTACGTCGCTTCGTCCTCCGACTGGCCGTCGAGGAAGGGCTCCTTGCCGCCGGCGAGCTGGCCCGCCGCGCCGCCCTGGACGACGACGCGGTCGTCCAAGGCCTGTGCGCCGATGCCGCCCTGGCCGCCGTAGGGGAGGACGACGACTGGGACGAGGTACTGGCACCGCTGCTGGGCGCGCGCACTTCCCGGGCGCGATCGGCCGGGGTCACCGCCCTGCGGCGGGCGGGACGACCCGGGCGAGCGATGGAGTACCTCATCGACCGGTCCGCGGTGGTCCGAGCCTGTGCACGGTATGTCGTACGGCAACACGGAACGAACCCGTTGCCCTGGTACCGGGAACGGTGCGCGAACCCGGCCGACCCGGCAATGCCACCCGGTGCGGTGATCGGGCTGGCGGAATGCGGGGAGCGCAGGGACGCGAAGTTGCTGTGGCCACTGCTCGCCCATCCGGCACCGACGGTGCGGGCACGAGCGGTGGCCGGGCTGCGCACGCTGGATGTGACCGACGCGGCGCGGCTGCTGCCGCTGCTCGACGACCCGGCGCCCGGTGTCGTGCGGGAGACGGCCACCGCGCTGCTCCCGTTCGCCGGGACACTGCCCGACGGGCTGCTGATGGCGCGCCTCGGCGCCGAACGGTCCCGGTCCGTCCGGGTCGCCGCGTTCCGGTTGCTCAACGCGCGCGGCGGGATCGTGGGGCTGCGGGCCGCGGTCGCCCTGCTGGACGATCCGGATGACAAGCTGCGCGCGTGGGCCCGACAGTCGGTACAGCGCTGGCGTCCGGGAGCGGACACCCCGCGTGGGAACGAAGAGGTGGGCGAGCTGCTGGACCGGGGTGCGGACGACCGGCCCGGCCGGACGACCGGCAGTCCGTGACGGCACGCTCGCTCACCCGTGGGCCATGTCGGTCAGCTCGGCGGGGAATGCCGTGCTTCGGGCCGGATGTGGAATTGAGGGTGCGGGGGCCCCGCGGGTGCCGGAGACGGCGGGACGTCGGGAGGTGCGCTGCGCGGTGAACGGACTTCTCGGGGCCGGGCGATGGAGGCCGTCGCCATGGCGGCCAGGGCGAGTCCGGACCCGGCGAGGAGCACGGGTACCGGATTCCACAGGCTGCTCAGTGCCTGCACGAGCACCGGGAAGGCGAACCCGGTGTAGGCGAGGCTGTAGAAGACGGCGATCGCGGTGGCGGCGTGCTGCGGCGGGGCCAGCGATTCCACCAGCCGCAATCCGCTCACCAGGAGGATGCCGTAGGCCGAGCCCAGGACGACGGCGGTGGTCAGCAGCAGGACCGGGGAGCCGGTGCCCGCGGTGAGCGCCGCGAGAAGCATGCCGGCGATCGCAGCCGCCATGCCCGTTCGGAAGGGGGCGGCTGGGGAGCGTCGTGCGAGTCGGCCCGCCCATGGCTGCACCGCGATGCCGGTGCCCAGGGTGATCGCGGCGACGATGCCGCTCCCGACGGGGCCGAAGTTTCCGAGGGGCACCAGCGCGGGCAGCGCTGGGAAGGACACGGTTGCGGACCCGAAAACCCACGGTGCCGTGGGGAGTACGGCAGCCAGGAACGCCCGGTTGGTCAGATGCGGCCCCGGCCGGCGGCCCGCCGCCATGCGGCGGGTGCCCGTTCCGATGTGCCGTCGGCCCGTCTCAGGGGCTCGGAACACGAGTGGCAGCGCCAACGCCACGAGCGCGACGTGTACGAGGTAGGAGGTGATCTGCGGCAAGGGGAGCCACTGGACGACGGCCCCGGACAGGAGGGGGCCGGCCGCGAAACCGGCGGTCAGTGCGACTGCCGCACGTCGTGCTCCCGTGCCCCGCGTCTGTGCGGTGTCGGACAGTTCCTTGATCCATGCCGTTCCCGGCCCGAACGCGGCGCCGGCACTGATCCCGATGAGTATCCGCCCGACCAGGATCGTCCCGAACGCCCCGTCCGAGAACGACAGCACCGCCGAGCCGAGCGCGGAGAGCAGCAGCGCGGCGAGAAGCGCCCGGCGCCGGCCGACACGGTCCGAGATCCGCGCCGCGATCAACAGGGTCGGTATGAGCCCGACTGCGTAGGCCCCGAACAGACCGTCGGCCCGGAGCCCACTCAGGTGGGCGTAGGCGTGCAGCAGGGAGGCGAACATGTTGGCCCCCCATCCCACGACGAACACCGCGACGGCGGGCCGGACCCACGCGGACCGCGCGATCACCGGTGGAACGCGTCTCACGCTGCCTGTTCCGGCCGGCGGCGTCGGCCCGCCGCCCGCTGCCGGGACGGCGGACGGGCGTGACGAAACGTCGAGGGTGCGTGTGCTGGGGGGAACGAGCATCGGTTCTCAGCCCTCGATCCGCTGCCGGACGGCGTCGGTGATCGGTGTGGGGCCTTCGGTGAGTTCGAGGATCTCGCGGCGCAGCCGGGGGGTGTGGACGAGCTCGGCGAGGGTGGCGGCGACGTCGTCGCGGGTGATCCGGGTGTGGACCAGGGCGGGGGCGAGGCTGATCCGGCCGGTGCCGGGCTCATCGGTCAGGGCGGCCGGGCGCAGGATCACCCAGTCCAGTTCGGTGGCGGCCAGTTCGGCGTCGGCCCTCTTCTTGGTCTCGATGTAGTGCTCGAAGGTGTCGGACACGTCCCGGCCACGCCAGGCTTCGGGGAAGACCGAGACGAGCAGCAGGCGTCGGACGCCGGCGAGGCGGGCGGCCTCGATGGCGGTGGACAGGCCGCGGCCGTCGATGGCCGTGATGGCGCTCGTGCCGCCTTCGCCGCCGGCCCCGGCGGCGAAGACCAGGACGTCCGTGCCGCGGAGCAGGGCGGCGAGTGCGGGTGCGTCGATGCGGGTCAGGTCGCCGTGGGTGGCGTGGATGCCGTCGGCTGCAAGGCGTCCGCCCTGCTCGGGACGGCGGTAGAGCCCGTCGACCGGGTCGCCGGCGGCGGTCAGCAGCCGCGCCAGGCGGTGTCCGACGCCGCCGGCGATTCCCAGGATGAAGGTCTTCATGTCGTCACTTGCTTTCCGGAGTCCGGTGGGCCGACGGAGGTGGGGTGCCGGGAAGGCCGTCGACGATGAGGACGCGGTGGTCGGCGGCTGCTCGCCGGTGGGGCGCTGCCTGCTGGTAGGCCGGGCTGTCGTACCAGGCACGTGCCGCCTTGGCGGTGGGGAACCGGTGGGTGGGGATGCCGTCGAACGGCTCGCCCTCCAGGGTCTGGACCGCGCCGTATCCGACGACGGGGGTGACCGGGTGGCCCGGGCGGGCCCGCCGGGCCAGGGCCGTGCAGGCCTCCAGCCCGGCGGGGTCGTCGAGCCGCTCGCGCGGCGTCACGACGTGGACGCTCACGCGCCGGCCCTGTCGGTCTCGGCGACCTTGGTGACGAGGTCGATGAGTACGTCGGCGGCCGGACCGGAGGAGGCGGGATTCTGCCCCGTGATCAGCAGGCCGTCCCGCAGGACGTACGGCGCCCAGTCCTGGCCCTTGGAGTAGTCGCCGCCGAGCCGGACGAGTTCGTCCTCGACCAGGAAGGGCACCACCTCGGTGAGCTGGACTCCCTCTTCCTCGCTGTTGGTGAACCCGGTCACCTTCTTGCCCTGCACCAGCGGAGTGCCGTCCGCGTTCACCGCGTGCCGCAGGACACCGGGGGCGTGGCAGACCAGAGCGAGCGGCTTGCCCGCTCGCAGGGTGGTCTCGATCAGGCGGATGGAGGTGGCGTCCTCGGCCAGGTCCCACAGGGGGCCGTGACCGCCGGGGTAGAAGACGGTGTCGAAGTCGTCGGCGGAGACGGAGTCGAGGCGGACGGTGTGGGCGAGAGCGTCCATGGCCTCGGGGTCGGCTTCGAAGCGGCGAGTCTCGTCGGTTCGGTTGGCCGGCTCGTTGCTCTTGGGGTCCAGCGGCGGCTTGCCGCCCTTGGGAGAGGCGAGCACGAGGTCGATTCCGGCGTCCCTGAAGCGGTAGTAGGGGGCGGCCAGCTCCTCCAGCCAGAAGCCGGTCTTCCTGCCGGTGTCGCCGAGCTTGTCGTGCGAGGTGAGGACGATGAGAACCTTCATGATCACTGCTCCTTCGATTGAGTAGACCGGTCGTCTCTAAGGCGATGGACCGGTCGCACCTGCATGTCGTCACGCCGGGCGGGCGTGGTGTGGGGGGCGCCGTCGACGCTCTGCGTCTCGGGCCGGTTCTGCCAGTGGTTCGTCGGCCGCTTGCGGGACATGATCCGCTGAGCCGTGTCGAGAATGCAGCGGCGAGTGTCGCCCCGGGTGTTTGTCACGGTGCTACCACACCACAGAGTAGACCTGTCGTCTAGCGACGGTCAGCGGTCGAGGAAGTCGAGGAGGATCTCGTTGACCTCGGCGGTGTGGGTGGTGAGGAGCCCATGGGGGGCGCCGTCGATCTCGATGTAGCGCGCGGTGGGCAGGGCCTTGGCGAAGCGCCGTCCGGTGGCGTCGACGGGCAGGGTGCGGTCGGCGGTCCCGTGCACGATCAATGTCGGGACGTCGATGCGGGGGATGTCGGCGCGGAAGTCGGTGGGCCAGGTCAGAGGCGCGGCCGCCGCGGCGATCGCACCGGCGCCGGCCGCCACGTTCCAGGCGTTGCGCACCGCTTCCTCGCTCACCCGAGTGCCGAGGTTCTCGTCGAGATTGAAGAAGTCGCGGTAGAAGTCGGCGAAGAAGGCGTAACGGTCCTTGCCGACCGCGTCGGAGACGTCCTGGAAGAAGGAGAGCGGCGCGGCACCGTCGGGATTGTCCTCGGTGACGGCCAGGAACGGCTCCAGCGAGGCCAGGAAGACAGCCTTGGCGACGCGGGCGGAACCATAGGTGGACAGGTAGCGGGCGACCTCACCGGTACCCATGGAGAACCCGACCAGGACCGCGTCGCGAAGGTCGAGGGCCTCCATGAGGGTGTTCAGGTCGGAGGCGAAGGTGTCGTAGTCGTAACCGGCCGCGGGCTGACTGGACTTGCCGAAGCCGCGCCGGTCGTAGGTGATGACCCGGTTGCCGGCCGCCAGCAGGGCCGGCACCTGCCCCTCCCAGGAGTTGCCGTCCAGCGGATAGCCGTGGATCAGCACGACCGGCCGGCCCGCCCCCCTGTCCTCGTAGTGCAGTTCGATGTCGGTGCTGTTCTCCATACCAACCTTGATGCGTCCCATGATGCTTGCCCCTTCGGGGAGTGGCGGGTGGCGCCGGCATGTGCCGCGCTCCGATGTCCAGGACTATACGACCGGTCTACTCGGCCTGTCAATGCGCGCCCGCATCGCCGGAAGTCCACCAGCCTGCACCGCTTCCGAAACCCAGTCACCAGGTCTCACCCGGTGGTTCACGCTGCGGCTTCGCACTCGTTGATCGGCCCGCCGGGAACGGGTGCCCGGCGGGTTCGCCCCGCGCGGGCCGGGAACGGGATCGCGTTCGGGTCGTCGGCGGGGGCGCGCAGGCTCAGTCCGGCGCCTTGATGGCTGCGCCCGCCGTCGCAGTGAGCGACATGGTGGTCATGGTGGTCGAGGGCCGTGCGCAGGTGGCACTCGCCGCCGGTGAGCATCCGGCCGGCGCACCCGGCGCGGACGGTGCGCACGAACCGCTCGGCGATCGCGTTCATCCGCGGTGCCCGGGGAGCCGTGAGCAGGCGGATGCGGCAGCTCGATGCCCTGGCAGGCCGGACGAGGGCCATCGTCCTGTTCGGCCTCGCCTACATGGCCCCGGCCGTCGTCACCTCGACCTTCGGCGTCATCGCCGCCTACGCCTTTCTCGGCTTCGACGCCGTCAGCACCCTCAGCGAAGAAGCCCAGGACCCGCAGCGCACCATCCCGCACGGCATCGTCCTCACCGTGCTCGCGGGAGGCGTGATCTTCGTGGCGCTCTCCTTCGTGATGCAGTGGGCACACCCCGGGAGCTCCTTCGCCGACGAGTCCTCAGCCGGCTACGCCGTCTCCACGCTCGTCGGCGGCAAGGACTTCGCCGACGTCGCGAACATCATCACCGTGCTCGGCGGTTTCGCCTCCTGCGTGGCCATCCAGGCCAGCACCAGCCGCCTGATGTTCGTCATGGGCCGTGACAACGTCCTTCCCCGTCCTGTCTTCGGACGCCTGCACAGCAAACTGCTCACCCCGGTGCCGAACGTACTCATCGTGGCCGCGGTTGCGCTCCTGGCGACAAACCTGACCCTGGCCGACGCCACCTCGTTCATCAACTTCGGCGCCTTCCTGGGCTTCACCGTGGTCAACCTCTGCGTCATCGCCTACGCCGTGAGGCAAGGGCGCTGCGACAACCGCCCCTCACTGCTCGGCTTCGTGATCCTGCCCCTGGCCGGCGCCGCCGTCGACATCTACCTGATCACCCAGCTCGGCGCCACCGCGACCAAGCTGGGACTCGGCTGGATCGCCATCGGCGTCGTCTACCTCGCCGTCATCACCAAGGGATTCCGCCGTCCCGCACCCGAACTCCGGCTCGACGACAAGGAATCGGCCGGCACCGCGCTCTGAAGGGTGTCCCGCACCTGTTGATCACGGGTGAGACGCTCTTGGCGTGGCTGGTGTGATCACGGCGCCGGAGCCTTCCGATGCTCCGTCCACCGGGCCGGGCCGCGCCGGTTCGGCAAGTCGGTCACCGCACTGCGGCGCGGGGCTCCAGGACCCGGTCCGCAGGATCCGGTCCTGGAGCCTGCCGCTTCAGGGCCGGGTCCCGCTGGTCGCCGCGTACTGGCGCACGAACCCTCGCGTACGCGAGCGCAGTACTAGAGGTCGACGGCTCGCATCCCCGTCTCGTCATACCGCTCACCCGCCGGCTCGGGCAGCTCCGCATCGATGCGGGCCAGATCGTCCCCGGTCAGCGCGATGTCGACCGCGGCGGCGTTCTGCTCCAGGTAGGTGCGGCGCTTGGTGCCGGGGATCGGCACCAGGTCCTCGCCCTGTGCCAGCACCCAAGCGATGGCGAACTGGGCCGGGGTCACGTCCTTCTCGGCGGCGATCTCCTTCACCTTTGCCGCCAGCCGGAGGTTCGCCTCCAGGTTGGCGTCCTGGAAGCGCGGGTTCTCGCGGCGCCAGTCGTTCGCGTCCAGCTCGTCCGGCGAGGTGAACCGCCCGGCGAGGAAACCGCGACCGAGCGGCGAGTACGGCACGAAGCCGATGCCCAGCTCCCGGCAGGCGGGCAGCACCTCGGCCTCCACGTCACGTGACCACAGCGAGTACTCGCTCTGCACCGCAGCGACCGGATGCACGGCGTGGGCACGCCGGATGGTCTGCGCGCTCGCCTCACTCAGGCCGATGTACCGCACCTTGCCCTCGGCGACCAGCTCGCCCAGCGCGCCGACCGTCTCCTCGATGGGCACGTTCGGGTCGACCCGGTGCTGGTAGTACAGGTCGATGTGGTCGGTCCCCAGACGCTCCAGGGAACCGTGGACCGAGCTCCGGACGTGCTCGGCCGAGCCATCCTGCGGGCCGACCGTGCTGATGTCGCCGGGTACGGCGTTGTCCATCCGGTAGTTGAACTTCGTTGCGATCACGTACTCGTCGCGATGTCCCCGGATCGCCTCACCGACGAGCGACTCGTTGGTGAGCGGCCCGTACATCTGCGCGGTGTCGAGGAAGTTCACCCCGAGGTCGAGGGCACGCCGGATGGTCGCGATTCCCTCCTCCCGATCGGCGGATCCGTAGAAGGCGGACATGCCCATGCACCCCAGGCCGATGGCCGATACCCGGAGATCCCGCAGATTGCGCTTCTGCATGCCGTTTCCCAGCCTTTCCCTGCACACTCGTCTGCCGTTCGGACGGCACGGAGCCCTTCATCCATCTAGCGACGGATTCCGCCGTCCGGCATCCCGTGGGAGGCACCGGACGGCACGGGCTTCGTGCGCCGCGGTGCGTGCGAGCCACGATCTGGGGCACCTTCCGCCACAAATCAACCGTTCAGGAGGGTCGGCAGCTCGAACAGGTCGCTCTGTGCAACCGCCGGCCGGTTGCGCAGCTTCCGACACGGGCACCGCCGGCTCCGGGCCGGAGAAGGTGCCTCCACGGGCTTCGTCAAGCTGCAACCGGGGGGGCGGCTGGTGGAAGGTGCCGTCTCGGAGCATCGCGAAGAGGACGTCGAGAGGAGCCAAAGTCCCTGGTCACGGGTGCCAGGCCGGCGTAGGCGGCAAGGTGGCCGGCGGTGGCGAAGCCGCTGCCGGCACCGACGTCGATGAGGATGCGGGCTGCGGTCCTGGCCCCGATGCCGGGCATCGAGATCAGCACCCGGGAAAGAGGGTGGGCCTCCAGAAGCCCTTCGATCCCTGCAGCGAGGATTTTGCGCTGGTCAAGGATGGACCGGAGGGAACCGGCGAGGCTGGGAACGATCAGCGCGGCCGCGCGGTGCCCGGGACGACGACGGTCTGTTCGCCGAGTGCGCTGAAGATGTCCTCCACCAGCCGCTCGGCCATCCGCGGCGCCTTCGGCCGTATCAGGGTGACCAGTCGTCGCCTTCCGGCTTTGCGGATCAGGGCCGGGGAAGCGAACTGCTCCAGCAGCTTCGGTTCGCTGTCGGGCAGCGGCTCGTCGACGTCGGGTCATCGAGCGCACCATGCCCTGGTCGTCCGACAAGGATCCGTGTCGCCGCTTCAACCCCGCGTGCTTTCGCGCACGATCAGCCGGTGGGCCGCGGCCACTTCCCGGGGGCGGGCGCGGGCCCCGACACGGCGGGGGCCGTGGATCTGCTGCTCCAGCATCTCCACAGCGACCTGGGCGATCTGGTGCTTGTCGGGGGAGACGGTGGTGAGCGTCGGCGTGCTGTAGCGGCCGTCCTCGATGTCGTCGAAGCCGGCGACCGCAACGTCCTGCGGGATCCGCAGGCCCTGAGCCAGCGCGGTGCGCTGGGCACCGAGCGCCAGGAGGTCGTTGAAGCAGAAGACCGCCTGAGGGGGCTCGTCCAGCGCCAGCAGCCGCGCCATCACCTCGGCGCCGTCCCGCCGGTGGTAGGAGTCGGTCGGCGGCGCCAGCGCCTCGTCGTAGGGCAGGCCGGAGGCGGCGAGCGCCTCCTTGTAGCCGGCGAGCCGCAGATGTGCGGTGTTGGCACTCGGGCTCGTCTGGCGTCCGATGGCGCCGATCCGGGTGTGGCCGAGGGACAGCAGGTGCTCCGTCACCTCCCTCGCCGCGCGCTGGTTGTCGATGGCGACATGGTGGGTCGGGCCGTCGATGACGCGCTCGCCCAGCAGGACCAGCGCGGTGGTGTCGCTGCGCTCGGCCAGTTCGTCCCGGCCCACCGTGATCGGGCTGAAGATGAGGCCGTCGATGCGCTGCTCACGGATCCCCTCGAGCACCTGACGTTCGCGTTCCGGCTGGCCGTCCGTCTGCTCGATGATGACGGTCCAGCCGCGGTCGGCCGCGGCGTCGATGACGAAGCGGGTCAGCTCCGCGAAGTACGGCGCGTCGAGTTCCGGCAGGGCCAGGGCGATCACTCCGGTGCGTCCCTGGCGCAGGTTGCGGGCGGACAGATTGGGACGGTAGTCCAGCTCCGTCAGGGCGCGTTCAACCCTCTCCCGTGTCGGCGGCGCCACGTACGTGTAGCCGTTCACGACGTTCGACACGGTCTTCACCGAGACTCCGGCCAGGGCTGCGACATCCTTGAGACTGGCTGCCATCAAGTCACCTCCACTGCGCCGATGACGGCGCTTTCACTCGCGCGGCGAGCACCACCCTGGCACAGGGGCCGCTCGTCCCGGCAGCCGCTCACCGTTCACGGCCGGAGCCAGGACCACGATTCGAATACGTAGCGTGCGACCACTTTACGACGCTGTTTCAACGATGTAATCGTACTCCCCACAGACCGCGCAGATCTTTCGGCCGCGTCGCGCCACCGCCTCGTTCCGCGCCGTTCCCGGCGGCGGGACCTGGCACTCGGCGGTGCCCGGCTCCGTCATCCGTCAGACCTCCAGGAGTACTCCCGCATGGTCACAGCCCGACTCACCCTCGATCCGGCCTTCGCGGTCGGCACCGTCGACCGCCGGCTGTTCGGCTCCTTCGTGGAACACATGGGCCGGTGCGTCTACACCGGCGTCTTCGAGCCCGGGCACCCGGCCGCGGACGAGGACGGATTCCGTACCGATGTGCTCGATCTCGTACGGGAACTCGGCGTCACCACGGTGCGCTACCCGGGCGGCAACTTCGTCTCCAACTACCGCTGGGAGGACGGCGTCGGCCCCGTCTCCGAGCGGCCCCGGCGCCTCGACCTGGCGTGGCGCAGCCTGGAGAGCAACGCCTTCGGCCTCAACGAGTTCATGCGCTGGGCCCGCAAGGCCGGCGTCGAGCCGATGATGGCGCTCAACCTGGGCACCCGCGGGGTCGCCGAGGCGCTCGACCTGCTGGAGTACACCAACCACCCGGAGGGCACCGCCCTGTCCGAGCTGCGCCGCTCCCACGGAGCGGACCGGCCGCACGACGTGCGCATGTGGTGTCTGGGCAACGAACTCGACGGCCCCTGGCAGATGGGGCACAAGACCGCCCACGAGTACGGGCGGCTGGCGGCCGAGACGGCCCGCGCCATGAAGCGCTTCGATCCCGGTCTCCAACTGGTCGCCTGCGGCAGCTCCAACGCTTACATCGACACCTTCGCCTCGTGGGAGGCCACGGTGCTGGAGCACACCTACGAGTTCGTCGACTACATATCGCTGCACGCCTACTACCAGCCCGAGAACGGCGATCTCGACTCCTTCCTGGCCAGCGGGGAGGAGATGGACCGCATGATCTCCGCGATCACCGCCACCGCCGACCACGTGGGCGCCCGGGTGCGCAGCGGCAAGAAGATCAAGCTGTCCTTCGACGAGTGGAACGTCTGGTACCAGAGCCGGTTCGGCGGCGAGTCCTCCCTGGCGTGGCGCGAGGCGCCGGAACTGATCGAGGACGTCTACGACGTCACCGACGCGGTGGTCGTGGGCAGCCTGCTGATCACCCTGCTGCGGCATGCCGACCGCCTGGGCGCCGCCTGTCAGGCGCAGCTCGCGAACGTCATCGCGCCGATCATGACCCGGCCCCAGGGCCCGGCCTGGCGACAGACGATCTTCCACCCCTTCGCCCGCACCGCGCGCCACGCCAGGGGCACGGTGCTCCGCGTCGAACCGGACTCACCGGTCGTCGACACAGCCAAGTACGGTCCGGTACCCGCCCTTTGGGCGACCGCCACGCACGACGAGGAGAGCGGCGACGTGGTGCTCTTCGCGGTGAACCGCGGCTCCCGGGAGCAACTGGCCCTCTCCGTCGGCCTGCGCGCCTTCCCCCGCCACCGCGTCGTCGAGCACGTGGTCCTGCACGACGAGGACCTGACAGCGGCGAACACCGAGGCCGCACCCGACCGGGTCCGGCCGCGCGACGTGGCGGGCACCAAGATCGACGACGGTGTTCTCAGCACCCGTCTGCCGCCCGTCAGCTGGACCATGATCCGCCTCACCGCCCCCTGACCCACCCCTCGCTGTCCAACGGGCCCGACGACGAGCCCGAATCCAAGGAGCAGGAAATGCGCAGCACTACTTCGTCCATCCCCCCGGTCCGGCGCAGAGCGTTCCTCGGCGCGGCCGCCGGCGTGACGGCCGCCGGCTTCCTCACGGCGTGCAGCGGCGGTACCAAGGTGGGAGCCGGGGAGAACGACACCGGTGACGCCCCGGCCTTCGGCGGCGGCGAGTACGACGGCCCCGAGGTCACCCTCGAGTACTGGAACGGGTTCACCGGCGGCGACGGCCCGCACATGAAGGCCATGCTGGCCGCCTTCAACGAGAAGTACGCGGGCCGCATCACCGTGAAGAACACCACCCGGCGCTGGGAGGACCTGTACCCGGCGATGCCGACCGCCATCAGCGCCGGCAAGGGCCCGGACGTCGCCGTCATCCACAACGACCAGATCGCCACCTTCGCGGTGCGCGGCACGCTCATACCGCTGGACGACGTCGTGTCGGCCCTGAAGCTCACCGAGTCGGACTTCATCCCGGCGGTGTGGCAGGCCGGCGTCTACGAGGGCAAGCGCTACAGCGTCCCGCTCGACGTGCACTGCCTCGCCGACTACTGGAACGTCCGCCACCTGACCCGTGCGGGCCTGGAGAAGGCCCCGACCGACCGCGAGGGTTACGAGAACGCGCTGAAGGAGCTGAAGTCCGCGGGTGTCTCCCAGCCCTTCTGGATGCCGAACAAGTGGCCGGCCCACCTGATGTTCATGAGCCTGTTGTGGCAGTTCGGCGGTGAGCTGTACGACGAGGAGGGCACCAAGGCCCTGTGGGGCTCGGACGCCGGCGAGGAGGCCCTGGCCTGGATGACCGAGCAGATCCGCAAGGGCTACAGCCCCGGCCAGGTCGCGCAGGACGCCCAGTACAACGCCTTCAAGAACGACAAGGTCAGTTTCACCTGGGACGGCATCTGGCAGATCAACGACCTGAAGTCGACGGCCGGGAAGATCAAGTGGGACATGGCATCCATCCCCACCATCGGCTCCACACCCGCGGTGTGGAGCGCCAGCCACAACTTCGTGCTGACCTCCCAGGCCGGGCGGGACAAGAACAAGGTTCAGGCCGCGAAGTTCTTCATCGACTACATGAGCGAGCGGTCCACGGAGTGGGCCCGGGCCGGCATGATCCCCGCACGCAACAGTGTCCGCGCCGAGGCCGGGGTGGCCCGGCTGCCGCAGACGCAGCTGGCGAAGGACGTGGATGTCTTCCGCTTCCTGCCGGCGCTGCCCGGCCTGGGCGACGTGCAGAGCAAGGCGCTGGAACTGGCCGTCCAGAAGGCGGTGCTGGGACAGCAGCCGCCGGCCGAGGCACTGTCCGACGGGGTGAAGACCGCCGACAAGATCCTGGCCGAGAACAAGCAGAAGTACGCGAAGTGAGGCGACGTCGGTGCGACGGCTGAAGACACCGCCGTCCGCCACCAGTGCACCGCGAGTCCCGGACCGCGGCGCGGTCCGGGCCGTCTCACGGTCCTACCGGTGGTGGACCCCCTACATGTTCATGGCACCGTACCTGGTGCTCTTCCTCACCTTCGTGGTGATCCCCATCGGCTACGGACTGTGGATCAGTCTGCACGCGTGGGACATCAACCTGCCCGCCAAGCCTTTCGTGGGCCTGGCCAACTACCGGGAGCTGTTCGACCCGGACGGGGTGGAGGCCCCCCGCTTCTGGCGGGCCATGCGCGCCACCGGCGTCTTCACCCTGCTGTCGACACCGTTCCTGCTGGTCGTGCCGTTGTTCACGGCGTTGCTGATGAACGGCAGGTTCCGGGGCCGCAACCTCTACCGAGCCGTGTATTTCGCCCCGTATGTCCTCGGGGTGGCCGTGGTGGGCCTGCTGTGGCGTTTTCTGCTCGACGGCAACATCGGCCTGGTCAACCACTACCTGGGCCTCGTCGGCCTGCCCGGCGACATCCAGTGGACCACCGACACCCCGGCCGCCTGGTGGGCGCTCGTCCTGGTCACGGTGTGGTGGACGCTCGGGTTCAACTCCGTGATCTACCTCGCCGGTCTGCAGGACATCCCGGCGGAGCTGTACGAGTCGGCCAAGGTCGACGGGGCGAACGCCTGGCAGCGCTTCGTGCACGTCACGCTGCCCGGGCTGCGGCCGGTGGCCCTGTTCGTGGTGAACTCCACGCTGCTGGCCTCGGCCAACATGTTCGGCCAGTCGTACATCATCACCGGCGGCGCGCCGGCGGACGAGACCAAGACGGCCATCTTCCTCATCGCGGAGACCGGTCTGCGGCGGTTCGAGATGGGCTCGGCGTCCGCCATGAGCTTCGTCCTGGCCCTGGCCCTGATGGCGGCCAGCGCCGTGGTCTTCCGCGTCTTCCGCGAGCGTCAGGAGGGGCGATGACCCACACGGAGATCACCGGCCGGCCGAGGGCCGGCGGCCCGCGCGAGCAACGGCACTCCCCGCGGCCGGCCTCGGCCGCCACCGCCCGGCGCCTGCGCCGTTCCCTGCTGCACCTCGTCCTGGCCGTCGTGGCGGCGCTGTACCTCAGCCCGCTGCTGTACATGCTGGCCACCTCGTTCAAGACCAGGGAGGCGGCCGGCGCCACCGATCCGCGGTGGATCCCCTCCCCCGCCACCTTGCAGGCCTACGAGCACATCCTCACCGCCACGGACAGCCCGGTCGGGCGATGGCTGTTCAACAGCGTCCTCGCCGCCGCGGCCCACGCCGGTCTGGTCCTGGTCACAGCGACTCCCGCGGCCTACGCGCTGGCGCGGATGCGGTTCAAGGGCCGGGGGATCTTCTTCACCTCGATCGTCGCGACGCTGTTCGTGCCGCCCATGGTGCTGCTCATCCCGAACTTCCTGATCGTCAACGAGCTGGCCTGGGTGGACAGTCTGCCCGCGGTGATCGTGCCGGGCGCGGCGAGCGCGTTCGGGGTGTTCTTCCTGCGCCAGTTCTTCCTGACGGTTCCGGCCGAACTGGAGGAGGCCGCCGAACTCGACGGCTGCAACCGGTGGCAGATCTTCGTCAAGGTGGTCCTGCCCCTGTCCAAGCCGGCGCTCACCACGCTGGGCATGCTCTCCTTCCTGGCCAACTGGAACGACTTCCTCTGGCCGTTGTACGTGCTGCTCAGTCCCGAGTCGCTGACCCTGCCCGCGGGGCTGGCCAACTTCCAGAACGCCAACAGCATTCACTACGACCTGCTGATGGCGGGCGCGGTGATCGCCAGCGTGCCGGTCCTGCTGCTCTACGTCGTGGCCCAGCGGTGGGTCATCGAGGGAGTGTCCCGATCGGGTCTCAAGGGCTGAGCCGGGTCCACGCCCAGCTCTTGCACGGCGTCCTTGACGGCGTCTTCAAGGACGGCGGCCGGGCCAGGCCTGGATTCCCTCACCGCGGGCTTCCACCCGCGACGTCCGGCCGTCGAACGTCCGGGACCTCCATGAAGTGAGTTCGCAGTGCGGTGTGGCGCAGCGGCTCGCCGCATGAGGAGCAGGCGACGCCGGCCCGAGCGTCGTGGCCGCATCCGGTGTGGTGCATGACCACGCGGACTCCGCCGCCCGCACGACCGCGCAGACACGATGAGGGACTTCCAGGCCCTCTCCGGCCCGCGCATGAACGAGGCGGGACCGGCGGCGCCGGATCCGATGCGCGCCTACGCCGCCCGGACCGGCCACCGCTGACCGTTCACATGGTTCAGGCCCACAACGCCGATGGGGAAGGCGCTGCGGGCCTGTCCACTGTGCCGCCGCACTCAGAGAGCATCAGCGGAACGGACCAGCCGGCGGCCCGGGGTGATTTCCGTGACCGCAATCCGTCACGCCGGTTCGACGGGGAGCCACAGCTCGCAGGTCGCGGTACTGAAGTCGTCCACGCGCTCGAGGACCGCGACGATCGAGGGACCTGGCCGAAGACGCCACGGGTTGGAGGGGAACCACTCCGTCGCGGTCGCGGCCCAGGTCGTCTGCAGGGCCTGCGGATACGGTCCGGCGGTGTAAAAGACCGCCCACTTGCCGGCCGATACCTCGATGGCGTCGAGGTCGTCGGGGACCGGCGTGTCCCGGGAGACGGCGACCCCGTGCAGGTAGGTCAGTTCGCTCCCCTCCGTCCCGTCGGGGTCGAGATCGTCGCACACTTGCAGCAGGCCCCCCGGTTCGGTGTCGCCGAGGGCCTTCAGCCGGAGGTGCTCCTCTTGCGGCAGTGCGGCGATGTGCTGCTGGATGTGCGGGTTGACGCCCTGGTGGATGAGCGGAACCCGGGCTGCGTGTCCGACCAGCCGGAACGCGGGGCGATCGATGAGGCGGGTGTCCATGGGGACGCTCCCTTCGACGGTCAGGTGGAACCTGAGCTGCGGTTGTGTGCGCAAGGGGCCTCCGTCGCGGCGCACGTCGCTGAGGCCGGCGCCGTGGACCGCACGGAACGCGCGTCCGAACGCCTCGGTCGAGCTGTATCCGTGCCGGACGGCGATGCTCAGCAGATCGTCCTCACCCCGGACCACGTCGGCAGCGGCGACGGTCATGCGGCGCCGGCGCATGTATTCCGACAGCGGCATGCCGGCCAACGACGAGAACATACGGCGCAGGTGGTATTCGGTCGTGCCGAGCTCCCCGGCCAGTCCGTGGACGTCGAGCTCCTCGGCGAGGTGCTCCTCGACGAGATCGACAAGCCGGTTGAGTGCCGAGATCATGAGGCCTCCTTTCGATGTCAACCCTGCCTGGCAGCACCCCGGCCGGACCCGACCGTTGCGATCCGGTCCGATCATGCTGCTGGACGGACACCGAGCCGGCCGCGCCCATACCGCCGGGCAAGCGCTTGCTCAAGGCCGGCGTGGTCCGAGGCATGGTGATCGGCCGAGTGACCGAAAGGGTCCGTCGCGGGATCTGGCCCGTGGACGCCTGACGGGTTCGCGACGTGGTCGCGGCCGGCTCAGCCCTGGCGGCGCGCCGCACGCAGCGCGTCCGCCGAGGCGAGCACGGCGCCGCCGGTGATCAGCACGCAGGCGGCGGCGACGGGCCAGCTCGCGTCGGCCCGTCCCGTCGCGATCAGCAGGGCCGTGGACAGCAGCGGGGCGAAGTACGACAGGGTGCCCAGGAGCCGGATGTCGCCGTGCTTGGTGCCGTGGTCCCAGAGGTAGAACGCGCCGCCGACCGGCCCGAGGCCCAGCGCGAGTACCGCGAGCCACTGGCCGCCGCCGGGCCGGACCGTGTCCTCGAACAGCAGATGGCAGACGGCCGCGAGCACCGCGGTGGCCAGGCAGAAGAACGCCACCATGTCCGTCGGGACTGCCGGATGCCGCCGGTTGGCCACCGAGTACGCCGACCACACCACCGCGCAGACGGCGGCTGCCGCGTACCCGAGCAGGTACTCCTCGCGGAACTGGACGCCCTGCCCGCCGGTGACCAGCAGGAAAGTGCCGCCGAGTCCGAGCACCGCGCCCGCCGCGTGCCACCAGCGCAGCCGTTCACCCGGCAGCAGTGCGGAGAACACGACGATCAGCAGCGGCCACAGATAGGCGATGAGGCCCGCGTCGACCGCGGGGGCGTTCCGCAGGGCCACGAAGTAGAAGAAGTGGTAGCCGAACAGGCCGCCGACGCCGAGTGCCCAGGCCCCGCGGGGTACCGCGCGGGCCGGCGCTCCGCCGCCGCGCAGCGCCCGGGGCAGTCCGAGGACGCCGCCCACCGCGAACGCCATGGCGGTGAGCTGGAACGGTGGAATCCGCCCGGTCAGCGTGGTGAACAGGGCCAGCGACGCCCACAGCAGCACGGCCCCGGCGCCGATCGCGGTGGCCCTGAGCTGCAGGGCCGGATGTGTCGCGGTCTCGTGCTCCTCCCCCGGCGCCGCGGCGCCGGCTCGCGCGTTCCGAGCGTCCACATGCCCTCCAGCTCACCGCCGACGTATGACGGTCCGTCAGCCCACGGCCACCCGGGGGCATCGTAGGGAGGCGCGTCGCGTGGACCCGTGCTTTCCGGTCAGCGGGCGGGCCGCCAGGACAACGGGCCCCTGCTTCTTCACCGACGGCCGTCTGTGACACCGCGCGTCCACGCCCCCACCGGAGGGCTCCCCGCCCTTGAACGGGTGAGGGCCTTCCGGTTCGGTGTGGATTGCGGCGTCCACACCGTCAGAAAGACCTTCGTGCCCCACCGTAATCGCCCCCCTGTCCGGGACCGGACGCCTGCGCCTGGCCCGCTGCGTGGTCGACGACGGCCGGCCCGCAGCGGGCCGGCCGTACGAGGAGCACGAACTGTGACCTGTCGGGCCGCACCCCGTCGCTCCCCTCGGCACTGTCACGTTGGCGAGTGGTACGGGAGAGCCTTCGAGCCGGTCTTGACGGAGGAGGGGGTCCGTGGAGAGCTCGCCGGCGTCGTACCGGGGGCACGGTACCCGGCCGGGATGATGTCCCGCTGCGTGTGGCTGTACTTCCGCTTCCCGCTCGGTTTCCGCGGGGCCGAGGAGGTGATGCTCCGGCGCGGCGTGCTCGTCTCCTGCGAGACGTGGCCCTGCCCCACCCCCTCCGCCTTCGCCACCGGTCCTTGTCAGGCGCTCGTCCGGTCGGCCTTCCACGCCCGGTAATGCTGTACGGGGTTGTCGGTGAAGGAGAAGTGGCGGGGGCGCCAGCCGAGGAGGCGGTGGGCCTTGGCGCTGGAGACGAGCTCGTCCTGGTCGGCGGCCACCTGCATCATGCCGCCCGCCTCCGCGGGCTCCAAGGTGATCTCACCGGTGTAGCCGGCGGCACGGACCGCGACACGCTGCACGTCCAAGGCCCTCAGACGCTGGTCGTCGGCTATGACGAACACTTCGCCGTCGACCGCCGCCGGGTTGTCGAGGATGCGGACGTAGGCGTCGGCGAGGTCGTCGACATGGACCCAGCTGTAGTGCTTGGAGGTGTCGCCGTAGAAGACGGGTTTTCCGGCTTCGGCCGCGGCGAACCACTGTCCGCTCAGGGAGGTGGTGGCCGGGCCGCCGTACACGAAGCCGGGGCGCACGATGGTGTGGGCGAGTGGGCCGGCGGCGAGTTCCCTTTCCAGCAGAAACGGAAGCCGAGAGGGCTTTCGGGGTCGCCCGGGGTGTTCTCGTCCCGCCGAGGGTCACCAGGTGCAGCACGGAGCGGGAGAGCCGGTCGAGCGCGAGAGGTACAGAGGTTCGGCCTGTTCGGTGCAACGCTGGTCAGCGGCGGGGCAGCACGCCCAGGAGGGTTGCGGTCAAGGCCTGCTTCAAGTAGTCCTCCAGGTCCAAGTGGAAGCGGGCCAGGTCGGGCTCGGCCTCGTAGGCCGCCTGCAGGCTGGGCGGGGGCGTGCTGTACGCCGACAGCGCGCCGGCCATGACCATGGTCTGCAGGCTGAACAGTGTCGCGTTCTCGCCCAGCTCCGGCAGGTACTTCCGGAGCAGGGCGGTCATGGTTGTCAGGCGGTCCAGGGAGGCGCGCTTGTAGCGTGCCACGACCTCGACGGAGACGTTGTGCTCCAGGACGCTGCCCTGTGCGCCGAAGAGCTCGCACAGCGCCTTTCGGCCGGACAGTGAGCGGCCGAGGATCTCGGCCACCGCTGCCGCCCGCTCGGGCATGGGGAGGTCTTCGTCGACGCCGGCGGCCAGCTCCCCTGCCAGTTCCGTCAGCCACTCCCGCAGATAGCGGTCGAGCAGCTCCAGCAACACCGCCTCGCGAGACTCGAAGTAGCGCAGCACGTTCGGCTTCGCCAGGCCTACCCGGCGACTGAGCTCGTTCAGGGTGACCGCGGCCACAGGCATCTCGTCGAGCATCGCCGACGCCGTGTCGAGGATCGCCCGTCGGCGGATCTCCCGCTGCTCTTCGGTTCGCGCCCGCTGGAAAGTCACGCTCCCCAGTCTAAATTAGATACCTTCGGTACGTTGACAACGTACCGAAGGTACTTTAACGTCGAGAACACAAGATACCTTCGGTACTTTAGATGGCTGGGAGCCTGACATGGGCAAGAAGTGGACAACAGCAAACATTCCGGACCAGCGCGGGCGGGTGGCCGTGGTGACCGGGGCCAACACCGGACTGGGCTACGAGACCGCCAAGGCGCTCGCCGAGCACGGGGCGTCCGTGGTGCTCGCCGTGCGCAACGTAGAGAAGGGCGAGCAGGCCGCGGCCCGCATGACCGGCGACGTGACCGTGCAGGCGCTGGACCTGACCTCGCTCGACTCCATCCGGACCGCGGCGGCGGCGCTGCGGTCCCGGCTCGACCGGATCGACCTGCTGACCAACAACGCCGGCGTGATGTACACCCCGAAGCAGACCACCGCCGACGGCTTCGAGATGCAGTTCGGCACCAACCACCTCGGCCACTTCGCGCTCACCGGGCTGCTGCTGGACCTGATGCTGCCGGTGCCCGGCTCGCGCGTGGTGACGGTCAGCAGCACCGGCCACCGCATCCGGGCCGCGATCCACTTCGACGACCTGCAGTGGGAGCGGTCGTACAGCCGGACCGCCGCCTACGGTCAGTCCAAGCTGGCCAACCTGATGTTCACATACGAGCTGCAGCGCCGGCTCGCCTCGCACGGCACCACCGTCGCGGTCGCCGCCCATCCCGGCGTGTCCAACACCGACCTTCTCCGCAACACCCCCGCCGCGCTCCGCCTGCCCGTCACCTGGCTCGCGCCGCTGATCACCCAGACGCCGGCCATGGGCGCCCTGCCCACCCTGCGCGCCGCCACCGACCCCGCCGCGCTCGGCGGCCAGTACTACGGTCCCGGCGGGCGCAACGAGATCAAGGGCCACCCCCGGCTGGTCACCTCCAGCCCGGAGTCGTACGAAGTAGCCGTCCAGCAGCGGCTGTGGGCCGTCTCCGAAGACCTCACCGGCGTGAAGTTCCCCGTCGTTCAGTCCCAGCAGAACTCGTTTCCCTCCGGACCGGCCATCACGATGTAGCCCGCGCCGGCAGGAGGCGCCGGCTCGTCGCGGCGCTCCGCCGCCCGACGGTCGGCGCGATCGAGAAGAGCCGATACCGGAACAGCGCATCCAGCCCCACGGGGAGGTGCGCCTGAACATGGGCAGCCCCCTCCAGCTCGCGGTCCCTGCCTCCACCGACCCCGAACTGGAACGGACGACCTGAGCACAAGCGCACATCACTTGCCCCCTCGCCATGTCCCTGGAGGGGCCAATCTTCGATCCGGAAGTTACTCGCAGGTCACTTGCCACCTGGTTCGTCGCTCGTCAACGGCATCCCGAGCTGCACCACCCTCCGGTTCCCCGGGCCCCCCAAGAATCCACGGACCCGTCGGCTTGGCGCCGGGCCGATCTCGACCACATGGTCCGGCTCGGGTGGGTTCGCTCGCCGCAGTCGATCCTGGTCCGCTCCGGCGCCTCCCGGGCCGGGCGCCGGCTTGGTGCGGCGTGCTGCCCGGAGCGGTTCGACGCATGAGCCAGCCGCACCCGATCGGGTTTCGAGCCGGGCCGGCAAGCTGCCACGCGCCCTCGGACTCCTGCCGTGGAGGGGAGCCGCGAGAGGGCGGGAACCGCTCTTCGGCCCTTCCCTCGATCGACACGGCGGCCCTCGTGGCGAGGAAGGGATAAGCGAGTACGGCCGGGTTGATGTGCCGGCACCAACTGGTACCGGAAGCCTTGACAACGATGTCAGAGGCGTGATCTAGTCCGCTTCCATCCAGCCGAGTGCCGCTGATTGCGCTGCGAAGGAGGGCTCACCGCGATGACCTGCACACCGCTTCCCTCCCGTGCATGAGACCGAGTGAATTCGCGAGCGCCGGGCCCCTCGGGCCGGCGCTCCATCCCGTGCGTCCCGCCCGTGCGCCTCGCCCGTTCGCCCACGGACGGAGCCTTCGTCGGCGGGCTGTCACCTGCGATGCGGAGGCGTACGCGTCCGGCGCCCGCGGGCGCGTCTCGCGCGCCTGGACCGTGCAGCAGCCGTGTCCACGGCGAACGCCTGCACACAGACCGATCATCCCCTACCCCAGCACCCCATGCCCGAGCGCCGCGCATGTGGCCGGTCGAATGCGGCCGCTCCGTCCGTCGCTCCGGGATCACCTCTCATGTCGCGCAGCACATGACGGGTGAGGAACAGGAGACCGCTTCCATGCACAGACCCCTCCACCGATTGCGTAACCGCGCGTCAACAGTCCTCGTCGCACTGCTCGTTGCCGGCGGTGCCCTGGGTCCGACGCCGGCCGCCGCCCAGGCCCCCGCGGCCGCTCCTCGACTCACGTCCCTGGTCAACCCGTTCATCGGCACACAGAACTTCGGCAACACCTTTCCCGGCGCGAGTGCCCCCTTCGGCATGGTCCAGGTCAGCCCGGACACCGGCGGCCAGGGCGGCTACGACTACCAGCAGGACAAGATCCACGGATTCAGCCAGACCCACCTCTCCGGCGTCGGCTGCTCCGTCATGGGCGAGCTGCCGCTCATGCCGACGACCGGAGCGGTCGACAGCGTCGACCCCGATGCCTACCGCTCGGCCTACTCTCACGACGACGAGGACGCCGAACCCGGTTACTACCGGGTCGGGTTGAAGAAGTACGACATCGACGCCGAGCTGACCGCCACACCCCGCACGGGATGGCAGCGCTACACCTTCCCCTCGACCGACCGCGCCAACGTCCTGTTCAACACGGGCAAGGCCAACCAGAAGGTGTACGGCTCGGAGGTGCATGTCGTCGGTGACCGGACGGTCGAGGGCCGTGTCGAGGCGGGCAACTTCTGCGCGGGCAAGGACCGGCACACCGTCTACTTCACAGCGACCTTCGACAGGCCGTTCGCCTCGCACGGCACCTGGCGCGGCACCACTCCCGCCCCCGGTGAGCGGGACGCGGCCGGCGAGGGCGGGAACGGCGCCTGGGTGACCTTCGACGCCGGCACCGACCGCGACGTCGTCGTCAAGGTGGGGCTCTCCTACACGGGTGTCGAGGGCGCCCGGAAGAACCTGAAGGCGGAGACGGAGGACTCGTACGACTTCGACGCCACTCGCGCGGCGCTGCGTGCGACCTGGGAGCGCCAGCTCGCCGCTGTCAGGATCGACGGGGGGCCGGCCGAGCGGCAACGCGCGTTCTACACGGCCCTCTACCACGCGCAACTGCACCCGAACCTCGCCGGAGACGTCGACGGCCGGTATGCGGGCTTCGACGGCAAGACCCATGTCGCGTCGGAGTTCACGCCCTACCAGAACCTGTCGCTGTGGGACACCCACCGGCCGCACAACCAACTGCTCCAGATGCTGCAGCCCAAGGTCGCCCGCGATGTCGCGCTGTCGGTCGTCGCGATCGGACGGGACGGCGGCTGGCTGCCGCGCTGGTCGCTCGCCAACAGCGAGACCAACATCATGACCGGCGACCCGGTGACCCCCTTCCTGGTCGAGGCGTGGTCCAAGGGCCTGCTCAAGGGCTACGAGAAGGAGGCGTACGCGCTTCTCAGGAAGAACGCCCTCGGCACGCCGCCGGACGACTCCCCCTACAACGGCCGTGCGGGAGTCGCCGCGTACCAGGAGCGTGGCTACATACCCAGCGGGCTGGAACCGGGGAAGGACTGTCCGGACAAGGGCGGCGACAACGACTGCCGGCATCCCGCTTCGGCGACCCTGGAGTACGCGGCGGCGGACGCGTCGCTGGCCCTGATGGCCGAAGGGCTGGGACACACCGCGGACGCCCGCGTGTTCGCGGCACGCGGCCAGTGGTACCGGAACCTGTGGGACTCCTCCATCGAGCAGTTCCGGCCGCGCACGACCGACGGCACCTGGCTGACGCCCTACGACCCCGTCGAAGCGGGCCACCAGTTCCATGAGGGCGGCGCCCACCAGTACCAGTGGCTGGTGCCCCAGGACCCGGCCGGGCTCGTCTCCCTGATGGGCGGCAAGCGGCAGACCGAGAAGCGGCTCGACGCCTTCTTCGCCTACGGCAAACTCCTCGCGGACCCTGCCGGAACCGCTCGCAAGGACTGGATCTCGGCGCCGTACGACTACTACGGGAAGCCGACCTACAACCCGAACAACGAGCCCGATCTGCACTCCCCGTACATGTACCTGTGGGCCGGCGCACCTGCCAAGACCGCCACCGTGGTCCGCGCCGCGATGACGCTCTTCACCGACGGGCCCGACGGCATGACCGGCAACGACGACCTGGGCACCATGTCGGCGTGGTACGTCTTCTCCTCCCTGGGCCTGTACCCGACGACCAACGGCGGCGACTTCCTCGCCGTCTCCAGCCCGCAGTTCCCGTCGGCGGTCGTCCGCATCGGCGCCTACGGGAACGAGCAAGGCGGCACCCTGACCGTCGAGGCACCGGGTGCGAGCGACACCCGGCGCTACGTGAAGCAGGCGAGATTCGGCGGGAAGAGCCTGCGCGCCACCTGGCTGGACTGGGACGCGGTCGCCAAGGGGGGAAACCTCGCCTTCGAGATGGCCGGCGAGCCATCGGCATGGGGTACGGGCAAGGGCGACGAGCCGCCGTCCGTGAACCGCGCGGCAGCCGATTCCCGCCGGCACCTCGACGCCTCGCTCCGCACCGGCTCCGACGTCCTGCCGACGGCTGACAGCGCACAGAGCGTCCGCCTGGAACTGGACGTGCTGGGCCAGTTCCCCGGCACGCTGCGGGTGGACGTCGGCGCGAAGGCTCCCAGCGGCTGGACCGTGAAGACCTCCGGGCCCTTCTCGCTCACGTCCCATCGGCTTCCGGTCCAGCGGACCGCGGCGGTGGACGTGAGCGTGCCGGCCGGAACCGCGCCGGGTTCGTACACCGTGCGCATCACGGCGGCCGCGAAGGGTGTGAGGACCGTGGAACGGGCCGCGACCATCGAGGTGCGCGCCGCGGCCCGCTGCGCGGCGGACGTCGACGAGCAGTGTGCCGTCGACCTCGGCAAGGAGGTGAACCACGACGGAACCGCGACTGTCGCAGCTTCCGGCGAGGGCGACTTCGACGGATCGGGATGGAGCTACGACGGCGACCTGCTGCCCGCGGCGGGTCCGGTCGTCTGGGACGGCGTGACCTACGACGCTCCCGATCCGTCCGGGACGGCTGCGAACTTCGTCGAGACCCGCGGTCAGGCCGTGCTGCTCCCGGCCGGGTCGTACAGCGCGCTGCGCTTGGTCGCCGCGGCCCACCACGGCCCGGTGACGACCACGCTCACCGTCCGCTACACCGACGGAACCACCGCCGAAGTGCCGGTCACCGTGGGCGACTGGGCGGGAGCGGTGCCGCAGGGCGGCTCCGTGGCACTGGAGATGCCGCACCGGATCAAGCGCGGACAGGGCGTGGACGGCCCGCCGGTGCGGCTGTTCGGTGCCTCCGCGGACCTCGACGCGTCGAAGACGGTGCGTTCCGTCGGCCTGCGGAACGATCCTCGGGTGCAGATCTACGCGATCACCCTCAGGTAGGACCCCGTACATACGCCGGCCCTCGCCTTCCGGTCGGGGGCCACCCGGTGGCGGCGCTGATCGACGCCGACGCGCTGCGCGCGCTGCACCGCGCCGCCCGCGTCCTGCTGGCCGACCTGCCCCAGCTCACCGACCGGCAGG
>NZ_JBFATO010000028.1:0-98479 GCF_040678355.1 Streptomyces sp. NPDC052701
TCAACGCCCAGGTCGGCGCCTCCCTCACCTCCGGCGCCGCCATCTGCGAGATCAAGGACTGACGTCCGGCACGGCCACAGCGCGCCCGGCGGACCAGGACTTTGCATTTCATTGCAGTCGCCTGTACAAGAGGCCGTTGACGCGCCATGGCGCACCGCAGATGATGAAAAAGCCACCGGTAATTGCGCCCCGAAATTCCGGAGAAGAAAGCAACCGGTGGGTCAGGTCGACGCATTGGACGCAGGAGTCCGGCGGACCGCAGACGGCCTAGGACGATCGCCGCACCACCGGGAAATCATTCCCTTTACGCACGGTTCGTGGTCGGCGCCCGAAAACCGAGGACATTCCGAGGAAAGGACTCATGGCCAAGGAGAGGCACATGGACGCCGAAGTGATAGTCGTGGGTGCGGGTCCGACCGGCATGATGCTGGCGGGCGAGTTGCGCCTGGCCGGTGTCGACGTGACCGTCCTGGAGCGTCTCGACCGGCGCACGGGCGAGTCCCGTGGCCTGGGCTTCACCGCACGCACCATGGAGGTCTTCGACCAGCGCGGGCTGCTGCCCCGGTTCGGAGAGATCGAGATCAGCAACCAGGGCCACTTCGGGGGCCTGCCGGTCGACTTCGGCGTCCTCGACGGCGCCCACCAGGCCGCCAAGACGATCCCCCAGTCGCAGACCGAGACGGTCCTGGAGGAATGGGTCGTCGAACTCGGCGGTGACATCCGGCGCGGTCACGAGGTCACCGCTCTGAAGGACGAGGGCGACTCGATCACGGTCGAGGCCCGCGGCCCGCACGGAGTCGAGCGGTTCACGGCCCCCTACCTGGTGGGCTGCGACGGCGGCCGGAGCACGATCCGCAAGGCGGCCGGCTTCGACTTCCCCGGCACGGCGGCGACGATGGAGATGTTCCTCGCCGACGTGCGGGGCCTGGACCTGGAACCGCGCATGATCGGCGAGACCCTGCCGGGCGGCATGGTCATGGTCGGTCACCTGCCGGGCGGGATCACCCGGCTGATCGTCTGTGAGCGCGGCACCCCGCCCCGGCGGCGCACCGCGCCGCCCGAGTACGCCGAGGTGGCCGCCGCCTGGCAGCGCCTGACCGGCGACGACATCTCGCACGGCGAGCCCGTGTGGGTCAGCTCCTTCGGCGACGCCACCCGCCAGGTCACCCAGTACATGCGCGGCCGGGTGCTGCTCGCCGGCGACGCCGCGCACATCCACCTGCCGGCCGGCGGGCAGGGCATGAACACCGGGATCCAGGACGCGGTCAACCTCGGCTGGAAGCTCGCCGCCGTGGTGCGGGGCCGGGCCCCGGAGAGCCTGCTGGAGACCTACCACGGTGAGCGCCACCAGGTCGGCAGGCGGCTGCTGATGAACACCCAGGCCCAGGGGCTGCTCTTCCTCAGCGGTCCCGAGATGCAGCCGCTGCGCGACGTGATGACGGAGCTCATCCGGTACCCCGAGGTCAGCCGTCACCTGGCCGCCATGGTCAGCGGCCTGGAGATCCACTACGACGTCGGCGGCGGCAGCAACCCGCTGCTCGGCCACCGTATGCCGCAGGTCGACCTGGTCCGCCCGGACGGCACCGCGACCAGCAGCACCCGGGCCCTGCACACGGCACGCGGAGTGCTGCTGGACCTGGAGGACAACGCGGTGCTGCGCCGCCGGGCGGCCGGCTGGCGCGACCGTGTCGACATCGTGACGGCGGCTCCGCAGGGCAGCCGGGCGGCCGGGCGACTGGCCGGCAGCTCCGCCGTGCTGGTCCGCCCCGACGGGTACGTGGCCTGGGCCGCGCCCGGCAGCCACGGCGACCTGCCCATGGCCCTGGAGCGCTGGTTCGGTCCCGCCCTGTGACGCCCGCCCTTCCCCCCACCCCCACCCCGGTCGCACCGTTCGAGACCCGCACGGGTCATGAGGAGACAAGGACATGCACAGCACGCTGATCGTGGCCCGGATGGACCCCGGGTCGAGTGACGAGGTCGCCCGTATCTTCCGCGCCTTCGACGAGACGGAGATGCCGCACCGGATGGGCACGCGCCGCCGTCAGCTCTTCCACTTCCGGGGCCTGTACTTCCACCTGCAGGACTTCGACTCCGACGACGGCGGCAGCCGTATCGAGGAGGCCAAGCTGGACCCTCGCTTCGTCCGGATCAGCGAGGACCTCAAGCCGTACATCGAGGCCTACGACCCGGCCACCTGGCGTTCGCCCAAGGACGCCATGGCCACCCGCTTCTACTCGTGGGAGGCGTCGGCGTGACGGCGCGTCGGGTGGTCATCACGGGCATCGGTGTCGTCGCTCCCGGCGGCATCGGCGCGAAGAACTTCTGGAACCTGCTCAGCGAAGGGCGCACCGCGACCCGCGGCATCACCTTCTTCGACCCCTCCCAGTTCCGTTCCCGGGTGGCGGCCGAGATCGACTTCGACCCCGAGGAGCACGGCCTGGGCCCGCAGGAGGTGCGGCGGATGGACCGGGCGGCCCAGCTCGCCGTCGTCGCCGCGCGGGAGGCGGTCGGCGACAGCGGGCTGGAGCTCGACGAGCTCGACCCGCACCGCATCGGGGTCACCGTCGGCAGCGCGGTGGGGGCCACCATGGGCCTGGACTGGGAGTACCGCGTGGTGAGTGACGCGGGGCGGCTCGAACTCGTCGACCACGAGTACGCCGTACCGCACCTGTACAACTACTTCGTGCCGAGCTCGTTCGCGGCGGAGGTGGCCTGGAGCGTGGGGGCCGAGGGGCCGAACGCGGTGGTCTCCACCGGGTGCACGTCCGGTCTGGACGCGGTGTGCCACGCGGTGGAGCTGCTGCGGGAGGGCTCCGCGGACATCATGGTCGCGGGTGCCACGGACGCCCCGATCTCGCCGATCACCATGGCCTGCTTCGACGCGATCAAGGCGACGACCCCGCGCAACGACGACCCCGAGCACGCCTCGCGCCCCTTCGACGGGACCCGCAACGGCTTCGTGCTGGGCGAGGGTTCGGCGGTGTTCGTGCTGGAGGAGCTGGACAGCGCCCGGCGTCGCGGCGCCCACGTGTACGCCGAGATCGCCGGCTACGCCTCGCGCTGCAACGCCTTCCACATGACCGGACTGCGGCCGGACGGCGCGGAGATGGCCGAGGCGATCCGGGTCGCGCTCGACGAGGCGCGCGTCAACCCGCAGGAGATCGACTACATCAACGCGCACGGCTCCGGCACCAAGCAGAACGACCGTCACGAGACGGCCGCGTTCAAGCGCAGCCTGGGCGAGCACGCCTACGCGACGCCCGTCAGCTCCATCAAGTCGATGGTCGGCCACTCGCTGGGCGCCATCGGCTCGATCGAGATCGCGGCCTGCGCGCTGGCCATGGAGCACAACGTGGTGCCGCCCACGGCCAACCTGCACACCCCCGACCCCGAATGCGACCTGGACTACGTGCCGCTGACCGCGCGCGAGCACCGCACCGACGCGGTGCTGTCGGTCGGCAGCGGCTTCGGCGGATTCCAGACCGCCGTGGTCCTCACCCGTCCGGAGAGGAGGGCGGCATGACCACCACCGCGGTCATCACCGGACTGGGCGTCGCCGCGCCCAACGGGCTGGGCGTCAAGGAGTACTGGACGGCCACGCTCAAGGGAGAGAGCGGCATCGGCCGCATCGAGCGGTTCGACCCGTCGCGCTACCCGGCGCGGCTCGCCGGCCAGATCCGGGGCTTCGTCGCCGAGGAGCACCTGCCCAGCCGGCTGCTGCCGCAGACCGACCGGATGACCCGGCTGGCCCTGGCCGCCGCGGACTGGGCGCTGGACGACGCCGGCGTGCGGCCCGACGAGCTGCCCCCGTACGACATGGGGGTCGTCACGGCCAGTTCCTGCGGCGGCTTCGAGTTCGGCCAGAACGAGCTGCGCAACCTGTGGAGCAAGGGCAGCCAGTACGTCAGCGCCTACCAGTCGTTCGCCTGGTTCTACGCCGTCAACAGCGGCCAGATCTCCATCCGCAACGGCATGAAGGGCCCCAGCGGCGTGGTGGTCAGTGACCAGGCCGGCGGTCTCGACGCGGTCGCCCAGGCCCGCCGGCAGATCCGGCGGGGCACCCCGCTGATCGTCTCCGGCAGCATCGACGCCTCCCTGTGCCCGTGGGGCTGGGTGGCCCAGCTCGCCGGCGGACGGCTCAGCACCAGCGAGGACCCCGACCGCGCCTACCTGCCGTTCGACGCCGCCGCGTGCGGGCACGTCCCCGGCGAGGGCGGCGCGATCCTGGTGGTGGAGGACGCCGAGTCGGCCCGGCGCCGCGGTGCGCGGGCCTACGGCGAGATCGCCGGGTACGGGTCCACCTTCGACCCCAGGCCGGACAGCGGACGCGAGCGCGGTCTGCGCCGGGCGATCGAGCTGGCGCTGGCCGACGCCGGGGCCGACGCCCGCGACGTCGACGTGGTGTTCGCCGACGCGGCGGCCCTGCCGGAGGAGGACCGCGCCGAGGCCGAGGCCGTCACGGCGGTCTTCGGCACGCGGGGCGTGCCCGTCACCGCGCCGAAGACGATGACCGGACGGCTGTACTCGGGGGCGGCGCCCCTGGACCTGGCCGCGGCCGTCCTGTCGATCGCCGACGGGCAGATCCCGCCGACCACCAACGTCCGGCCGGCCGACGACTACGGCCTGGACCTGGTCACCGGCGCCCCGCGCGCCGCCGCACTGCGCACCGCGCTGGTGCTGGCCCGCGGCCACGGCGGCTTCAACTCGGCCATGGTCGTGCGGGCCGCCGCCTGACCGGCCGAGCCCGGCGACGGGGGCCTGCGCGGGCACCGGCCGCCCGGCCCTCACGGACAACCCCCTTCACAAACAACCCCTCTCACGAGCAACCCCTGACCACATCGGAAACGGAGAAGGAAACCGTGCAGTTCACCCTCGACGACCTCAAGCGCATCCTCCTGGAGAGCGCCGGCGCCGACGAGAACGTCGACCTCGACGGGGACATCCTGGACCGGCGCTGGGACGAACTGGGCTACGAGTCGCTGGCCCTGCTGGAGACCGGCAGCCGCATCGAGCGGGAGTACGGCATCACGTTCGACGAGTCGGCGGTCACCGACGCCGACACCCCGCGCGCGCTGCTGGAGATCGTCAACGCGCAGCTCGGCGCCGCCTCCGCCGCCTGACGCCCGAGTGCCGCCCGGTGCCGGCGGACCGGCACCCGCACCGCCGGCGCCGGGCTCCCCGCTTCCCCTCCCCCACCGACTCCCCCGCAACGAGCAGATCCGGAGCAGCCATGACCGAGCACACCCAGCGAGTCGCCATCGTCACCGGGGCCACCAGCGGCATCGGCCTGGCCGTCGCCGAGGCCCTCGGCGCCCAGGGCCACCGCGTGTACATCGGCGCCCGCACCGCGGAGAACGTCGCGACCACCGTCAAGCAGCTGCGCGAGCAGGGCGTCACGGCCGACGGCAGCGCGGTCGACGTCCGCAGCAGCGAGGAGATCCAGCGGTTCGTCCGGGCCGCCGTCGACGCCTTCGGCACCGTCGACGTGCTGGTCAACAACGCGGGCCGGTCCGGTGGCGGCGTCACCGCCGACATCGCCGACGAGCTGTGGGACGACGTGATCGACACCAACCTCAACAGCGTCTTCCGCATGACCCGCGAGGTCCTCAACACCGGCGGCATGCGCGAGAAGAAGTGGGGCCGCATCATCAACATCGCCTCCACGGCCGGCAAGCAGGGCGTGGTCCTGGGCGCCCCGTACTCCGCCTCCAAGCACGGCGTGGTCGGCTTCACCAAGGCCCTCGGCAACGAGCTCGCGCCCACCGGCATCACCGTCAACGCCGTCTGCCCCGGTTACGTCGAGACCCCGATGGCCCAGCGCGTCCGCCAGGGCTACGCGGCGGCGTACGACACCACCGAGGAGGCCATCCTCGAGAAGTTCCAGGCGAAGATCCCGCTCGGCCGCTACTCCACGCCGAAGGAGGTCGCCGGCCTCGTCGCCTACCTCGCCTCCGACACCGCCGCCTCCATCACCTCGCAGGCCCTCAACGTCTGCGGCGGTCTGGGCAACTTCTGATCCCCGAAGGAGACCACGCCATGACGACCCGCCAGGTCGAGCACGAGATCACCGCCGAGGCCCCGGCCGCCACCGTCTACCGGCTGATCGCCGAGGTGGAGAACTGGCCCCGGATCTTCCCGCCCACCATCTACGTCGACCACGTCGAGCGCGGCGCGGACGAGGAGCGCATCCGCATCTGGGCCACCGCCAACGGCGAGGCCAAGAGCTGGACCTCGCGCCGCACCCTCGACCCGGAGAACCTGCGGATCACCTTCCGCCAGGAGGTGTCCGCCCCGCCGGTCGCCGCCATGGGCGGCACCTGGATCATCGAACCGCTGTCGGACACGCGGTCCCGGATCCGGCTGCTGCACGACTACCGGGCGGTCGACGACGACCCGGAGAGCCTGCGGTGGATCGACGAGGCCGTCGACCGCAACTCCCGCTCCGAACTGGCCGCGCTGAAGGAGAACGTCGAACTCGCCCACGGCGCCGAGGACATCACGTTCTCCTTCGAGGACACCGTCCAGATCGACGGCTCCGCCAAGGACGTCTACGACTTCATCGACCAGGCCGGCCTGTGGGCCGAGCGCCTGCCGCACGTGGCCCGCGTCCACCTCACCGAGGACACGCCGGGCCTGCAGACCCTGGAGATGGACACCCGCGCCAAGGACGGCTCGACGCACACCACGAAGTCGTACCGGGTGACCTTCCCCCACCACCGCATCGCCTACAAGCAGGTCACGCTGCCCGCGCTGATGACCCTGCACACCGGTGTCTGGACGTTCACGGAGAACGAGCGGGGCGTCACCGCCACCTCGCAGCACACCGTGGTCCTCAACACCACCAACATCGCCAAGGTGCTGGGCCCCGAGGCCGGCGTCGCCCAGGCCCGCGCCTACGTGCAGGGCGCGCTGAGCACCAACAGCCGCGCCACGCTGAACCACGCCAAGGACTACGCCGAGAACAAGCGCTGACCATGACCGGGCACACGCTGGACACCGACGTCATCGTCGTCGGCGCGGGTCCCGTCGGGCTGATGCTCGCCGGGGAACTGCGCACCGGCGGCGCGCGGGTGACCGTCCTGGAACGGCTGGCGGAGCCCACCACCGAGTCCCGGGCCTCGACGCTGCACGCCCGCACCATGGAACTGCTGGACGCGCGGGGCCTGCTGGACCGCTTCGGGACGCTGCCCCGCGACACCCGGGGCCACTTCGGCGGGATCCCGCTGGACCTGACCCTGCCCGGACCGTATCCGGGCCAGTGGAAGGTGCCGCAGACGCGCACCGAGGCGGTCCTCGCGCAGTGGGCCGTCTCGCTCGGCGCGGACCTCAGGCGCGGCCACGAGGTGACGGCGCTGACCGAGCACCGGGACACGGTGGAGGTCACGGCCGAGCGGCCCGGCGCGTCCGTGCGGCTGCGCGCGCGGTACGTGGTGGGCTGCGACGGCGAGCACAGCACGGTCCGCCGCCTGGCCGGGATCGACTTCCCCGGGCACGACGCCGCCCGGGAACTGATCCGCGCCGACATAGCCGGCATCGACGTCCCCGACCGGCGCTTCGAGCGGCTGGACAGGGGCCTGGCCATCGCCGCCCGCCGGGGCGACGGCGTGACCCGTGTGATGGTCCACGCCTACGGGCGCCGGCCCCGCTCCCGCGCCGGCGCACCGGACTTCGCCGAGGTGTGCGAGGTGTGGCGGCACGTCACCGGAGAGGACATCGGCGACGGCACCCCCCTGTGGCTCAACGCCTTCGGGGACGCCTCCCGGCTGGCCGCCCGCTATCGCGCGGGCCGCGTGCTGCTCGCCGGCGACGCCGCCCACCAGCAGATGCCGGTGGGCGGCCAGGCCCTCAACCTGGGGCTCCAGGACGCCGTCAACCTGGGCTGGAAACTGGCCGCCGTGGTCCGGGGCCGGGCACCGGAGGGCCTGCTGGACACCTACCACCGCGAGCGGCACGCCGTCGGCGCCCGGGTGCTGGCGGGCATCGAGGCCCAGGCGGCCCTGCTGCTGGGCGGCCCCGAGGTGGAGGCGATGCGGTCCGTCCTCGCCGAACTGCGCGGCCACGAACGGGTGCGGCGGCACCTGGCCGGGACCATCTCCGGCCTGGACGTCCGCTACGACCTCGGCACGGACGGCCACGCCCGGCCCGGCACCCGGGACCCGGAGACGGAGACGGGGGCGGAGGCGGAGACCGACGGCCACGCCCTCCTGGGCGCCCGTCTGGAACCCGCCGAGCTGGTCACCGACCGGGGCACCACGACGACCGCCGCGCTGCTGCGCTCCGGGCGCGGGCTGCTGCTGGACCTGCGCGGCGACCGCACCCACCACGCGCGGCTGCGCCGGGAGTGCGGGCCCTGGCTGGACCGGGTGGACCTGGTGGCGGCCGAGCCCGGTCCGGCCGGAGCACCCGGCGGACGGGACGCGTTCCTGGTCCGCCCCGACGGCCACGTCGTCTGGACCGCGTCCGCCTCCGGCCCGGACGGGCCGGCCGCCGCCCTCGAGGCGTGGTTCGGCCCGCCGGCGTCCGCGCCCGGGGCGCCGGAGGCGGCCCGCCCGCTCCCGGCGCGCCCGCGCCCCGCACCGCACGGCGACGAACGGCACAGCCAAACACAGCACCACCGAGGACGAGGAGGAGACACGCAGATGGGCAGGCTCACGGGCAGGACGGCGCTGGTCACCGGGGCCAGCCGGGGCATCGGCCGGGCGATCGCCGTACGGCTGGCCGCCGAGGGCGCCCTGGTCGCCGTGCACTACGCGGCCAACCGGGACGCGGCCGAGGAGGTCGTGACGGCCATCGAGAAGGACGGCGGCCGGGCCTTCGCCGTGCAGGCCGAACTCGGCGTCCCCGGCGACGTCCACGAACTCTTCCTGGGACTGGAGGAGGGACTGAAGGAGCGCACCGGGTCGACCGAGCTGAACATCCTGGTCAACAACGCGGGCCGGATGGGCGGCGTGCCCGTGGAGAAGATGACGCCGGAGGAGTTCGACCGGCTGTTCGCGGTCAACGCCAAGGCACCGTTCTTCCTCATCCAGCGCGCCCTGGCCAACCTCGCCCAGGGCGGCCGGATCATCAACATCTCCTCCGGGCTGACCCGGTTCGCCAACCCGGACGAGATCGCCTACGCGATGACCAAGGGCGCGGTGGAACAACTCGCCCTGCACTTCGCGAAGGTGCTGGCGCCGCGCGGCATCACCATCAACAGCGTCGCGCCCGGGATCACCCGCAACGGCAACCCGCTGTTCGACGTGCCCGAGGCGGTGGAGCAGATGGCGCAGCTGTCCGCGTTCAACCGGGTCGGCGAGCCGGAGGACGTCGCCGACGTGGTGGCCTTCCTCGCCTCGGACGACAGCCGCTGGGTGACCGGTGCCTTCCTGGACGCCACCGGCGGCACCCTGCTCGGCTGACCGTGCCCGGCACGGCCCGCCCGGCCCGCCGTCCGCGCGGCCGGCCGGGCGCGCCCCGTGCCTCGCCCACACCCTTCGGAGCGGTTCCGTGAAACCTTCGACACTCGGTCCGGCCGGCCCCTCGCGTCCGGTGTCCGGGCCCTGGAGCGCCGGGCAGTGGGGCCTGCTGCTGGTCCTGGCCGGGAACATGCTGATCGACTCCCTCGAGGTGTCGACGGCGGTGGTCGCGCTGCCGTCGATCGGCCGCGACCTCGCCCTGCCCCTGAGCGCCCTCCAGGCCGTGGTCACCGGCTTCGCCCTGGGCTTCGGAGCGCTGCTGCTGTTCGGCGGCCGCGTCGTCGGCCGGTTCGGCCGGCGGCGGGTGTACCTGGCCGCGCTGCTGGGCTTCGCCGCGGCGTCCGTGGCCGGCGGACTGGCCGACGGGCCCGCGCTCCTGATCGCCAGCCGGGTGGTGAAGGGGTTCTGCGCGGCGCTCACCGCCCCGACCGGTCTGGCCATCATCACGACGGCCTTCCCTGAGGGCCGCGCGCGTTCCCGGGCCGTCTCGGTCTACGCGTTCGTCGGCGCCTGCGGGTTCACCGGCGGACTCGTCCTGTCGGGCCTGCTGACCGGGGTCGACTGGCGCTGGACCTTCCTGTTCCCGGCGCCGGTGGTGCTGGCCCTGTTCGCCGTGGGCCTGCGGCTGATCCCGGCGGACGGGCCCGGCGGCCGGGCCCGCCCGTGCGACCCGGCCGGCGCGGCGGCCCTGACCGGCTGCCTGGCGGCCCTGGTGACCGGCGTCGTCCAGGTGCCGGGACGCGGCTGGGACAGTCCGCTCGCCGCCGGCGCGTTCGCCGTCGCCGCCCTGCTGCTGGGCGTGTTCGTCCGCGCGGAGCGCCGGGCCCCCGATCCCCTGTTCCGCCCGGGCCTGCTGGCCCACCGGGGGCTGGCGCGGGCGATGCTGGGCGCCGTCGCGCTCAACGGGTCGTACCTCGGTTTCCTGCTGGTGGCGACGTTCCAGCTGCAGACGACCGAGGGCTGGTCGCCGGTGCGCACCGCGCTGGCCCTGCTGCCCGCGAGCGTGCCGCTGGTGCTGGCCGCGCCCTTCTCCGGGCGGCTGATCGACCGGTTCGGCACCCGTCGGCTGATCGCCCTGGGCGCTCCGGCCCCGCTGCTCGGCTACCTCCTCTACCTGCGGGCGCTCACCCCGCAGCCCGCGTACGCCACCGAGGTCCTGCCCACCGTGCTGCTGGTCGGCCTCGGCTTCGCGCTGGGCTTCACCGCCCTGAACGTGCAGGCCACGGCCGGTCTTCCGGCCGCGGACCGGCCGGTGGCCGTCGGCCACTACCAGACGGCGGTGCAGACGGCCGCGGTCGTGGCGCCCGCGCTGGTCACAGCGCTGCTGATCGCGTCCGGCGCTCCGGCCGCCGAGCCGGCCGAGGGCTACCGGTCCGCGCTGTGGCTGGTGATCGCGCTCGGGGCCCTGGGGCCGCCGGCGGCGCTGCTCCGCCCGGTGCGCCGCTCCGGCCCCGGCCGCGCCGCCGGGCGGCGGACGCCCGCCCGGCCGTGACCCGCACCCTCCCGCCCCACCGCGTCCCGGTCCTCCGTCCCACCAACCCCCGGTCCTTCCCGTCCCACCACCCCCAGTCCTTTCCGTCTCCCCCGTCTCCCCCGTCCCTCCCGTCCCGCCGCATCCCGGTCCCACCGCCTCCGCGGCTCTTTCCGCACGCACCGGACGAGAACCCCAGGAGCTGAATCGCCATGACCACCGTGACACCACCCACCGTCGACGCCCCGGCGAACCCGGCGCGCGACGGCCTGACGGAACTCGAGCAGATCAAGGAAGCGGCGCGCCAGGGCCCCGACCCGGCCGCCACCGAGCGGCAGCACGCCAAGGGCAAGCTGACCGCGCGCGAGCGGATCGACCTGCTGCTGGACCCGGACTCCTTCCACGAGGTCGAGCCGCTGCGGCGGCACCGGGCCACCGGATTCGGACTGGAGCACAAGCGGCCGTACACCGACGGCGTGGTCACCGGCTGGGGCACGGTGCACGGACGGACGGTGTTCGTGTACGCGCACGACTTCCGGATCTTCGGCGGAGCCCTGGGCGAGGCGCACGCCACCAAGATCCACAAGATCATGGACATGGCCATCGCGGCCGGCGCTCCGCTGGTGTCGCTCAACGACGGGGCGGGCGCCCGCATCCAGGAGGGCGTCTCGGCGCTCGCCGGCTACGGCGGCATCTTCGAGCGCAACACCCGCGCCTCGGGCGTCATCCCGCAGATCAGCGTCATGCTCGGCCCGTGCGCGGGCGGGGCGGCCTACTCCCCCGCCCTGACGGACTTCGTCTTCATGGTCCGCACCACCTCCCAGATGTTCATCACCGGTCCCGACGTGGTGCAGGCCGTCACCGGCGAGCGGATCACCCACGACGGACTGGGCGGAGCCGACGTGCACGGCGAGACCTCCGGCGTCGCCCACTTCGTCCACGACGACGAACGCGCCTGCCTGGAGGACGTGCGCTACCTGCTGTCCCTGCTGCCGTCCAACAACCGGGAACTGCCGCCCCGCGTGCCGTGCGACGACCCCAAGGACCGTACGTCGGAGGCGCTGCTGGAGATCGTGCCCGCCGACCCCGGCCGCAGCTACGACGTGCGCGCCGTCGTCGAGGAGATCGCCGACCACGGCGAGTACGTCGAGGTCCACCCCGGGTGGGCGCGCAACGTCGTGTGCGCCTTCGCCCGGCTCGGCGGCGAGACGGTGGGCGTCGTGGCCAACCAGCCCGCCGCCTTCGCGGGCGTCCTCGACATCCACGCCAGCGAGAAGGCCGCGCGGTTCGTCACCTTCTGCGACTCCTTCAACATCCCGATCGTGACGCTGGTGGACGTGCCCGGCTTCCTGCCCGGCGTGGACCAGGAGCACGGCGGCATCATCCGGCACGGTGCCAAGCTGCTGTACGCCTACTGCAACGCCACCGTGCCCCGTATCTCGGTCGTCCTGCGCAAGGCGTACGGCGGCGCCTACATCGTCATGGACTCGCGCTCCATCGGCGCCGACCTGGCCTTCGCCTGGCCCGGCAACGAGATCGCGGTGATGGGGGCGGAGGGCGCGGCGAACGTCATCTTCCGCCGGGAGATCCAGGCCGCCGACGACCCCGAGGCCGTCCGGCAGCAGAAGATCAAGGAGTACAAGGCGCAGCTCATGCACCCCTACTACGCCGCCGAACGCGGGCTGGTGGACGACGTCATCGATCCGCGTCACACCCGCCGCACGCTCGTGGACGCCCTGGCGATGCTGCGCGAGAAGCACGCGGACCTGCCCTCCCGCAAGCACGGCAACCCGCCGCAGTGACCCCGGAGGAACGACAGCGCATGCACAGCGAACAGACCGCCGATCCCCTGGTGCGCGTCGTCAGGGGCGACGCCGGCCCCGAGGAACTCGCCGCGCTCACCGTGGCCCTCCTGCTGTACGCCCGCGGTCCGGCCGCCGCGGGCGAGGAGGTTTCCGGGCGCGGGCACCGCCCGGCCACCTGGCGCCGGCTGGAACGGGCGCTGAACCACCGGAGCGCGCGCAGCTGGCGCAACGAACTGCGCCGCGTCCGGCCGCCGGCCCGGTCCGGGGCCTGACACGTGCCCGCACCGCTCACCGCGACCATCCCGACCCGAGGAGAGATCCGATGACTGCACAGCCCACCGTGCTGGTGACCGCGGCCACCGGCAACGTCGGTCCGCACGCCGCCGCCCACCTGCTGCGGGCGGGTGCCCGGGTACGCGCCCTCGTCCTGGAGGACGACCCGCACGTCACGCGGCTGCCCGAGGGCGTGGAGGTCCACTACGGCGACCTGGCCGTCCCGCAGAGCCTGGACGCCGCCCTGGACGGGGTGGACGGCGTGTTCTGGATGTGGCCCTTCTTCACCCTCGACGTGCGGACGGCGCCCGAGGTGCTGCGCCGGATCGAGCAGCGGGCGCGGCGCGTCGTGCTCGTCTCCTCCGTGGGCGTGCACATCGGCCTGGAGCCGGTCGACAACAACTGCCACGCCTACCTGGAGCAGTTGATCGAGCGGACCGGTCTCGAGTGGACGTTCCTGCGCACCACGGGCTTCATGGCGAACGCGCTCGGGTTCGCCCCGCAGATCCGGCACGGGGACGTGGTGCGCTTCCCGTACGGGGCGGCGGCCCGCACGCCGGTGCACGAGGGCGACCTGGCCGAGGTCGGCGCCCGGGCGCTGCTGGAGGACGGGCACGCCGGGCGGAAGTACCTGGTCTCCGGCCCCGAGGTGGTGACCCAGGAGCAGCAGGTGAAGATCGTCGGTGACGTGCTCGGGCGCGCCCTGCGCTGGGAGGACGTCCACGCCGACGAGGCGCGCAAGCAGATGGTGGCGGCCGGCTGGCCCCCCTCCTACGCCGACGGCGCCCTGGACTACTTCGCCCGCCTCACCCGGGAGCCGGAGGTCGGCTCCTCGGTCGTCGCCCAGGTCACCGGGCGGCCCGCGCGCACCTTCCGGCAGTGGGCCGAGGAACACATCGAAGCCTTCCGCTGACGGCCGCGCGGCCGTTCTCCCGTCGGCGGCCGCGCGGTCGTCCGGCCACACGGTCGCGCGGTCGCGCGGCGGTCCGACGGCAGAACCAGGAACTGGAGGTCCCATGTCCCCGACCACCCCCTCCTCCCCCGCGGAACCGGCGCCCGGCCGCGGCCTGCCTCCGGACGGCACCGGCGGCGGGCACGTGGCGATCTTCGACATACTCCGTGTCGACGGCGCGGCGACGGCCGACGCCCTGGCGGGCCGCATCGCCCGGGAGGCGGCCGCCTGGGCCGGCGCGCCCGGCTTCCTGCTGTCGCGCGTGCACATCGCCCTGGACGGCAGGGCCGTGGTGCACCACACGCGGTGGAGCGGCGAGGCCCGTCACTCCGCCTCCCGGCCCGGCCCTGCCGGCGCCGGAGCGCCGCGCGCTCCGGAGCGGATGCCGGGGGTGCTCTCCGCCACGTCCTTCCGGGGCGCCCCGGCGGGCGGGATCACGGGACCGGCGGCCGGGCGGGCCCCCGGCATCGTGGCCGTGGCCACCCGTCACTTCGCCGGGCCCCGGCAGGCCCGCGCCGTCCTGGACCTGCTGCACCGCACGGGAGAGTGGAAGCGCGACTTCGACGGTTTCATCTCGGCCACCCCCTATCTCGACCACGACGGGCGGACTTTCGTCAACTACCCGATGTGGACGGACCGTTCCGCCTACGACGCGTGGATGGCCGACCCCCGTATCGCCGAAGGGCAGGGCGAGATCGCCCGGCTGGAGACCGCCCCGCCCGAGTACCTGGTGTGCACCGTGGCCTCGGAGGCCGTCGCGGCCCCGGCCGAGGGCACGGCCTGAGACAGCCCTGGAGATCCCGTGACAGATCTGCCCTCCTGTGCGCACACGGGCCCGCAGCCGCCCGCCGGCCTTTCCGGGCGGCTGCCCCGGCCCCGTCCGGACCGGCCGGTTCCCGGCCCGGCGGCCCGTACCGAGCCGCCCACCATGCCGCTGCTGGCCGGAACCGAGGACACCGACCCCGCCGAGACGCACATCGTCCGCGGCATCGACTGACCCCCGCCCACGGGCCCCCGCGCCCCGCCGACGACGGGGAGACCGGAGCACCATGACCTCACACCCCACTTCCCCCCACCCGACCGGCGCACCCGCCGCCGCCCCGCCGCCCGGCCCCGCCCCGTCCGCCGGCGTGCGGGAGATCGTGCTCGACGCGGACGGCGTCCCGCTGTCCGGCCTGCTCGGCGAGCCCACGGACGGTCCGCCCCGGGCGACCGTGGTGGCGCTGCACGGAGGAGGCATGCGGGCCGGCTACTTCCACGGGCAGGCCCATCCCGGCCTGTCGCTGCTCACCCTCGGCACCCGGCTCGGCTTCACCGTGCTGGCCCTGGACCGGCCCGGCTACGGGCGGTCGGCCGCGCGGCTGCCGCACGGCCAGACGCTGCGGGAGCAGTGCGCCACCGTACGGGCGGCGCTGGCCGACTTCGACCTGCGCCACCCGGTGGGCGAGGGCCTGTTCGTCGTGGCCCACTCCTACGGCGGCAAGCTCGCCCTCGCCCTGGCCGCGGCCGGCGCCGACCTGATCGGGCTGGACATCTGCGGCCTCGGCCACCGGTTCGCCGTCGCCCCGGGGCGGCTGCCCTCGCTGCACGACCGCCGTGCCGCCGCGCTGCACTGGGGGCCGCTCGCCCTGTACCCGGCGCACACCTTCCGGCTCGCCGCCCCGCTGGTGGGCCCCATGCCGCAGCGGGAGGAGCGCGAGGCGCGGCGCTGGCAGCGGATCTTCCCCCGGCTGGCGACGCGGGTCCGGGTCCCGGTCCGGTTCACCTTCGCCGAGTACGAGCGGTGGTGGCGGCACGACGACGAGGCGCTCGCCGAGCTGACGGGGCTGCTGGCGGCGGACCGGGTGCGCGTGGACCGGCTGCCGGCGGCCGGGCACAACGTCAGCCTGGGCTGGGCCGCCCGCTCGTACCACCTGCGCGCCCTGGCGTTCCTGGAGGAGTGCCTCACCGAGCGCCGTCCGGGCGTGGGGCGGCGCACCCGCCCGGCGCGGGCCGGCGGCTGAGGATCAGCCGTCGACCTGGAGTCTGCGCGGGCCGGAGCCCTGCTCTCCCAGGACGTCGTAGGGGTTGGCCAGCACGCAGCGTTCCAGGGTGAGGCAGCCGCAGCCGATGCAGTCGTCGAGGTCGTCGCGGAGTTTCAGCAACTGCTCGATGCGCCGGTCGAGGTCGGCACGCCAGTGCGCCGACAGGCCGGCCCACTCCTCACGGGTGGGTGCCCGGTCCGCGGGCAGGACGCTCAGGGCGTCCTTGATGACGCTCAGCGGGATGCCGACGCGCTGGGAGACGCGGATGAAGGCCACCCGGCGCAGGGTGTCACGCGAGTACCGGCGCTGGTTGCCCGTCGTGCGATGGCTGTGGATCAGCCCCTCGCGCTCGTAGAAGCGCAGCGCCGAGGTCGTCACGCCGCTGCGCCGCGCCAGCTCGCCGATGGTCAGCTCCTTGGGGAGCGTGGGGGTGGACATACCGCCACGCTAGACGAACCTCACCCATGCTTCAACTTCCTTTCCGGCCCGCCTTTCATTCCCCTGACACTCCCTGACGAACCCCTTGACAAAAGCATGAAATGTCGCCTTGACGCCGCACGCGGGCCGCCAACAGACTCGTGATCGGAAAGACCGGTAAATGCCGAGTCGAATCACCGGGGCCGACGCAGCCAAAAGCGGCAGGCCGCCGGTGAACGCGTCAGGAAACAGGGGAGGACCAGGGATGACAGTATCCGAAGCGCCACCCGCGCCGCTGTTCAGCGCCGACTATTTCCAGAATCCGTATCCGACGTTCGCCTGGCTCCGGGAGCATTCCCCGGTGCATGAATTCCGTTTTCCGGCCGGAAACGTGCGCACCTGGATCGTGACCCGGTACGACGACGTGAAGGCCGTGCTCGCGGATCCCCGTTTCAGTTCCGAGGGCGGCACCTGGGGGAACGCGGAATTCAAGGAGGCCGGTCTGGTCAGCGGCGCCGGGAGCGTGCTGGAGAAGGCGGTCACGGTCGTCGATCCGCCCGCCCACACCCGGCTGCGCCGGCTGGCGATGAGCACCTTCACCCCGCGCCGCATCGCGCAGTGGCGGCAGACCGTGGAGCGCGTGGTGGCCTCCGCGCTGGACTCCTGCGCGGCCCGGGGCGAGTTCGACGTCATGGACGACTACGCCGGCCCCGTCTCCTCGGCGGTCATGGGGGAGATCCTCGGGCTGCGCATCGAGCGCCACCGGGAGCTGGTGGACGCGCTCGCCCAGGCCTTCCCCTCCGACGCCGCCCGCATGGACCAGGCTCCCGAGGGGTTCGCCCGGATCTGCGGATACGCCGAGGACCTGGTCGCCCTCAAGCGGCGCAGCCCGGCCGACGACCTGACCTCCGCGCTCATCCACGCCCGGCAGGACGAGGACCAGCTGTCGGAGGAGGAACTCGTCGCCATGGTCGCGGCCATGATCCTGGCGGGCAGCGACACCGTCCGCGCCTTCGTGGGCAACGCCGTACTGGCGCTGCTCGACCACCCGGACCAGTCCCGGCTGCTGCGGGAGCGGCCCGACCTGGAGGCCGGGGCGTTCGAGGAGCTGCTGCGCTACGAAGGGCCCCTCACCACGGCCCTGTTCCGGGTCACCACCGAGGAACTGGAGCTGGCCGGCACGGTCCTGCCCGCCGGTGCGCCGGTCATCGCGGCGCTGCTGTCGGCCAACCGCGACCCGCGCCAGTTCTCCGACCCGGACCGGCTCGACCTCACGCGCTCCGGGTCGCGGCACGTCGGCTTCGGCCACGGCCTGCACAACTGCCTGGGCGCCGCGCTGGCCCGTCTGGAGGGGCAGCTGGCGATCCCGGCGCTGCTGCGCAGGTTCCCCTCGCTGACCCTGGCCGTGCCGCGCGGGGAGCTGCGCCACATCGAGAACTGGGCGATGCGGCGGCTGGTCCGGCTGCCCGTCCACGCCGCCGGGACGGGGCCGGCGTGACCGCCCGGGAGACCGGTGTGCGGGCGACCGTGCGCATCGACCCCCGCCTGTGCCGGGGCACCGGCCTGTGCCAGGCCATGTCACCCGCCCTCTTCCGGCTGACCGGGGCGGGACACGCCGTCCCGGTCGACGGCGAACTGCGCGACGAGGACACGGCCGACCTCGCCCGGTCCGTCGCCGACTGCTGCCCCATGGGCGCCGTGGAGGTGCTCCCCGGCCCGCCCGAGGCGGCCGGCGGGCCCGGCGGCGCAGGCGCCCGGGACCCCCACCGCGCCGACCAGGAGAACTGACCCTTGACCCGCACCCCCCAGGAGGAACCGACCGTGGACCAGTCCGAGGCCATTCTGTCCAAGCTGTGGGAGCGCAACTACGATCCGCTGACCACCGACATCATCAGCCGCCTGCCGCTGCGCCCCGACGCCCGCTGCCTGGACGTCGGCGCCGGGGCCGGATCCATGGCGTACTGGCTCGCCGAACGGGTGCCGGACGGATCCGTGCTCGCCGTGGACGTGGACACCACCCTGCTGGACGCCTCGCGCAGCCCCAACCTGACGGTGCGGCGGGCGGACGTGGAACAGGAGGAGTTCCCCGAGGGATCCTTCGACCTCGTCCTGGCCCGGGGCGTGCTGTCGGTGCTGCGCGCCCCCGACGAGCTGCTCGAGCGCGCCGTGCGCTGGCTGGCACCGGGCGGCTGGCTGGTGGCGGAGGACTTCTACTTCCTGCCCGGCGAGGACGCGTCCACGCCGGTGGGACGCGCGGTCATCGAGGCGTACCTGCGCGCCTTCCGCGGGCACGGCGCCGACATGCGTTTCGCCCGCCGCCTCCCCGCCCGGCTGGCGCAGCTCGGCCTGGCCTCCGTGGACCTGCATCTGCGTCCCCTCGGCCCCGGTCAGGGCGAGTACGAGAACGAACTCATGCGCCGGCGCCTGGAGTTGCAGGGACAGCCGCTGGTGGACAACGGCTGGGTGAGCGCGGAGCAGCTCACCGAGTTCGTCGCCACGCTGGACCGGCCCGAGGCGCGCGACGTCACCACCCTGCTGTTCTCGGTGTGGGGGCGGCGCCCCGAGGCGTGACCCGGACCGCCACGGCTTGACCTCAACTTAGGTTCAACTCCTACGGTGACGAACAGAACCCGCGACCCGCCCAGGCTCGCCCGAGTCGTCCACGTCGCACAAGGAGAGGTAGAAGTGCGCCCCGAACCGACGGTGAAGGACCACAACCGCCGAGGCGGTCACGGCCGGGCCACCGTGCTCGTACTCGCCGGCACGCTCACGATCATGGCCGGAGCGGTGGTGTCCCCCGCGATACCCGGCATACGCGCCGCCTTCGCGGACACGGCCGACGTCGACCTGCTGGCCAGGATGATCACCAGTGCCCACGCGCTGGCGATCGTGCTGTTCTCTCCGTTCGCGGGCGCCTTCTCCGAACGCATCGGACGCAAGCGCGCCCTGGTGACCGGCATGCTCGCCTTCGCGGTGGGCGGCAGCTCGGGCTTCTACCTGCCCGACCTGGTCAGCATCCTGGCCGGCCGGGTCGTCCTCGGCATCGGCGTGTCCCTGATCATGACCAACAGCGTGGCCATGATCGCGGACCTGTACGACGGGACCGAGCGGCAGCGGCTGCTCGGGCGGCAGACCGCCGCCGGCGCCTTCGGCGGCGTGCTGCTGCTGGTGGGCGGCGGCGCGCTGGCCGGGCTGGGCTGGCGGACGGTGTTCCTGGTGTACCTGCTCGGCGCGGCACTCGTGGTGCCCGCCCTGACCCGGCTGCCGGAGACCCGGCCGGGGACCGCCGACGCGGGGCCGGCTCCGGACGGCCCCGCGGCGGGGGGCCGGCGCGGCCTGCCCGCGGGCGTGGCGGCGGCGCTCACCGCGATGTTCCTCGGCCAGGTCGCCTTCTACTCGGTGCCGGTGCAGGTCCCGTTCCTGGTCGAGGACCACTTCCACGCCGGTTCGGTGGCCTCCGGCGCCGTCATCGCCGTGCAGACCCTCACCACGGGACTGGTGTCGCTGCGGTTCGCCGCCGTGCGGCGCCTCGCCGGTGAACACGGCCTGGTCGCCACGGCCTTCGGCTGCATCGGCGCCGGCTACCTGGTGCTCTGGCTGGCCCCGCACGTGGCGGTGCTGGCGCTGGGCACGCTGGTGATGGGAGCGGGCCTCGGAGTGCTGATGCCCACGCTCAACAGCTGGGTGCTCGACGAGGCACCGCCCGAGGTGCGCAGCCGGTACGCGGGTTTCCTGACCACCGCGCTCTTCCTGGGGCAGTTCCTGGCCCCGCTCGTCACCCAGCCCATGGTCAGGGGGCTCGGCATCCAGCCGATGTTCGGCGTCATCGCGGTCGGCGCCCTGCTGGTCGCGGCCGGATACCTCGCCGGCGGCCGCGGGCGGGCGGCGCGGAGCGGCCCGGCCGGCGAACGGCGGGCCGCCCACCGCGACGCCCCGGCGGCGCAGTCCCCCGCCGGGGAGGGGCCGGACGCGCCGGCCGCAGGACCCGGCCACGCCGCACGCCGGGCGGGGTGAGGGCCCACCGGGCGTCCCGGGCCCGGACCGTCCGCCGGCCTCCGCCCGCCGCCCTCCCGCCCTTCGCCCTCCCGCCCGACGACGTCCCGTTCACCGGAGGCGACCATGGAACCGCAAGCCCATCTGGAACCGCACCCCGACAAGCCCCCCGCGCGGCGGGTCGAGTTCGTCCTCGACCTGATCTGCGTCCACTCCTACCTCGCCTTCACCCGCTTCGAGCGCGCCGTCGAACGGCGGCGGGCCGGCGGCGACCGGATCGAGGTGGCCTTCCGTCCCTTCCAGATCGCCCCGGACGCCCCCGTCGAAGGCGAGCCGCTGCCCGAACGCCACCGGCGCGACTTCGGAGCCGACGCCGAGCGGATGACGCAGCGCATGGCGGCCGTCGGCGCCCGTGAGGGTCTCCGGCTCGACTTCGCCCGGGCGGTGTTCGCCAACACCTTCGCCGCCCATCGGCTGCTGGCCGCGGCCGGACGCCAGGGGCGTGCGGAACCCATGGCGGAACGGCTGTTCCGCGCCTACTTCACCGACGGCGCGAACATCGCCGACGCCGCCACGCTGGACCGGCTGGCCGCGGAGGCCGGGGTCCGGCGCGGCACCGGGGAGCCCGACGAGCGGGAGCTCGCGGCGGAACTCGCCCGGGTCCGCGCCGAGGGCGTCCGCCAGGTCCCGCTTCTGCGCTTCGACACCGGCGCGACCCTCTCCGGCGCGCAGCCGGAGGAGGTCTACCTCCGGGCGCTGTCCGGCCACACCGTCCACGTCCACTGAGCTTCCCCCCACACGCGCCGGGCCCGCCCCGGCCGCCCGGCATCCCGCCGATCCACCACCGACACGTTCACCAACAAGGAGAGCCATGTCCACGTCCCCTCTGCGTCTCGCGGTGATCTGCGCCAGCGTCCGGGAGGGCCGGTTCGGTCCGACCGTCGCGCGCTGGATCAGCGACCAGGCCCGTCAGCGCGGTGACGTCGAGGTCGACTACATCGACCTCGCCGAACACCCCCTGCCGGTGGTGCTGTCGCAGTCCCCCGACGGCGAGGTCGCCGACGTCCTCGCGCAGGTGACGCCCCGTCTGGAGAACGCGGACGCCTTCGTCGTGGTGACGCCGGAGTACAACCACAGCTACCCCGCGTCCCTGAAGTCCCTGATCGACTGGCACTACACGCAGTGGCGGGCCAAGCCGGTCGCCCTGGTGTCGTACGGCGGCCTGGCGGGCGGCCTGCGCGCGGCCGAGCACCTGCGGCCGGTCTTCGCCGAGCTGCACGCGGTCACGATCCGCGAGCAGGTGAGCTTCCACAACGCCTGGGAGCGGTTCGACGAGAACGGCGCCCTGAAGGACCCGGACGCCCCCGTCGCGGCCGCGAAGACCATGCTGGACCAGCTCACCTGGTGGGGTGAGGCGCTGCGCGAGGCCCGCCAGAAGCGTCCGTACGGCCAGTGACCGACGGCGGGGTGGGGTGCCGCACTCCGGGCACCCCACCCCGGCCGGCGATCAGGCCGCCATGCTCATGCCCCGCCCGAGGCGGAAGCCGACGCCGCGCACGGTGAGGATCCAGGAACTGTCGCCGAGTTTGTTCCTCAGACTGTTGACGTGGGTGTCGATCGTCCGGCCGGTGGCCGCGGAGCCCTTGTGCCACACGCGCGCCATGAGCTCCCGCCGGCTGACCACCGAGCCGGACCGGGAGGCGAGGACGTGCAGCAGGTCGAACTCCTTACGGGTCAGGGAGAGCAGTTCTCCGGAGAGGTACGCCTCACGCCGTCCGGCGTCGATCCGCAGGGGTCCGTGCACGATGCAGCGGCTGTGCGCCGCGGGGCGGGCCCGGCGCAGCACGGCCTCCACCCGGGCCACCAGCTCCTGTACCCCGTAGGGCTTGTCGAGGCAGTCGTCGCATCCGGACTTCAGGCACAGCACGCGTTCCAGTTCGGTGGTGCGCTCCGTGATGGCGATGATGGGCGTGTCCGCGGCGGCGCGTATGTCCGCGCAGACCTGGAGACCGTCGAGGTCCGGCAGCCCGAGATCGATTAACACCAGGTCGGCCTGGTGATGGAGTTCCAGTGCCGCCGCGCCGGTCCCGACGCTCCACGCGTCGTAACCGTTCTGCCTCAGCACATGGACGACGGACCGTGCGCAGGCAGCGTCATGGTCCACTACGAGCACCCGCATTGCTTTCCGGCCTTTCGCTGTCCGACTGGCATCTTTCGCTGTCTGACTGGCATGACCAAGGGGTGCTGTCCTGCGGCTGCACCGATCGTCCCGGCACGGCTCGCGGGCACACGTCGGCCACTCACCGTCAGGACGCGCCGACCGTGCCCGGAGCCGGCGAGGCGAATGCTGCAGGCCGCGCCGACCGCTCCCCCGTCGACCCGGCGGCGAAGCCCTCTGCCTCCTCCGCACGGCGCAGCCCGAACGACTGAACAGTCGTTCGGGAGTCGACGTCCAAGCGTAAAAACTTTGCGCCAGGCACTGTCAATAAATCGATGACCAATTCGTTTCGTCCACAGGGCGGTTCCGGGTGACGGGCGGGCGAACGGTGAACGAGACCGCTGGTAGTGGCCGGTTTTTGCGCCTGCTGGAGATCATGCACGACACGGCATATGCCGAATCTCACAGATCAGGTGACGGATCTTCAGTTCGCCATACGCACTTGCGAGTTGGCTGACACGGCCGCGAGATCCGGGATCGGGGCGCGTCGGCCGGGGGAGGGACCGCGGGCGGAGTCGCGCAGGGTGCCCCGCCACCGCGAGGGCGCCCACCCGCACCGGGACCGTCTCCGGCACCGTCCCCGTCCCCATCCCCGGCACCGGGGACGACGGTCCCGGACACACCGGCCGGTGCGATCAGGGCCGCGCTCGGCCGCCCCCGCGTCCGCCCCGGCCGGCAAGGCCGGGCACGCCGCTCCCGCCCCGCCCCCGGGCCGGCTCCGCGGGCCGTCCCGGCCACGCGCCGGCCCGGACCGCGGGGAGGCGCACACTGGAAGGACGCACACCCCAGGGGGTCCGCCGATCACGGGCCGCACCGCCGCCGCGGAGGCCTCCGCCGACGGCCCCCGGCCCGCCTGCGCCGTCCAGGAGGAGTCATGCCGGCAACCGGCCCAGCCGCCCCGCCGACGACGCGTCCCGGCCTCAGCCTGTGGCACCGGTTCCTGCGGTCCCTGCACCGCCGCGCGCCCGCTCCCGCTCCCGCCGGCGTGCCGCGTGAGGAGCAGGCGCGAGCGCTGCTGGCGGTGCTGGAGGAGGCGGTGGCCGCCCAGCGGCCCGCCGACGCGGCGGTGGCCGCCTGCGGCGCGCCGGAGGGCGCCTGCGGGCAGGCCGCCCAGGACTGCAGCCGCGCCGGGTCCCGGTTCGTCCGGTTGCGGGCGCGGCTGTGGGACCTGCCGCTCACCGACCCCGGCCTGGCGGACGTGCGGGCACGGGCCGGACGGCTGCTGGCCTACGACCAGTGGATGCTGTGCCAGGCCCTGAACCTGGCCTTCACCGTGCACCCCGATGCCCGCACCGAGGCGGCACGGCTGCAGCTCAACGGCCTCGGCCGGCCCGCCGACGACCTGCGGCGGCTGCGTGACTCCCTACAGGCCCGGGACCGCCGGCCGGACCGGCCGCACCTGCGGGGGCACGCCGGCGGCCCGGCGTGAACCCACCTGGGTCCACGGCCGGAAAGGCCGGCCGCCGGCAGGGCACCTGATGCCAACTGCGCACCCACGGCGTCAACTTGTGAAGACGACAGGAATGTGAGAGCGCTCTCAGTCACATGTCTTGACGCGACCCCTCGGCATCAGGAAAGTGTGGGCCACTCCCCATCACTCCCCACCCCCACAGGAGTGCATCATGATCGACCGCGCCCCTGGCCGCATCACGCGCCGCAGCTTCCTGGCCGGCACCGCCGCCGCTGCCGCGGCCACCGCCCTGGCCTCCCGCGCCCCCGCCTCCGCGGCCCCCGCCACCTGCGAAATCGCCCTGGAGAACCGGTCGTTGCCCGGCACCGTCCACGCCTACGTCACCGGACACGAGCAGGGCACCGGCCGCTGGGTGCTGCTGCGCCCGGACGGCGGTGTCTACCGGCCCGAGTCCCCCGCCCGCCCGCTGACCCCGCTGCCCGTCGACTGCGCCATCCCCCTGCGCCCGGCCGGCGCCGGACCGGTCGTCCTGACGCTCCCCCAGATGTTCGGCGCCCGCGTCTATTTCGTACGCGACAACAAGCTGGACTTCTTCCTCAACCCCGGCCCCGCCCTGGTCGAGCCCGCCTTCGCGACACCCGCCGATCCCAACTACGGACGGGTGTGGTCCTTCGCCGAGTTCACGTTCGACCCCTCGCAGCTGTACGCCAACATCAGCTACGTGGACCTCGTGACGGCCCTGCCCATCGGCATCACGCTCACCGGCGACGCCACGCACACCGTCGCCCCCCTGCCCTCCGGCGCGCTCCAGCGGATCGCGGACGGCCTGGTCGCGCAGGCGGCACGGGACGGCCAGCCCTGGGACAAGCTGGTCATCCGCTCCTCGAACGGCTCGGTCCTGCGGGCGATCTCGCCCCAGAACCTCATGGCGCCCTACTTCGACCGCCCCGACCAGATGCCGTTCCGCGACGCCTTCACCGGCTACATCGACCGCGTCTGGCAGAAGTACCGCACCACCGACCTGCGCATCGACCTCCAGGGCGGGCGCGGCGTGCGGACCGGGCGGGTGAACGGGGACGTCCTGACCTTCACCGGCGGCCACACCTTCACCAAGCCGACCTCGCGGGACGTCTTCACCTGCAACCACGGCCCCTTCGCCAACAACCCCGCGGACTCCGACGACCGCAAGGCGCTGCTGGCCCGGCTCGCGGCCGGCTTCAACCGCTCGACCCTGCTCACCCACCCCGACCAGCCGAACGGCCCGGCCCCTTCCGACTACTACACCGACCCGTCGACGAACCACTGGGCACGGCTGGTCCACGCCAACACCCCGATCGGTTACGCCTTCCCCTACGACGACGTCCGCCCCGACGGCCGTCCCGACGTCTCGGGCGCGGCCCACGACCCGAACCCGCGCCGCTTCACCGTGTCGGTCGGCTCCTAGGCCGTCAGGCCGGCCGGCAGAACCGGCGGCGCTCCTCCCCTGCGGGCCGGCCCGCACCGCGTGCGGGCCGGCCACGTCACCCGCAGGGCCGGCGGAAGGCGCCGATCAGCGCCGCCACGCCTCGGGCCCGCCGCCCCGCCACTCGACCAGCCCGGACGTGCGCACCCAGTCCTCCTCGACGTCGTCGAAACCGGCCAGGCGCAGGAACTCGACGACGTCCAGCAGCCCGTACGCCAGCCCGAGGAACCGCCCGCCGGCACGGACCCGCCGGCCGCCGTCGTCGGCGGGCGGGTAGATCACGATGGGCTGGGCGCCGGTCATGGCACCAGGGTGCCGTGCGGGCCGGCAGCGCGCACGCGCGGTGGCGGGGAGCCCGGGAGGAGGACGGCCGGGCGCCGCTCCTCCGCCCGGGAGGAGCCCGGGAGCCGTGGCTTGCGCGGCGCGCCCGGCTGCCGCACAGTCCGGGGTATGGACGCGCGCGAGGCCGGCGGCGCCTGACCCGGGACTGCCCCGGGACTGGCCCGGGACCCGCCGCGAACACCGGCGGCGCGGCCGCCACGGGCAGGCCGGGCGCAGGGCCCCGCCGCCCCTCTTCTCATCGTGCCGGCCTCTTTCCCGTGTTCTCCCCGGCCCACTCGCCGAGGACGGGGACGCATTCCTCGGCGAAGTACTCGTAGTCGGCGGCGGTGTTGTAGACGTGGGCGGACAGGCGCAGGTAGCCGATGCCGCCGAAGCTGGTGAAGGCCGCCTCCACGCCCAGTTCGCCCGCCGCCCGGTCGCGCAGCGCGTCGGCCTCGACGCGGCTGCCGGCCAGTCCTTCCGGCAGGCGGACCAGGCGCATGCCGGGGACCGGCATGCCGACGTCGACGCCGCTGTCCGCGCCGGTCAGTTCCGTGAGGGCGGTGCCGATGACACGGGCGCCGTAGCCGGCCAGGTCGTCCATGTAGCGGCGGGCGGCGGACCAGCCCCAGGTGCGGTCGACGAAGGCCGGCGCGGCGGGCGCGGCCAGGTGGGCGGTGGCGTCGACCGTGCCCTGCTGGTCGAAGCGGCCGGGGTACGGATCGGCCGCGCCCCAGGAGTCGATCAGGGGGTACAGCCGGTCGCGCAGGGGGCCGCGGGCGACCAGCGCCGCGGTGCCGCGCGGGGCGCAGGCCCACTTGTGCAGGTTGCCGGTCCAGAAGTCGTACGTCGCGCCGTCGAGCGGGGCGGCGAGGAGGCCGGGGGCGTGGGCGCCGTCGACGAGGACCGGGACGCCATGGCGCCGCGCCTGCGCGCCGATCCGCTCCACCGGCATGCGGCGGGCGGTCGGCGAGGTGATCTGGTCGACGACGACGAGGTCGGTGGCCTCGCCGATCTCGGCGGCCACCGCCTCGTAGGCCTGGTCCTCGTCCGCGTCCAGCGGCACCCGGGCGGTGCGCACCCTGCCTCCCCAGCGGCGCGCCAGCCGTTCGGCGCCCATGGTCACGGCCCCGTAGCCGTGGTCGGTGACGACGATCTCCCCGCCGCGGCGGCGGTCCAGGGCGGCGAACACCACGCTGGCGCCGGCGCTGGCGTTGGGCACCAGGGCGAGGTCGTCCGCGGCGACGTGGAGGAAGGCGGCGAGCTCGGCGCGGGCCGCGGCGATCCGCCGCGGCAGCGCGGGGAACCACACCACGGGCGAACGTTCCATCTCCGCGCGCAGGATCTCCTGGCGCTCCTGCGCCGCCAGCGGGACCGCGCCGAACGAGCCGTGGTTCAGGTGTTTCAGGGCGGGGTCCAGCGACCACGCCCGGGCGGCGGGCCGGCCGTCGGCCAGCAGCAGGGGGCGCGGTGCGGTGGTCACCTCGGTCTCGCTCACACGACTCCCTGTCCGGCGGGCGCGGCGGGGTCGCGGCACATCGAACCCGGGCGCCGCACGTATGACGACCCGGCATCCTGACACGGGCCTTCCTGCCACGACAAGGATCTTGCCGTGAAGGTCATCGGACGAATTCCGGGCGACACGTCGCAGAGACCGGGCGACTCGTCACAGTGCGCCGAGGGTCCCGGTGGCACCGGCGGCCCGCCGGGGGAAGAAGAGGGATCGCACGTCCGCAGTCGACAGCGACAGCGACACCGTCACCGTCACCGTCACCGGCGGCAAGGGCCCTGACCGGCATCGCCGTGACACCGCGGGCCTCCCCCGCACCGGACCCGCGAAGACGACGAGACGCCGCTCAAGGGCTTATGCCGGGGCATTCCGGGCACGCGTCCGAGGGACGACCCCCGAGCCGAGGACGGTGTCGCGATGACCGAGTACGAACGCTCCCGCACCATGACCGCCCAGCCCGAGCAGGTCTTCGACCAGGCCGCCGACATCGGCCGGATGGACACCTGGCTGCCGGAGGCCCTGCACGTGGAGGCCGGGGACCTTCCCGCCGTCACCGTGCACGAGGACCGCACCGACGCGGACACCTCCGCCCTGCTGCGCGCGCGGCCCGACCAGATGCGGCTCGAGTGGGGCACGCGTGAGCGAGGCGGCTACACCGGCTGGCTCCAGGTCGCCGGCATCGGCAGCGGAGCCAGCGAGGTGACGGTGCACCTGTCGTTCTTCGACGAGGGCCACGACCCCGGCGAGAAGGCCGTGCAGGACGCCCTGGACTCCAGCCTCCGGCAGCTGGAGGAGCAGGTGCGGCTGCGCTCGGACGCCTCGGCAGGCTGACCGCGGACCGCGCGGCACTGCGCCGCCCGCGCACCCGGCGCCCCCCGGCTCCCCGCCCGGCGCGACAGGCGTGCGCGGCCTTCCGCACCGGCGGCCGACGGTTGACCCCGCCCGCCCGCGGGAACCCGCAGCACGCCGGTACGGCGGGGCCCCTGCCCCGCGGTACCGGGGCATCCCTCCGACGACGACCGGAAAGGCCGACCCGTGATCGACGAGAGCCATGTCAGGGAACTGCTCGACGCGCGCGACGACGATGCCGCGCTGGTCCTGCTGGAGGGCAGGGCCCGGGTGATCGACGCCGCGGCACGCGCGGACGAGCGGTACGCGGGAGCCGCGGTGCTCCTGACCAGGGGCGAGCTGGTCGGCCGGCTGGGCACGGCCGCGCCGGCCGAGCAGGACCTGCGCACCCTCGCCCAGTCGCTCGGCGACGCCGTGGGCAAGCTCGGCGCCTGACGGACCGGCCGGCGACCGGCCTCCACGCCTCGCACCGCCTCCCGGCGGGACGACCGCGCGGTGGACGTCCGGCGTGATCTGGGGCATACGTGGCCCGGGAGATACACGTTCATCACCCGGTTGGGGATATTTTGGCGTGGTTGCCCGCGCGCAGCCGCGCCGCGCCGTCCTGTCGATCACCCGTCCGGGAGAACCATGCGCCCCCGCATACGCTCCGTGCCGCCCCTCGCTCTGGCCGGCGGTGCCCTGACCGTCGGCGTGGGCGGGCTGTACCTGGCCGGGCTGCTGCTCACGGGCGGCGAGATCGAGACGGGCACGACGGTGCGCGGTGTGGACATCGGGGGCCTGAGCCGCGCGGAGGCCACCCGGAAGCTGGAGGAGCGCCTGGTCGCGGCCGGTCCGCGGAAGCTGGCCGTGAAGGTCGGCGACCGGACCGGCACGGTCGATCCGCGGCAGGCCGGGATCGCCTTCGACGTCCGGCGCACCCTGGACCGGGCGGCACGCACCGGCACCGATCCGGTCGGCGTGATCGGCGGGCTGTTCCGCTCGGGCGGCGCCATCGAGCCGGCCGTCCGTGTCGATGAGGACAAGGCCCGTGCCGTCCTGGGGAAGCTGGCGAAGTCCCTCGACCAGAAGGTGCGCAACGGCGCCGTCGCCTTCGCGCGCGGCCGCGTCGAGGAGACGGCGCCGCGCACCGGGTACGCGCTGGACGTGGACGCCGCGGTCGCCCCCCTGCGGGCCGCCTTCCTGCGGGGCGGAGCGGACCCGGTGACGGTTCTGCCCGCCCGCCGGACCGACCCCGAGGTCACGGCGCGGGAGGTACGGCGGGCGGTGCGCGACTTCGCGGGGCCGGCCATGTCGGCGCCCGTCACGCTCACCGCGGAGGGCAGGCGGTTCACGATCGGCCCCGCCGTCCTGGGCGAGTACCTGACGATGCGGCCGGACAGCGCCGGCACGCTCGTCCCGAAGCTCGACGCGAAGGGCCTGCGCGCCGCCCCCGCGGTGGCCCGCCCCCTGGCCGGCGTCACCACCACCTCGAGGAACGCCACGCTGCGGCTCGACGGCGACAAGGTCGTGGTGGCCTCCGCCGGCAGGGTCGGCGTCCAGGTCACCGACGAGGCCCTGGGCGAGGCCGTGCTGCCTCTGCTCACCAGGACGGGCACCGCCCGCACCGGCGAGGTGGCCACCCGCAGGACCCTGCCGGAGCTGACCGGCGACAACGCCGCGCGGCTGGGGCTGACGGAGAAGATGTCCTCCTTCACCGTCCGCTTCGAGCCGGCCCCGTACCGCACGAAGAACATCGGCCGGGCCGTGGAACTCATCAACGGCTCCCTGGTCATGCCCGGCGAGACCTGGAGCTTCAACCGGACCGTCGGCGAACGCACCGAGGCCAACGGCTTCGTCGAAGGCGTCATGATCCTCGACGACCAGTTCACCAAGGCGCCCGGCGGCGGTGTCTCCGCCGTGGCCACGACCGTCTTCAACGCGATGTTCTTCGCCGGGGTCGAGCCCGTCGAGTACGGCGCCCACTCCTTCTACATCGAGCGTTACCCGGAGGGCCGTGAGGCGACGGTCGCCTGGGGCAGCCTCGACCTGAGGTTCGCCAACGACTCCGGCAAGGCCCTCTACATCCAGGCCGAGTCCACCGACACCTCCGTGACCGTCACCTTCCTCGGCACCAGGAAGTACGACGAGATCAGGTCGGTCAAGGGACCGCGCACCCGGGTGAAGCAGCCGGCGAAGAGGACCGGCACCGGCGAGCAGTGCGTGCCGCAGACCCCGCTCGAGGGCTTCGACGTCACCGTGGAACGGGTCTTCCTCGACGACGGCCGGGAGGTGAGGCGGGAGCCGTTCCGCACCCGCTACACCCCGCGCGACGAGATCACCTGCGCGTGACGCCCGAGGGGTCCGGGGCGGTCGGCGGGCGAGTGTCAGTGCCCGGTGTCACGCTGGGGTGACACAGGATCCGCGAAGGGGGAATCACCATGATCACCACTGACTTCGTCCCCGGCTCACCCTGCTGGCTCGACCTGGGAGTCCCCGACGTCCGGGCCGCCGCGGCCTTCTACGGCGCGGTGCTCGGGTGGGACTACGAGTCCATGGGCGAGGGGGAGGACGCGGAAGGCGGGATGTTCCGCAAGGACGGCAGGATCGTCGCCGGGCTCGGCAGGCTCACCGAGGAGGGCGCGCGTCCCGCCTGGATGGTCTACTACAGCGTCACCGACGCCGACGCCGCCACCCGGGCCGTGGAGAGCGCGGGCGGCACGGTGCGGGTGGCGCCGACGGATCTCGACGACTGGGGCCGGATGGCCCAGTACAGCGATCCGCTGGGGGGCCAGTTCGCCGTCTGGCAGCCGGGCAGGAGCAAGGGCGTCGAGCTGGTGGACGAGCCGGGCTCGCTGTGCTGGACGGAGCTGTACACGAGCGACGCCGCGGCCGCGAAGGAGTTCTACGGCGGCGTCCTGGGCTGGCAGTTCGGCGACATGGAGCTCCCGGACGGCGGGGGCACCTACAGCCTCATCACGCCCGCCGGGCTTCCCGAGGAGCGCATGCACGGCGGTCTGATGGAGCTGCCCGCGCAGGACCTGACCCTGGCGGACGGGCGGCCGTACTGGCATCCGGTCTTCGCCGTCACCGACTGCGACGCCGCGGTCGCCGCGGTCACCGGCAACGGCGGCCGTGTGCAGATGGGGCCGGAGGACGCGGAGGGCGTCGGCCGGCTGGCCCTGTGCCTCGACCCGTCCGGCGCGGACTTCGTGGTGCTCACCCCCTCCGGTCCCTGACCGGCCCGCCGGCCGGGCCGTCCCGTGCGGCCGCCGGCCCCGCCCCCCCCGGCGCGGACCCCGCCCCCCGCATGGTCGATTCCCCCCGGCGGTGCGAGGCTTGGGAGAGAGCGTCCGAGGAGGGAAGACTGGGAGGGCCGATGGGACGGGACGTCCCGGCGATGGTCTTCACCCGCGAGGACCGCCGCCGCTACCGGATCAAGATGCAGGAGTGCCTCGACGCGTTCGCGCAGATGCTGCGCGCGTCCCGGTTCGACTCCGACCGGCCCCGGGTGGGGCTGGAGATCGAGCTGAACCTGGTCGACGACGCGGCCGAGCCGGCGATGCGCAACAGCGCCGTGCTGGAGGCGATCGCGGACCCCGCCTGGTCCACCGAGCTGGGCCGGTTCAACCTGGAGATCAACGTCCCGCCCCGCCACCTGACGGCGGGCGGCCCCGACGCCTGGGAGTCCGAGATCCGCGCCGCGCTCAACCACGCGGAGCAGCGTGCCCGGACCGTCGGCGCTCACCTGATCATGATCGGCATCCTGCCCACCCTGCGGCAGGAGGACGTCGAGGGGGCGGCGCTGTCGGAGAACCCGCGCTACCGGCTCCTCAACGACCAGATCTTCGCCGCCAGGGGCGAGGACCTGCGCCTGGAGGTGGACGGCGTCGACCGGCTGCGCACCTACGCGGACACGATCACGCCGGAGGCCGCGTGCACCAGCACCCAGTTCCACCTGCAGGTGTCGCCCGAGGAGTTCCCCGGCTACTGGAACGCGGCGCAGGCCATCGCCGGGGTCCAGGTCGCCCTGGCGGCCAATTCGCCCTTCCTGCTCGGCAGGGAACTGTGGCACGAGACCCGCGTCCCGCTGTTCGAGCAGGCCACCGACACCCGCCCGCAGGAGATCAAGGAGCAGGGGGTGCGGCCCCGGGTGTGGTTCGGCGAGCGGTGGATCAACAGCGTCTTCGACCTCTTCGAGGAGAACCTGCGCTACTTCCCGGCGCTGCTGCCCCTGTGCGACGAGCAGGACCCCGTCGAGACGCTGGACCGCGGCGACATCCCCGAGCTGGCCGAGCTCACCCTGCACAACGGCACGATCTACCGCTGGAACCGCCCCGTCTACGCCGTCGCCCACGACAAGCCCCACCTGCGGGTGGAGAACCGTGTGCTGCCCGCCGGCCCGACCGTCGCCGACACCCTCGCCAACGGCGCCTTCTACTACGGGCTCACCCGCGCCCTGGTGGAGGAGGAGCGGCCGGTGTGGTCGCGGATGTCCTTCTCGGCGGCCGAGGAGAACCTGCACACGGCCGCACGGCACGGCATCGAGGCCCGGCTGTACTGGCCCGGCATGGGCGAGGTGCCGGTGCCCGAACTGGTCCTGCGGCGCCTGCTGCCGCTCGCGCACCGGGGGCTGGAGCGCTCCGGCATGGACGCGGCCTGGCGGGAACCCCTGCTCGGCGTCATCGAGCAGCGGTGCGTCACCGGCCGCAACGGGGCGGTCTGGCAGAAGGAGATGTTCCACCACATCGACGCCTCCGCGCACTGCCCCCGCCACGAGGCCCTGCGGCGGATGACGCAGCAGTACATCGACTACATGCACCTCAACGCCCCGGTCCACACGTGGCCCGTCGACTGACCCGGGTCACGGGGACCTGGGCGGCCTGATCCACCCCAGCGACCGTTCGACGGCCCGCTGCCAGTTGTCGTACTCGGCCTCCCGGTACCCGGGGTCCATGTCCGGCAGCCACTGGGCCGCCCGGTGCCAGTGACGGCGCAGGACCGCGAGGTCCGACCAGTAGCCGGCGGCGAGCCCCGCGGCGTAGGCGGCGCCGAGGGAGACCGTCTCGGCGACCATGGGCCGCACCACGGGCACGTCGAGCACGTCGGCGACGAACTGCATGAGCAGGTTGTCCGCCGTCATGCCGCCGTCCACCTTGAGCTCCTTCAGGGGGACCGAGAAGTCGGCGTTCATGGCGTCGACGACCTCCCTTGTCTGCCAGCCGGTGGCCTCCAGGACGGCCCGGGCCAGATGGCCCTTGGTGATGTACGAGGTCAGGCCGACGATGACGCCGCGGGCGTCACTGCGCCAGCGGGGCGCGAACAGGCCCGAGAACGCGGGGACGACGTAGCAGCCGCCGTTGTCGTCGACCGTGCGCGCGAGGGTCTCGATCTCCGCCGCGCTGCTGATCAGCCCCAGGCGGTCGCGGAACCACTGGACCAGGGCGCCGGTGACGGCGATCGACCCCTCCAGCGCGTAGGCCGGGGGCCGGTCGCCGATCTTGTAGGCCACGGTCGCCAGGAGCCCGTGCCGGGACCGCACGACCTCGGTGCCGGTGTTGAGCAGCAGGAAGCTGCCCGTCCCGTAGGTGCACTTCACCTCGCCCGGGGAGAAGCAGGTCTGGCCGAACAGGGCGGCCTGCTGGTCCCCGAGGGCGGCCGTGAGGGGGACGCCGGGCAGGACCGAGCGGGCCTCGCCGTACCGCTCGGCCGAGGAGCGGATCTCGGGCAGCATCGGGCGAGGCACGCCGAAGAAGTCCAGCAGTTCCTCGTCCCAGGCGAGGGTGCGGATGTTCATCAGCATGGTGCGGCTGGCGTTGGTGACGTCGGTGATGTGCAGGCCGCCGTCCGTGCCGCCCGTGAGGTTCCAGATCAGCCAGCTCTCCATCGTGCCGAACAGCACCTCGCCGTCCCTGGCGCGCCGCTCCAGCCCGGGGACATGGTCAAACAGCCAGCGCAGCCGCAGCGCGGAGAAGTACGTGGAGGGGGGCAGGCTGCACCGGTCGAGGAAGAAGGCGTCTCCCGGGTCCCGTCCCAGCTCCTCGACGAGCGGTGCCGTGCGGGTGTCCTGCCAGACGATCGCCCTGCCCAGCGGGGCGCCCGTGCGCCGGTCCCACAGCACCGTCGTCTCCCGCTGGTTGGCGAGACCGATGGCGGCGACCTCCTCGATGCCGATGCCGACGGCGGAGAGCGCCTCGGGCACGATGCGCTGCAGGTTGCGCCAGATCTCCAGGGCGTCGTGCTCGACCCATCCGGGCCGGGGGAAGTGCTGCTGGTGCTCCCGCTGGGCGACCGACACCAGCCGCCCCTGGTGGTCGAACAGGATGCATCGGGTGGAGTTGGTGCCCTGATCGATGGACATTACGTACCGTGCAACCATGTCCGGTTCTGCCTTCCGGTGTGTCGAGGGCGGTGGGACTACCAGCGGGCCGCGCCCAGGTCTCTGGAGATGGCCCGTGCGGCCTCGCGGAGCAGGGTGATCAGGTTCGGCCGGGGGCGGCCCTGGCCGTCGCAGATCCTCTCGACCGGGCCGGACATGCCGATGGCTCCCACCACGAGTCCGCCGTGCCCCCGGATCGGTGCGGCGACGCCGGCTTCGCCCATGCTCATCTCCTGGACCTCGGCGGCCCATCCGAGTTCCCGGACCTCGGCGAGCGCCCGGGTGAGGTGTTCGGGCACGACCAGGGTGTGCCGGGTGTACGTCTCCAGCCCGGATTCGAGGGCGGACTCCAGGGGCGCGGTCCCGAAGGCCAGCAGGACCTTGCCGAGCGAGGAGGCGTGCAGCGGCAGCAGCGCGCCCACGTCCAGGGTCTGCAGCGTGTCGTCCGGCCGGAACACGTGGTGGACGACGAGGACCCTGCCCTCCAGGGGGGTGCCCAGGCGGACCGCCTCGCCACTGCGGGCGGCCAGGGCGTCGGCCCAGTTGATGGAGCGCGACCGCAGCTCGTTGACGTCGAGGTAGCTGGTGCCCAGGTGCAGCAGGGCGGCTCCGAGCTGGTACTTTCCCGTCGCCTCGTCCTGTTCCACGAAGTCCACGTGCTGCAGGGTGCGCAGGATGCCGTGGGCGGTGCCCTTCGCCAGACCGAGCGAGGCCGCCACCTCGCCGAGTCCGAGTCGGCGGGGCCCGCCCGCGAGCAGACGCAGTATCGCCGCCGCCCGTTCGATCGACTGGACAGGGCCGGCCATAAAGCGAGCCTAGCCCCGTCCTGAGAGATCTGCCGTGTGACCAATACGCCCTTTTCATCCCCATGTAGGCGTTTGTTCGGTAATGCCGACCCTCGTTCATTGCACCGCCCCGGCCGGGCGCCTAGCGTGCCATGTGGCCCCGGCACCGCGCGCTGAGGCCCGGCGTCCAGCCGGCAGCGCTCACCGGAGGAGAGCAAAGATGGCGGTACAGCTCAATACGGCGATCAGGGAGGCGCTCGAGCACGTGTGCCCACTGCCGCACGCCCCCGACGCCGTCTCGGCCGTACGCCGGCGCGCCCAGGCGGTCCTCGCCGCCTGGGACGTCTCGCCCGGGATCGTGGAGGACTCGCTCCTCGTGGTCTCGGAGTTGCTCACCAACGCGGTCCTGCACGCCCTGCCCCCGGCGGAACTGCGGCTGTCGTGGAGCCGGGCCGGGAATCTCGGCACCCTGCGCGTGGAGGTCACCGACGGAGGACCCGCGCGGGCGGCCGGGCAAGCGCGCGCGGGAATCGATCCGGACGAGCACGGCCGGGGCGAGGGCATCGTCCACGCCCTGGCGACCCGGCACGGCGTGCGCACCCACCCCGGCGGCGTGACCCGGTGGGCCGACCTCGTCGCGGTGTGAGCGCGCGGCCGTGGGCGGGTCCGGCGCGGGCCGGCACATCCGCGCGCGGCGGGTATCGGCTCCGCGCGTCGCCGGTGCCGTGCGTCGCCGGCGCCGGTCAGGCTTCCCGCGCCAGCGGGTTCGCGCGACCGTCCCCCGGCCGCCGGGAACCGGACCGCGCGCCGCGCGGCGCGCGGGAGGCACACCCGTCCGCCGCTCCCGGAGGCCGCCCGGCGGCCTGTGCTCCCCCGGGCCGCCCGACGGCCCGCCGTCCGCCGTCCGAACCCGCCGCGCGGGGCTCGCGGGCGGCCGGTTTCTGCAGCAGGAGCAGCGCGGCGTCGTCGTGCAGCCGTCCGCCCACATGGGCGAGCAGTTCGCCGTGGAGGGCGGCGAGGGTGCGCTCCGGCTCGTCGCAGACGTGGCGCGCCAGGCCCTCGGCGAGCGGGTAGAACTCGCGGCTGCGGTTGCGGGCCTCCGTGACCCCGTCGGTGTAGAGCAGCAGTTGATCACCCTCGGCGAAGGGCAGCACCTGGAGCGCGGGGGCCTCCCCCGACAGGGCGCGCAGCCCCAGGGGCGGGGCGGGATGCGCGGGTTCCACCGCCACGACCCCGCCCGACGCGCGGACCAGCAGCGGAGGGGCGTGTCCGCAGTTGACCACTTCCAGGTGCCCGGCCCGCGGGTACCCCGCGACCACGGCGGTGACGAAGTCGTCGTGCCCGAGGTTGCGCGCCAGGCTCCGCTCGATCCGGTCGACGACCGCGAGGAGGTCCCGCTCGTCGTAGGCGGCCTCCCGGAAGACGCCGAGCACCAGCGCGGCGGTGCCCACCGCCGGCAGGCCCTTGCCGCGCACGTCGCCGACGATCAGCCTGGTGCCGTGCGGGGTGGACACCAGCGCGTACAGGTCTCCGCCGATACGGGCCTCCGCCGCTGCGGCGCTGTAGCGCACCGCCACCCGGAACGGTCCGACGGTCGCCGGTACGGGTGTGAGCAGGGCCTGCTGGGCGGCCTCGGCGACCGAGCGGACGGCCGCGAGCACCCGTTCACGGCGTCCGCGCAGGGCGCTGGCCAGGCCGCTCGCCAGGGTGACGGCCACCAGGGCGGACAGGACGGCCGACAGCTCACGGCCCGGGACGCCGTCCCGGACGCCGAGCAGGGCGCCCAGCACGGCGGCGAAGAGACCGACGCACAGGACGCCTCGCGGCCCGTTGGTGCTGGCGGCCAGGGCGGGTCCGGCGGCGAGCAGGGGCAGCCAGATCATCCCCGCTCCGCCGCAGAGGTCGACGAGCGCGACGACGATCACGATCAGGACGGGCAGCGCGGGCAGCACGGCCGTGCCGGCGGCCGGCTGCGCGCGCCGACGGGCCGGCGCGCCACGCGCGGCCGGCGGGTTCGCGGCCGGCCGTATCGGCCGGGGGTCGCCGCGGTGGTCTTGAGTCTGACTCATGCTTATTCCGTGATCCTCATCCATATGCGCACTACATCTGCCGGAGCCGGGTCCCGGTATTTCCGTTTCATCCAGGAAAGGCGGTCGGTCGGGGCGTCACAAGGACCGGGATTTCAGATAGTGAGCGACAGGGCCCGGGTGACGCGGCTCGCGACCGGTATCAGCCGCGTCCGGACCTCCTCCAGCCGGGGAAGCCGGTCCGCCGGCAGCGAGACGCCGAGCGAGCCGAGCGTGTCCCCGCGGTAGACGGGCACGGCGACGCAGACCGTGCCGAGGGAGTACTCCTGCAGGTCCGTGACGGCCGGCGCGACGGGTGAGGAGTCGATCCGCCGGAGCAGCTCCGGGGGGCTGGTGATGGTGCGCGGTGTGAGGTCGGCGAGGTGGTGCCGGGAGAGGTAGTCCTTGCGGGCCTCCTCGTCCAGTTCCCGCAGCACGGACTTGCCCAGGGCGGTGGCGTGCCCCGCGTCCGCGAACCCCACCCACAGGTCCGTCCGGGGTGCCCGGGGGCCGTCGACGATGTCCGCGATCCGGATCTCGCCGTCCTCGTAGAAGGTGAGGTAGGCGGCCGTCGCGAGGTCGTCCCGCAGCGCGGCGAGCGTGGGGCGCACACGGCTGAGCAGGGTCTGGCCGCGGGCCGCCCCGTGCAGCGCCTGGAGTTTGTCGCCCAGGACGAACCCGCCGTCGTCCAGCTTCCTGACGTAGCCGTCGTTCACCAGCGTCCGCAGCAGGTGGTAGGCGGTGGCCAGGGGCAGGCCCGTCTCCCGGGCCAGCTGCTTGGCCGGCGCACCGTTCTCGTGCGCGCTCACCGCCTCCAGCAGCCGGAAGGCCCGCTGCACGGAGGTGATGAGCGTGGGGCCGTCGCGCGCACCCATAGGACCAGCGTGCGCCGGGCGCCCGGCGCGGGCAAGGCACCGGCGGCCACGATTCCCCGCGGGCCCGCCGCCGGCGGGGGCCCGGCGGCGGGCCGTGCCCCTCGTCGGCGGCGAGGCGGCTCCGGCCGGTTCCCGAAGGGACCGGCGCGGCTCAGGACAGCTCCACCAGGAGATCGCCGCCCTCGACCTGCTGGACGGGGTGGACGGCCAGCCTGGCCACCCTGCCGGCCTTCGCGGTGGTGATCGCGGCCTCCATCTTCATCGCCTCGATGGTGGCCACCGTGGCGCCGGCGGCCACCTCGTCGCCCTCGGCGACCGCGAGGGTCACCACGCCGGCGAACGGCGCGGCGACGTGGCCCGGGTTCGCCCGGTCGGCCTTCTCCGTGGCGGGCACGTCCGAGGCCGCCGCCCTGTCGCGGACCTGGATCGGCCGCAGCTGGCCGTTGAGCGACGCCATCACGGTGCGCATGCCGCGCTCGTCCGCGTCGCCGACGGCCTGCAGCTCGATCAGCAGCCGCACGCCGGGGTCGAGATCGACGGCGTACTCCTTGCCCGGGCGCAGCCCGTAGAAGAAGTCCTTGCTGTCCAGCACGGAGGTGTCGCCGTAGGTGTCGCGGTGCGTCTCGAACTCGCGCGCCGGGCCGGGGAACAGCAGCCGGTTGAGCGTCGCCCGCCGGTCCTCGGCCAGGCCCTCGCGGTCGGCGGCGGTCAGTTCCCGCGCCGGCCCGGCCTCCGCGCGGCCCCGCAGCGCCTTGCTGCGGAACGGCTCGGGCCAGCCGCCGGGCGGGGTGCCCAGCTCACCGCGCAGGAACCCGACGACGGAGTCGGGGATGTCGAACCGGTCCGGATCCGCCTCGAAGTCCTTCGGGGACACGCCGGCCCCGACCAGGTGGAGCGCCAGGTCACCGACCACCTTCGACGAGGGGGTGACCTTCACCAGGCGGCCGAGCATCCGGTCGGCGGCGGCGTACATCGTCTCGATCTCCTCGAAGCGGTCGCCCAGGCCGAGCGCGATCGCCTGGGTGCGCAGGTTGGAGAGCTGGCCGCCGGGGATCTCGTGGTGGTAGACGCGGCCGGTGGGCGAGGCCAGACCCGCCTCGAAGGGCGCGTACACCTTGCGGACGCTCTCCCAGTACGGTTCCAGGTCGCCGACGGCCTTCAGGTCCAGGCCGGTGGGGCGGTCGGAGTGGTCGGTCGCCGCCACGATCGCCGACAGGGACGGCTGCGAGGTGGTGCCCGCCATCGAGGCCACCGCCCCGTCCACCGCGTCCGCCCCGGCCTGGACCGCGGCGAGGTAGGTGGCGAGCTGGCCGCCGGCGGTGTCGTGGGTGTGGAGGTGGACCGGGAGGTCGAACTCCCGGCGCAGGGCCGCCACCAGTGTCGCCGCGGCCGGTGCCCGCAGCAGGCCCGCCATGTCCTTCACGGCCAGGACGTGGGCGCCGGCGGCCACGATCCGCTCGGCCAGACGCAGGTAGTAGTCCAGGGTGTAGAGCCGCTCGGACGGGTCGGACAGGTCGGCGGTGTAGCACAGGGCCACCTCCGCGACGGCCGTTCCGGTCTCCCGTACGGCGTCGATGGCCGGACGCATCTGGTCGACGTCGTTGAGGGCGTCGAAGATGCGGAAGACGTCGATGCCGGTGGCCGCCGCCTCCTGGACGAAGGCGTCGGTCACCTCCGTCGGGTAGGGCGTGTAGCCGACGGTGTTGCGGCCGCGCAGCAGCATCTGCAGGCAGATGTTGGGCACGGCCTCCCGCAGGGCGGCCAGGCGCTCCCACGGGTCCTCGGCGAGGAAGCGCAGGGCGACGTCGTAGGTGGCGCCGCCCCAGCACTCCAGGGACAGCAGCCCGGGCAGGGTGCGCGCCACGACCGGGGCGACGGCGAGCATGTCCTTGGTGCGGACCCGGGTGGCCAGCAGCGACTGGTGGGCGTCGCGGAAGGTGGTGTCGGTGACGCCGATGGCCGGTGACGCGCGCAGCCAGCGGGCGAAGCCCTCGGGGCCGAGTTCGGCGAGCCGCTGCCGGGAGCCGGCCGGCGGCTCGCCGGCCGGCAGTGGGGGCAGCTTGGTCAGCGGGTCGATCAGGTCGGGGCGCTCGCCGTGCGGCTTGTTCACCGTGACGTCGGCGAGGTAGGTCAGCAGTTTCGTGCCGCGGTCGGCGGAGTGGCGCGCGGTGAGCAGCTGCGGGCGCTGCTCGATGAACGACGTGGTCACCCGGCCGGCCTGGAAGTCCGGGTCGTCGAGCACGGCCTGCAGGAAGGGGATGTTGGTGGCCACGCCGCGGATGCGGAACTCGGCCAGGGCACGCCGGGCCCGGTTGACCGCGGTGGTGAAGTCCCGTCCCCGGCAGGTGAGTTTGACCAGCATCGAGTCGAAGTGCGCGCTGATCTCCGTGCCGGCGTGGGTGGTGCCGCCGTCGAGGCGGATGCCCGAGCCGCCGGGTGAGCGGTAGGCGCTGATCCGGCCGGTGTCCGGGCGGAAGCCGTTGGCCGGGTCCTCGGTGGTGATGCGGCACTGCAGCGCGGCGCCCCGCAACGTGACGGACTCCTGCGACAGCCCGAGGTCGGCCAGGGTCTCGCCGGCGGCGATGCGCATCTGCGCCTGGACGAGGTCGACGTCGGTGACCTCCTCGGTGACCGTGTGCTCCACCTGGATGCGCGGGTTCATCTCGATGAAGACGTGGTTGCCGTCGCGGTCCAGCAGGAACTCCACGGTGCCCGCGTTGCGGTAGCCGATCCGCCGGGCGAACCTCACCGCGTCGGCGCAGATGCGCTCGCGCAGCACGGGGTCGAGGCCGGGTGCGGGCGCCAGCTCGATCACCTTCTGGTGGCGGCGCTGCACCGAGCAGTCCCGCTCGAACAGGTGGATGACCTCGCCCCGCCCGTCGGCGAGGATCTGCACCTCGATGTGGCGCGGGTCGACGACGGCCTTCTCCAGGAACACGGTGGCGTCGCCGAAGGCGGACGCCGCCTCCCGGGAGGCCGCCTCGACGGCCTCCCGCAGCCGGGCGGGGTCCGTCACGCGGCGCATGCCGCGCCCTCCGCCGCCCGCCACCGCCTTGACGAACACGGGGAAGCCGATGTCCTGGGCGGCTCGCACGAGTTCGTCGACGTCGGTGGAGGGCGCCGAGGAACCCAGTACCGGGACGCCGGCCTCGCGGGCGGCGGCCACCGCGCGCGCCTTGTTCCCGGTCAGCTCCAGGATGTGCGCGCTCGGCCCGACGAAGGTGATCCCCGCCTCCTCGCAGGCCCGCGCCAGGTCGGGGTTCTCCGACAGGAACCCGTAGCCGGGGTAGACGGCGTCCGCTCCCGCCCGGCGCGCCGCGCGGACGATCTCCTCCACCGACAGGTAGGCCCGCACCGGGTGCCCGGGGCTGCCGATCTCGTAGGCCTCGTCCGCCTTCAGCCGGTGCAGCGAGTTGCGGTCCTCGTGGGGGAAGACGGCGACCGTGCGCGCGCCCAGCTCGTAGCCTGCGCGGAACGCGCGAATCGCGATCTCGCCGCGGTTGGCGACCAGCACCTTGCGGAACATGCTCGATCCCTTCAGCCTGCCGGTGACGGAGCACCCATGGTGTCGGCGCCACCCCTGTCACGCCATGTGAGCCCGGCCACTTGCGCGGGTGCCGGCCCGTTTCTCCCTCCCCCGGGCCGCCGCCGGCCGCGCGGGAGGCCCGGGCGCGGCGGTGCGGCCGGTGCCCTCGGCCGGTGAACCGGCCGGTCCGTGACAGAACCGTGGAACAGCTGGAACACAGGTGCGGTGCAGTGCCGTTCGGTCTGGGTATCTCCATCGGATCCGGGGGCGCCGGACAGGACCGATGCGACGGGGGCGGAGCACGTGAGAAGAGAGGTGTGGAGCGGCAGCGCCGGGATCGGGGCGGCCGACGCGGTGTTCGAGCTGATGAGACGGCTCGTCGACGGCTTCCGGGACAACCCCCCGGTGACACCGCTGGTGGTCCTGCAGGCCGCCGAGGAGGATCCGGCCGGGACGCTCGACCGGCGGGTCGCGCAGATCGTGGAGTTCGTCCGCCAGGGCCATCAGCCGCGGGGGCTGATGGCCAAGCGGCTGGACGGCTCGGGCGGTGCGGACGCGTACTCCTGCGCGATCGACATGGTGCGCCAGTTGTGCGAGCACCCCTGGGACAACCAGAACCACTCGCAGTACAAGCCGTTCGCCTTCCCGCGCTCGCGGCTGCTGCGGGCGATCGAGCAGGCCGCGCCGGAGGTCGGCGGTGAGGTGACCACGGTGTGGTCCGCCGCGCAGCGCCGCGAACGGCTGATGCGGCGGCTGGCCGAGCTGCGGTGGCGCCCGGAGCGCGACCCGGACGGCGCCGGCGGGACGAGCCGTGCCTCGGCGCTGGCGGACACCCTCGGCACGGTGGTGAACCCGTCCGGTTTCGTGGGGGCGATGTTCATCGCCTGCCTGAGCGTGCTGCTGGGCGAGGGCGGCTGGCGGACGGCCGTGTGGGGCGGGGCGCTGGCGCTGGTGGCGTTCGGCGCGGCGCACCTGCTGGCGCGCAGCGCGCCGCCGCTGCTGTGGCTGCGCAGGGCCAGCCGGTGGTTCGCGACCACCACGTTCCTGGCGCCCGCGAGCGACCGGCCGGAGGCCGCCGAGTGGTCCCGGTGGCGGCCGGCGAAGTCGTGGGAGACCATCCGCGGCCGGGCCTTCGCCGTCGCCCAGCAGGTGGTCGCCGCCCGGGCGGGCGATGCGACGGCCCGTCAGTTCCACGTGGAGCTGCGGGTGCTGGCCCTGCTGGAGGACCTGCGCGAGAACTTCCGGCCGAGGACCGCGGACCTGCGCCGCCGCAAGCGCACGGTTCCCCCCGTGGTGTACCTGCCGTGTGCCACCGAGGACGACGGCGGCCTGCTGCTGCTGCGGGCCATCAGCGACGTGCGCAGCCGCCGCAGTGAGGTGGATCCGCTGCTGGTGCTCGCCGCCGTCCCGGCGGCCGAGCGGCTGCGGCCGCCGGGCTCCGAGGACCCCGGACGGCCCGCCGCGCCCCGGCCCGACGGGCCGGAGGAGGATCCGCAGCGGGCGTTCGGGGCGGACGTCAGGTACCGCGAGTGGGTGACCAACCTCAACGCGGGCCAGTCCCCCGGCCGGGCGGCGGCGCTGCCGTGGATCCTGCGCATACCGCTGCCCGCCGACGAGTTGCGCCGCCCGCACTCCGCGCAGCACTCCACCACCAGGATCCGCCGTACGGCCGTCTGGCTGCTGTGGTCCCGGCCCTGTCTTGCGGTGGTGCTCGCCATCGCCCTCGGTGTCGGCTTCCTCGGCAACCGGTGGATGGCCCAGCGGTACTGCGAGGGCCGGCTGCTGGGCTCCAACACGGACTCGGTCCTGATGGACGACCAGTGCGTGGGCGTCGCCACCGGGAACGTACGGCTGGCCGCGGGCAACGACCTGGAGCTGTACGGGGCCGGCGAAGGGGTCACCTTCGACGCCGTCGAGAGGGCGATCAGGGCCGAGAACGCGAGGATCGGCCCGGAGGACAAGTACGTGACGATCGTCTACGCCGGCGCGGTCACCGCGGCGGACCGGGGCCGCACCCGCAAGGGGCTGGAGGAGATCACGGGCGTCTACCTCTACCAGCGCTACACCAACGTCAGCACCCACCAGCCGACGAAGATAAGGGTGCTGCTCGCCAACGCGGGCGAGAACATGTTCCACACCCTGCCCATGGCCCACCGCATCGCGGACCTGGCCCGGCGCGACCGGTCCGTCGTCGGCGTCGTCGGCATGGGGCGCGACACCACGGAGAGCGACGACGCCGGCGAGATCCTCAAGGGTGCGGGCCTGCCCGTGGTGAGCACCACCAACTCGGGCAGCCACCTGGCGCGGCGGCTGTCGAACTGGTTCGGCCTGGCCGCCACCGACGAGGAGCAGGCGGACGCGCTGCTCGTCGTCGCCGGGCAGCTCGCCCGGAAGGAGCGCGGCGCGCGGGCCGTGGTGCTCTCCCGCAAGGTCGGCAGCGAGAAGGACTTCTACACCACCGAGCAGGCCCGGGTGGGCAAGCGCATGCTGGGCCGGGCCGGCTTCACCCTGCTGCCCGCCCGGACCTACCGGCTGAGCCCCAGCGGTGAACCGGAACTCACCACCCCGGTCGAGGCGATCTGCGCGAGCGACCCCGTGCCCAGGGCCCTGTACTTCGCGGGCCGGGTGGAGGACGTGCCCAACCTGATGTCCCAGCTCGGCTCCACCCCGGGCTGCTCGGGCCGGAACATCACCCTGTTCACCGGCGACGACCTGACGAAGAACAACTACGACGAGGGCGAGGGCCTGCGCATCCCGCCGGAGGTCACCCTCTACCACTCCGCGCTGGCGCCGATGGACCTCGTCGGCGCGACCGGCTTCTACGCGGACGCCCACCGCGCGCTGACCGGGCTGCTCCCCGAGGGCGCGCGGCCGGCCGCGCTCGCCGATCCCGCCCGGCCCTGGGAGGACGCGCTGTTCTCCAGCGGCCAGACGGTCATGGCGTACAGCGCCACCGCGGTGCTGTACCGGGCCTCGAAGAACGGCGACGCCCCGCAGACGGCCCCGGAGACCTGGGCCGACCTGCGCCGGCGCCCCAACCCGAACCTGCCGGTGGGCACGGTCAGCTTCGCCGGCGGCCAGCCGTATGCCGACCAGAAAGGACACGGCTACGCGATCGTGCGGGTGACCTACCGGGGCCACCGGGTGCGCTCGGCGACGGTGTGCGGGCGCCCGGCGGGCAGCGTCGAGCCGCTCACCGCGCCTCCGGGGCCCGAGGGCGCCGACCCGCACACCGTGTGCCGCACCGGGTGAGCCGGTGCGGGCCGGAACCACCGCGCTCCGGCACCACGGCCCTCAGCCGGCCGCTCGGGCGACCCGGATCGCGGCGATGTCGAACTGCAGGCGCACCTTCTCGCTCACCATCGCGCCTCCCTCGGCCAGCCGGCTGTCGTAGGTCAGGCCCCATTCGGAGCGGTTGATGGTCGTGGTGCCGTCGAAGCCGGCGCGCTCGTCGCCGAAGGCGTCCACGACGTGGCCGATGTAGGTCAGCTCCAGCACGACGGGGCGCGTGATCCCCTTGATGGTGAGGTCACCGGTCATCCGGTACAGGTCGTTGCCGGCGAATTCCACGGCGGTGCTGGTGAAGCGCATGCGGGGATAACGCGCGACGTCCAGGAAGTCGCGCCCCGTCAGGTGGGCGTCGCGCTGCTCCACACCTGTGTCGACACTGGCGGTGGACACCACGATCTCCGCCTGCGACCGGGCCGGATTCCGGCCGTCGAAGTAGAGGCGGCTCTGGTATTCCGAAAAGCAACCGCGCACCGTGGTCACCATGGCGTGCCGGACGGAGAAACCGATCCGGCTGTGTGCGGGATCGATGACCCATTCTCCGGTCAGCGCGGCCAGCGCGGGGTCCGGCAGGACGGCGGCGGCCGACGAGCCGGCGGGGAACTCGGGTGCAGCGGCCGGCACATGGCGACGGGAGGACGAAGCGCGACTGAACAGGTTCATGTTTCATCTAGTTACTCGACGGACAATGAGAGCCGCAAGTCCGCGCCGGAACGGATTTCCGCGAATTCCCCGAAGCCGACCGCAACGCCGCCACCGCGCGACCGACACACACAGCTCCCGCACACAAATACCGCAGAAAAACCAGACGGCAGCCGGGTGTCCGACGGAGAAGTCCGGCCGGCAATCGCACGCCCGAATTCCACGATTCATTCCGGACAAAAATCCGGATATGCCGACCCGGGACGGGCCGGCCGGCCGCACGGCCGCCCGTGGGCGCCGACCGGGCCGGGCGGGCGGACGGCCGGGGCGCCGCGGCCCTCGGCGATCCCGGCGGGACGCCCGGTCGTGGTGGCTCACCGGGGCCGCGGCCCGGGCCGGCCGACGGCACCGGCCCGGTCGGTGACGGCCTCCGGGAGGGCGTCCTCGCGGGGGCCGTCGGTGCGCGACTCGATCGCCCGCAGGACGGCCACCATGTCCTGGTCGCCGTACCCCAGCGACACCGTCTCCTCGAACAGGGCGTGACAGACGTCGAGCAGCGGGGAGGCCAGACCGTTCCCGCGGGCGGCCCCGGCGATCAGCCGGTTGTTCTTCAGGACGTCCCGGACGGCGGCCTGCGCCGCGAAGTCGCCGGCCAGCAGCTTGGGCGCCTTCATCCGGGACACCCCGCTGGCCATGGGACCCGCGTCCAGGACGTCCAGGAACAGCTTCCGGTCCAGCCCGTGCCGTTCGGCGAAGTGGAACGCCTCGGCGAAGCCGGTGACGAGCGTGATCAGGAACAGGTTCACCGACAGCTTCGTCAGCAGGGCGTCGGGCGCCGGGCCGCACACGAACGTCTCGTGGCACAGGGGCGCGAGCAACGGCCGCACGCGCGCCACCGCCTCGTCCTCCCCGGCGAGCATCGCCACCAGGCGGCCCTGCTCCGCCGGGACCCGGGATCCGGAGACGGGGGCTTCGACGTAGTGTCCGCCCGCCGCGCGGACGTCGGCCTCCAGGGCGCGGGAGTGCCCGGGGGAGACCGTGCCCATCTGGACCACGACCCGTCCGGCGACCCGCGGCGCGAAGTCCGCGGTGCCCCGCCCCAGGACGGCGTCGGTGGCGGGTTCGTCGGCCGTCATGAGCAGCACCACCTCGGCGCGCTCGAAGACCTCGGCGGGGCCCTGCGCCACGTGGGCGCCGGCCGCGCGGAGCGGCTCGGCCCGGGCGGCCGTGCGGTTCCAGACGACCAGGGGCGTCCGGGAGCGGGCCAGTCTGAGCGCCATCGGCTGTCCCATGATCCCGAGACCGATGAATCCGACGTCCATGATGTACCGCCCGTGTGCAGGGGTCCGCCGCCGGAGCGACGCTTCTATGACGACGGTCATAGTAGCCGTGCCCATGACGGTGGTCATAGGGTGAGGCGGGGACCGACGCACGACACGGGAAGGCGGGCGAGGATGGCCGGGGCCGGACGGGGTCCGCGGGAACGGATGGTGTTCAGCGCCGCGCAGCTCATCCGCCGTGACGGGGTCGTGGCCACGGGGATGCGGGACGTCGCCGCCCACGCCGAGGCGCCGAGGGGCTCGCTCCAGCACTACTTTCCCGGCGGCAAGGAGCAGCTCGTCAACGAAGCGGTGCACTGGGCCGGCCGCTACGCCGCAGGGCGCGTCGCACGGTTCCTGGCGGGCATGGCCGAGCCGACGCCCGGCGGCCTGTTCGCCGCGATGGCACGGCAGTGGGTCGACGAGTACGAGGCCGCCGGCTTCGCCCGCGGCTGTCCGGTCGCCGCGGCGACCGTGGACTGCGCCGAGTCCACCGCCTCGACCCGGGAGGCCTCCGCCGCCGCCTTCGCCGCCTGGTCCGGTGCCGTCGAGGAGGCCCTGACGGGCATGGGGGTGCCGCCGGAGCGGGCCGGGCCGCTCGCGACGCTGATGATCAGTTCCCTGGAGGGCGCGATCCTGCTCGCCCGCGCCGAGCGGGACGTGCGTCCCCTGACGACGGTCGTGCACGAGCTCGGCCCCCTGCTCGACGGCGCCGCGACCGGGAGGTGAGGGGCCGGGGCGGGCGTACGGGGGCCGCCCGGGCCGTGCGCGGGGCGAGCACCCACCGGCCCGGCCGGTCCGCGGTGGTCCGGCCCGGGAGGCTTGGGAACACCGCCTCGTACGGCGCGCGGAGCGGAGTCCCGGCCTTCCGAGGCGGATCCCCCCGCGCCGGCCGGGGCGCCCGGCACGCGCTCGTCCGCGGCGGCGGGATCGGCGGGCCGGCTCAGAACGCGTAGCGGATCCGCAGCCAGGGCGCGCGGGCGGCGACCAGGTCGCGCAGGGCGGCGAGCGCCTCCGCCTTGACCTGGTTGCGGTAGCGGACGTTGAGGGCCCCGTTCTCGGAACGCTTGGCCTGCTGCAGGCCGGGCTGCCACAGCACCTGCTCGGCCCGGGGGTGCCAGCCCAGGTTCACCCGGTGCAGGTCCCGGTTGTGCGTGAGCATGATGACCTCGGCGGCGGCCTGCTCCTTGACCCGGTGCGGAAGGACGTCGTCGAGGTGGGTCAGCAGGTCCGCCCAGGCCTCCCGCCAGCCCGGGCGCACGACGACCGGGGACAGGTTGAACTGGACCTCGTAACCGGCGTCGAGGAAGTCGGCCGCGGCGGCGATGCGGTCGGCGACGGGCGAGGTGCGGATGTCCAGCAGCCGGGAGTCGTCCGCCGGCATCACGGAGAACCTGATGCGGGTGCGGCCGCGCGGGTCGAGCCGCAGCAGGTCACGGTTGACGAACTTGGTGGCGAAGGACGCCTTGGCGGTCGGCCACTGCCGGAAGGCGTGCACCAGGTCGGCGGTGTTGTCGCAGATCAGCGCATCCACCGAGCAGTCGCCGTTTTCCCCGATGTCGTAGACCCACGCCTGGGGGTCGCACTGGTTGGGCTCGGTCTTGGGGCCCTGCCGGGCGATGTGGCGGCCCAGGTGGGCGATGATCCGGTCGATGTTGGTGAAGACGGTGACGGGGTTGGCGTACCCCTTGCGGCGCGGCACGTAGCAGTAGGCGCAGGCCATGGCGCAGCCGTTGGAAGGGCTCGGGGCGATCCAGTCCGCCGACCGGCCGTTGGGACGGGTGGTCAGGGACTTCTTCTCGCCCAGCACCACGGTCTCGCCCTTGATCCGGGCCCAGCGTTCGACGTTGCCCTCGTTGCCGTGCAGCCCGGGGACCCGCCAGTGCGAGTCGACCTCGATGACGCGGGCGCCGGGGAAGCGGGCGATGACCTGGCGTCCGCGCGGTGAGAGGGCGGCGGCGGGCTCCGCGTAGATCTCCCGCACGGGGAGCAGACGGCGTGCCTCGGGGCTGTCGCGGCCGGGCGCGGCGTCCCCGGGCGCGGGAGGGGGAGGCGCGGAGGTGAGCGCGTCGAGGCCGAAGAGGGTGTCGGAGCCGTCGTCCGGGGCGGTGGACGGGTGGGGCATGGGTGCTCCGCGGTGGTGCGGCGGCCGCGGTGTGGTGCGGCTGGACAGGTGGCGGGCCGCGGCGGGCGCGGCCGGACCGGTGGCCGGGGCCGGCCGGACCGGACGGGTCCGGACCGGACCGGGCCGGACCGTTCCACTGTACGCATTTCAGACGTGCGTCCGCGCAAGGGCCGGGCGCGGGCGGGGGCGGGGCGTGCGCCTCGGAGCGGGCCGCCCTCAGGTCTGCAGGAGCTGCTCCGTCCAGATCGTCTTGCCGCCGGGCGTGTACCGGCTCCCCCACCGGCGGGCCAGCTGCGCGACCAGGAACAGCCCCCGGCCGCCCTCGTCGGAGAGGCGGGCACGACGCAGGTAGGGTTGCGACTGGCTGGGGTCGGAGACCTCGCAGACGAGGCGGTGGTCCAGGATCAGGCGCAGGCCGATGGGGCCCCCGGCGTACCGGACGGCGTTGGTGACCAGTTCGCTGACGAGGAGTTCGGTGGTGAAGCCGAGTTCCTCCAGACCCCAGTGGGCCAGCTGGGCGGCGGTCAGGGCACGGGCACGGGCGACCACCTCGGGTTCGGCGGGCAGCTGCCAGAAGGCCGTGTGCTCGGGCGGCACCTGGCCGACGCGCGCCAGCAGCGCGGCGATGTCCTCCTCGCGTGGCTCCGCGCGCAGGCAGGACAGGACGCGGTCCGCGACCTCGGTCAGGGGCCGCCGGGCGCGCGCGGCGGCCCGGGCGGCGGCGTGGACGTGCCGCAGGTCGCGCTCGGTGTCCCGGCCGCGCCGGGTGAGCGGTCCGCTGTGCAGGGCGAGCACGTCACCCGGCTGGAGGTGCAGTTCCACCGGTTCGAAGGGCTCGGCACCGGTGCCCAGCGGCGGTCCCGGCCGGAGCGTGATCTCCTCCGGCGTGCCGTGCTCCCTCCTGACCAGCACGGGGGGCGGATGCCCGGCGCTGGCGACCAGGCACCGGCGGGTGACGGGGTCGTAGACGGCGTACAGGCAGGTGGCCCCCTTCAGGGAGCCGGCGACCGACGCGGGGCGGGGCGGTTCGTCCTCGGTGATGCGGGTGACCAGGTCGTCCAGATGGCCCAGCAGCTCCTCGGGGGGCGGGTCGAGGTCGGCCAGGGTCTGCACGGCCGAGCGCAGCCGGCCCGTCGCGCCGGCGGCGTTGACCCCCTGCCCGCGGACCTTGCCCACCACCAGGGCCGCGCGGGTTCCGGACAGCCGGATCACGTCGTACCAGCCGCCGCCGATCCCGGCCGCGGTGCTCGCCGGTGCGTACGTGCCGGAGGTCTCCGCCGCGGTCAGGTGCACCGCCGCGGGCGGCAGCAGGCTGCGCTGGAGGGCTTCGGCGGTGCACCGCTCGCCGGTGAAGCGGCGCGCGTTGTCCAGGCCCAGGGCCAGCCGGGAGCCGATCAGCTCGGTCAGGGAGGCGTCGGCCCGGTCGAACGGGACGCGCTCGGCGCACCGCCACAGCGCGACGGCGCCCAGCACGGCGCCGCGGGCCTGCAGCGGGAAGACCAGCAGCGACGTGGCCCCCGGGGGCAGCATCAGCCGGCGCCGCCCGGGATCGCCGGCCAGTTCCGCGCGCAGGTGGCCGAGGTCCGGCAGTACCCCGGCGGAGCCCCGGCGCAGGTGCTCGGCCTCGACGTCCCCGAGCACCACCGTCTCCCCCAGCCCGTGGACCTCCTGCGGCCACGGGCCCGTCGCGGTGGCGACGGCGACGCGCCGCATCGGCGTGCCCGGGGTGTACTCGCCGATCTCCCGTCCGGACAGCGTGCCCTCGGTCAGGTCGACCGCCGCCAGGTCGGCGAAGACCGGGACCAGGAGGTCGACGGCCTCCTTGGCGTTGCGCACCACGTCCAGTGAGCCGCCGATGCGCACGGCTGCCGCGTGCAGCAGGTCCAGCCGCTGCTGCACACGCGGGTCGGTGACCACCAGTCCGCCGCCGGACATCGTCACCCGCATCCCGAAGGCGTCCTCGAACTCGGTTCCCGGTGCGGGAAGCAGCCGGACGAGGAAACGCGCCTCGCCGCCCTCGGCGAACGCCGACACGCTCATGTCCACGTGGACCCGTCCGCCGCCCGGCCGGCGCAGCACCGCGCGCCGGCCGCCGGGCCGTCCGCGCTCGGCCGCCTCGGCGGGTCCCGCCCACACGGACGGGTCGTCGAAGAGCGACGCGAGGTTCAGCCCGAGCAGTCCGGCGGCCGGGCCGCCCAGCAGCTCGAGCGCGGGCCGGGTGCACGCCAGGACCGACCAGGCGGCGTCCAGCACCAGCTCCGCGGGCTGCCCCCAGCCCGCCGGCCCGGTCCGCAGTCCCTCGTCGCGGCCGGTCATAGGCCTCCCCTGACGCCGTCGGCACGGTGCGCTCCACTTCTTCTCAGGAGAAGACCCCGCCGCCGGTGCCGCAACTCCGCCCGGGAGGCGAACGCGGCGGACACCCGGTCCTCCCCGCGTGGGGCGCCGCGATGCCCGCCGCCGTCGGACTCGGCCGCTTCCTACTCGGCCGCGGCGGGCCGGGCCCGGCCCGCCAGTGCGGCCTGCAGGGCGCGGTAAGCCGGCTTGGGCCGGTAGTCCTCGTCGAGGATGTTGGCGGCTCCCTGGCCCTCGAAGGTGTCCGGCACCCAGGAGTACCTGTCGGTGAAGCCCCACACGGTGAACGAGAGGCAGTGCCGGGTGCGCAGGCAGGCGTCGAGGAGGAGGCGGTAGCCCTCGGCCTGGGTGCGCAGCTTCGCCTCGTCGGCGGGCAGGACCATGCGTACGTCCGCCTCCGTCACGGCGGTGCGGAGCCCCAGCTTCTCGAAGCGGGCGAAGTTGGCCGCCATGTCGGTGGGCAGGCCGTACTGGATGCCCAGGTGCCCCTGGAAGCCGACCCCGTCGACGGGGACGCCCTCGGCGCGCAGCCGGCTCATCAGGTCGAGGACGGCGTCGCTCTTGGGGCCGGTCCACTCGGTGTTGTAGTCGTTGTAGAAGAGCAGGGCGTGGGGGTCGGCCCGGCGGGCCCAGCGGAAGGCGTCGGCTATGTAGCCCGGGCCCAGCTTGCGCAGCCAGATGCTGTCGCGCAGCGTTCCGTCCTCGTTGAACGCCTCGTTGACGACGTCCCACTGCCAGATGCGGCCCTTGAAGTGCCGCACGGTGTCGGTGATGTGGCGGCGGAGGATGGCGCGCAGCTCCTGCGCGTCGAAGTCACCGGTGGTGAGCCACGAAGGCAACTGGCTGTGCCAGACCAGGACGTGGCCGCGCACCTTCTGCCCGTGGCGTTCGGCGTACCTCGTCAGCCGGTCGGCGGCGGCGTAGTCGTACTCGCCCCGCCGTGGTTCGAGCGCCTCCCACTTCATCACGTTCTCCGCCGTCACGGTGGAGAACTCCGAGCCCGTCAGGCGTCGGTAGGCGGCGTCGTCGGCGAGGGCGGTGGTGTCGACGGCGGTGCCGATCCGCAGGCGGTCGTCGGCCGCGAGCCGGCGCAGCGGACGGTCGCCGTCGGCGGCCCGGCCCTCGGCACCGGCCGCGGGGCCCGCGGCGGCGAGGGGGAGCAGTGCCAGGCAGGACGTCAGGGCGGCGGCCAGGGCGAGGCGCAACGTCTTCACGAGCACTCCTTGAGCGGAGGGGAGGAAGCGGGGCGGCGGAAGCGATAGGCGGATCGAAATTTTCGAAATCTCCGAAATCGCGTTGCGTCACGGTAATCACCCCTTGACGCCGCGTCAACCTCCGGGGAACAGGCCGAAATCTCACGGCGGACGAGCAGGAGCCCTCGCGCAACTGGTTGACCCGCCGCCTTGTCGGCCGTAAGTTCTGCGCACCAATTCGGAAATTGGATCGAAACTTTCGGAGCGTTCGTGTCCGCTCCGGCCCCGTCCGCCCGTGAGGCACGACACCACCACCTGCCCGTGAAGTAGGAGGTTTCGTCATGGCGCACGTTCACCGAGACCGGCTCCGTCCGGGGACGGCCGTGTCCCTGCTGGCCGTGGCGGGTCTGACCGCCACGGCCCTGTGCGCACCGGCGGGCGCCGCCGCCCCCGCCCCCGGGCCCGCCGCGCGGCTCCAGCCCGCAGCCGAGGACGACGGGGCCGGCTGCCCGGTCCCCGCCCCCGGCCTGCCGGCCGCCGACGCCAAACTGCCCGACCCCTTCAGGAAGGCCGACGGCACGCGCATCACCGCCAAGTCCGACTGGCGCTGCCGGCGGGCGGAGATCAGGGAACTCGCGGAGCGCCACGTCTACGGGGACAAACCCGCCAAGCCGCAGCGCGTGACGGGAACGGTCTCCCGGACCGGCATCACCGTGAACGTGACGGACAACGGCCGCAGCGCGAGCTTCTCGGCCTCGGTCGAACTCCCCGGCGGCTCCGGGCCCTTCCCGGCCGTCGTCGTCCTGGGCGGACTGGGCGCGGACACCGCCGCCATCAAGGCCGCGGGCGCCGCCGTCGTCCGGCTCGACCCCTACGCGATCGGACGGGAGGGCACGCCCCGCACCAACAAGCAGGGCGCCTTCTACACCGTCTACGGCTCCTCCAGCAGCACGGGGCTGCTGCTCGCCTGGGCCTGGGGGGTGAGCCGGCTCATCGACGTGATCGAGCAGTCCGACGGCAGCGTCCTCAGGGCCGACGCCACCGGCGTGACGGGCTGCTCCCGGTTCGGCAAGGGCGCCCTCGTCAGCGGCGCCTTCGACCAGCGCATCGCACTGACCATGCCGATCGAGTCGGGCACCGGCGGCGCCCCCGTCTTCCGGGGCGTCGCCCAGGAGAGCGGTGCCCAGCCGCTGAGCAGCGCCTACGGCGAACAGCCGTGGCTGGGCGACGCCTTCGGCTCCTTCACCGGCAACCCGGCCGCGCTGCCGGTGGACACCCACGAGACCATCGCGATGATCGCGCCACGCGGCCTGTTCCTCATGGAGAACCCGCACGTCGACTGGCTGGCCGCCCGCTCCGGCAGCGTCGCGGCCCTGGGCGGGGCCGAGGTCTACAAGGCGCTCGGCGCGGGGGGCAACATCTCCTACTGGTCCGACGTCCAGGACGGCACCCACTGCGCGGCCCGCGCCGAGTGGCGCACGCCGTTGCAGCAGAACATCCGGAAGTTCCTGCTGGGGACCGGCGGCGACACGGGTGTCTTCAGGATCTCCAGCCGCAAGCACGGCGATCTGGCGCAGTGGCGGAACTGGCAGACCCCTGTCCTCGCCGACCGGCGCTGACCCGCGGGCCGCGAGGCCCGGCGTCGTGCGTGCCGGGCCTCGCGGTGCGTCACGGCACCTGGCGCAGGACGGCGTGGAACCGCCGGGTGTGGTCCACCCGGCGCTCGGGCCCGGTCAGGGTGACCGTCGCCGTCAGACGGACGTCGGTGCTGGAGGCGGCCAGGCGCAGCTCCAGTTCCCCGGGCTCGACCACGCGCCGTCCGTCGCGGCCGGTGAAGGAGGCGACGTCGGCCGGCACGGTCGCCTCCAGCCGCCGGGCCTGGCCGGGGGCCAGCGGCACGCGGGTGTAGCCGATCAGGCGCTGCACCGGCTGGACGACCGTGGCGACCGGGTCGTGCAGGTACAGCTGCACGACCTCGGTACCGTGCCGCTCCCCCGTGTTGCGGACGGTGAAGGCGAGGCGGAACTCGCCGTCCGTGCCGGTCTCCGCCCGCTCGACGGTGAGGTCGCTCCAGGCGAAGGCGGTGTACGACAGGCCGTGCCCGAAGCCGAACGCGGGGGCCGGGTCGATGCTGGACACCTCGCTGGCCTGCGCCAGACGGGCCCCGAGGTACGTCGAGGGCTGGGACCCCGGTCCCCTGGGCACGCTGACGGGCAGCCGTCCGCAGGGGTCGGTGCGGCCGCTGAGCACCCCGGCGAGGGCGGTGGTGCCCTCGGCGCCCGGGAAGAAGGACTGCACGATCGCCGCGGCCTCGCCGACGGCGCGGCCGAGCGCGTAGGGCCGGCCGGCGAGGAGCACCGTGACCACCGGTGTGCCCGCGTCGAGCAGCGCGTCCAGGAGCTGCTGCTGGGCTCCGGGCAGGGCGAGGGACTCCACGTCGCAGCCCTCGCCGCTGGTGCCGCGGCCGAAGAGCCCGGCGCGGTCGCCGAGGACGGCGATCACCACGTCGGCCTCGCGCGCCGCGTCGACGGCCTCGGCGATGCCGCGGACGTCGCCGTCGTCGATGCCGGTGCCCCGCGCCACCGTGACCTCGGCGTCGGGGAACTCGCGGGTCACCGCCTCGTGCAGGGTGGGCAGGTCGATGCCGGCCGGGACCTGCGGGTGGTGGACGCCGACGTGCAGCGGGAAGGAGTAGCAGCCGAGCACGGCGGTGGCCTCGGCGGCGTTCGGGCCGACCAGCGCGATGCGGCGCGGCCGGTCCAGCGGCAGCGTGCCGTCGTTGGAGAGCAGCACCACCGCCTCCTCGGCGATCGTGCGGGCGAGCTCCCGGTTGGCGGGGGTGTCCAGGTCGACCGAGCCGCGCAGGGCGTCCGGGTCGTCGAGGTCGGCGCCCGCGAGCGCGGCCGGCACCGGGTCCCAGCCGGCGTCCAGCAGACCGAGGCGGGCCTTCTGGGTCAGCACCCGGCGCAGGGCGCGGTCGATGACGGACTCGGGCACCCGGCCCTGGGCGACGGCCTCGGCCAGGGGCGCGCCGAAGGTCTTCACGGTGGGCAGTTCCACGTCGACGCCGGCGCGCAGCGCGGCGCCCGCGGCGTCCGCCCAGTCGCCCGCGACGCCGTGCAGGGTGCGCAGGAAGGCGATGCCGAAGTAGTCGGCCACCACCGTGCCGTCGAAGCCCCAGGTGTCGCGCAGCAGCCCGGTCAGCAGGTCCTCGTCGGCGGCCGAGGGGACGCCGTCGGTGTCGGTGTAGGCGTGCATCACGGACCGGGCGCCGCCCTCGCGCACGGCCATCTCGAAGGGCGGCAGCAGGATGTCGGCGCGCTCGCGCGGCCCCATGCCCACGGGGGCGAGGTTGCGCCCGGCGCGGGAGGCCGAGTAGCCGGCGAAGTGCTTGAGGGTGGCGACGACGCCCGCGGACTCCAGGCCCTGGACGTAGGCCGTGCCGATGGTGCCGACGAGGTAGGGGTCCTCGCCGATGGTCTCCTCGACCCGGCCCCAGCGCGCGTCGCGCACGACGTCGAGGACGGGCGCGAGGCCCTGGTGCACGCCGACGGACCGCAGGTCCCGGCCGATGGCGGCGGCCATGCGGCGGATCAGGTCCGGGTCGAAGGTGGCGCCCCAGGACAGCGGGACCGGATAGGCCGTGGCGCCCCAGGTCGCGAAGCCGGCCAGGCACTCCTCGTGCGCGACGGCGGGGATGCCGAAGCGGTTCGCGGCGGTGATGCGCCGCTGCGTGCGCAGCAGGGAGAGCGCGCCGAGCGCGGGGTCGACGGGCGCGGTGCCGAAGGGACGGGTCAACTGGCCCAGCCCGGCGGGCAGCAGCGCCTCCAGGTCGACGGCCTCCTCCATGTCGTGCTGGTGGGGGGCGACTTCGCCGCCCTCGTCGGAGGCCCCCACCCAGACGCCGTAGAGCTGGGCGAGTTTCTCCTGAAGGGTCATCGCGTCGATCAGGGCCGTCACGCGTGTGTCGACGTCGTGGGCGGGATCGTTCCAGACGGGTGTTTCGGGGGTGGTCTCAACTGCCACGTTGGCGGTCACTTTCCTCCGACGCCCATGAGTCCCCGGACCAGGGCTCGGCGGGCGAACAGGTAGACGAGCAGGACGGGCGTCATGGACAGCACCACGGCGCCCAGCAGGCCGGGGATGTCGATGCCGTGTTCGGTTTGGAAGTTGTACAGGCCCAGGGTGACGACCTTGGTGGCGTCGGACTGGGTCAGGACGAGCGGGAACAGGAAGCCGTTCCAGGCCTGGAGCGCGGAGAACACCACGATCGTGGCCAGGCCGCCCCGCGACAGCGGGAGCACGAGCTGGAAGAACATCCGCCGCGGTGTGGCGCCGTCCATGGCCATGGCCTCGAACAGCTCCGGGGAGATGTCCCGCATGGCGCCGCTGAGGATCAGCGCCGACATGGGCAGGCAGAAGGCGGCCGTCGGCAGGATGACGCCGAGCAGGTTGTCGTACAGTCCGGCTTCGCTGATCAGGTAGAACATCGGGACGATCACGGCCTGCGCCGGGATGGCGAGGCCCAGCAGGAACAGCCGGAAGACCTGCGAGGTGACCCTGCTGCGGTTGCGCACGATCGCGTAGGCCAGCGGCGGCACCAGCAGCACCACCAGGCCGATCACGCACACCGTCACGACCAGCGTGTTGAGGAAGTACCGGCCGAAGCCGGAGTCGAAGGCGCCGGTGTAGTTGTCGAGGGTGAAGCTGTCCGGGAAGGCCAGCGGGCCGTTCTCGGCGTAGTCCGACCGGGTCCGCACCGTCGCCCCGAGCATCACGTACAGCGGCAGGCCGACCAGGAACAGCCAGATCAGCGAGCCGGCGCCGGCCAGGTGGTTGGGGCGTCGCCTCATGACACCCCCTCCATGGAGCTGCGCATCTTGTCGTAGCCGGACACGCGCACGACGATCAGCGAGACGACCGTGGCGGCCAGCACGAGGACCAGGGCCATGGCGGCGCCGGCGCCGAAGTCGAAGCCCTTGAACGCCTTCTCGTACATGTAGTAGGCGCTGATCGTGGTGTCGGTGCCCGGGCCGCCCTGCGTGAGGATGAGGACGGTCTCGAACGTGGTGAGCCCGCCGACGATCATCAGGATCATCGAGGTGATGACCGAGGTGCGCAGCTGCGGCAGCGTGATGTGGAAGAACTGGCGGTAGCGCCCCGCTCCGTCGATCTCCGCCGCCTGGTACAGCACCTGGGGGATCGCGCGGGCGGCCCCCTGGTAGATCAGCGTGTGGAACGGCGTGAACTGCCAGGTGCTCACGAACGCCAGCACCCCGATGGCGGTGCCCTGCTCACCGAACAGGTTGCCGTCGCCGAACAGCCAGGCGGCCTCGGCGGGGATGCCGAAGTTGGGGTCGAGCAGCGCCCGCCACAGCACCGACACCGCGGTGGCGGACAGCAGCAGCGGGATGAAGTAGATCACCGACAGCACCGCGCGGTTGCGCTGCTGCCCGGCGGCCCAGACACCGAGCAGGATGCTCAGCGGCGTCTGGACGGCCACACCGATCGCGGTGAGCAGCAGGGTCAGCCAGACGCTCTTGATCATCACCGGGTCGTCGAGCACCCGGGACCAGTTGTCCAGGCCGACGAACTCGGGCGAGCCGAGGCCGTTCCAGCTCATGAAGGACAGCACGGCCACCATGACCAGCGGGACGATCGCGAAGAGGGCGAAGAACAGGGTGGCGGGGAGCGCCCAGACGAAGCCGGGGCGCCCCACGTCCGCCGCGGAGGAGCCCCCCGGGCGCCGCCGGGCCGTCTTGCCGGCCGCGGCGACGGGGGGCACACGCGTCATCTGTGTGGTCATGAGGGGGTCACTCGGCCGGGAGGGCCTGCATGGCCTTGATGAAGCCGTCGGCGTCGGTCTGGCCGTTGAAGAACTGCTGCACGGCCTGGTGGATGGGCGTGATGGCGGACGGCGGGTAGGCCTGGTCCCAGGACAGCTGGAAGGACGGGGCCTTCTTCACCAGGTCGAACTGGAAGCGCGAGTACGCGGGGCTGGCCGCGGTGTCGAGGAACTTCTCGGTGCTGGTCGTGGTCGGCAGGTTGCCGATGTCCATCTGCGCCTTGACGAACTCGTCGGAGTACATGAGCTTCAGGAACTCGGCGACGGCCTCGGGGTGCTTGGTCTTCTTCAGCACCGAGTAGAAGTTGTTGGTGTTGCCGACGATGTTGGCGGGGTCGCCCTTGCCGCCCGGGACGGCCGGGAACGTGGTGTATCCGAGGCCCTTGACCGCGAAGTCCTTGGCGTCCTCCTGCTGCTGGGCGTAGTACCAGGAGCCCATCAGCTCGAAGCCCGCCTTGCCCCTGGCCAGCAGTGCGGGCGAGGCGCCGTTGGTGTACTTCACGGAGTCGAAGTTGCTGCCGAAGGCGCCGGCGTCGATCAGCTCCTTCAGCTTGGCGAGCGCCTCCTTGCTGTCGGGGCTCGCCCAGGCGTCCTCGTCCCCCTCCAGGGCCTTCCGGAACAGCCCGGGCCCGGCGACCCGGTCGTAGAGGTACTCGAACCACATCAGCGTCGGCCACCGGTCGCCGCCGCCGAGCGCGATGGGGGTGACGCCCTCGGACTTCAACTTCTTGACGGCGTCGAGCAGTTCGTCCCAGGTTTTCGGCGGCTCGACGCCGGCCTTGTCCAGCACCTGCTTGTTGTGGAAGAGCAGGATCGGCTGGGTGCCGCGCATGGGGATGCCGTAGGCCTTGCCGTCGACGACCGCGCTGTCGAAGACCGTCGGCAGGAAGTTCTTCCTCAGGCCGGGGTCGTCCTCGATGAAGTCGTCCAGCGGCATCAGCAGGTCCGCCTTGACGAAGGGCTGGATGCTGCCGCCGCCCCAGTTGAAGAAGACGTCCGGGGCCTGTGGCGTGTTGACGATGGTCTGGAGCTTCTGCTGGTAGTCGGCGCCGGGGATGGTGTCGAGCACCGCCTTGACGTCCGAGGTCTTGTTGAAGGTGTCGACGATCCGCCTCTCGACCTTGTTGCTGGCGTCGCCGTAGACCAGGATGCGGATCTTCCCGTCGTCCGCCGAGCCACCGCCGCCCCCGCCACAGGCCGTCAGGCTCACCGCCACGGCGAGCGTGGCGCCACAGGCGAGCAGTCTGGGCCAACGCGCTCGTGTCTTCATCGTCCCGCCTCTCGAAACTTTCGGCAGCATTGCCGAAATAACCTGGCTGGGACAGTAGGAGCATTCGCTGCCTCCGGTCAACGGTTGCGCATGCATGCGCCGAAACCGTTACCCGAGTTGTGCCCTATCCTTCGGACATGCCCTCAAAAGACGAGGTGGACGGCAAGGTCACGCTGGCCGTGGTGGCCAAAGAGGCCGGGGTGTCACCGTCGACTGTTTCGAAAGTCCTCAACGGACATTCGGACATCTCCGACGCGACCCGTGCCAGGATCGAACAACTGCTCGCCCTGCACGGTTACCGCCGCCGCTCGAAGGGCGCACCGCACGCCCCCCTCGTCGAGCTGGTCTTCCACGAGCTGGAGAGCGTCTGGGCGATGGAGCTCATCCGCGGCGTGGAGAACGTCGCCAAGGAGCACAAGGTGACGGTGGCGCTCACCGAGTGCGGCACACGGCACGCGCCCGGCCCCGACTGGATCGAGGGGGTCCTGCGGCGCAGGCCGATGGGCGTGGTGCTGGTCTTCTCGACCCTGCCCGAGAAGGTCAAGAGGCACCTGCGGCTGCGCGCCATCCCCTTCGTCATCGTCGATCCGGCCGGCGATCCGGACCCGGACGTCTCCTCGGTCGGCTCCGCCAACTGGTCCGGCGGCCTGGCCGCCACCCGCCACCTCACCGGTCTGCGGCACGAGCGCATCGCGATCATCACCGGGCCGCCGGACATGATGTGCTCCCTCGCCCGCCTCGACGGCTACCGCTCCGCCCTGGCCATGGCGGGCCTGGAGGCCGACCCCGGCCTGGTCCGGTTCGGCGACTTCCACGTGCAGGGCGGTTTCGAGCACGCCATGGACCTGCTGCGCCGCCCCGACCGGCCGACCGCCGTGTTCGCCGGCAGCGACCTGCAGGCCCTGGGCGTGCTGGAGGCGGCACGCCTGTGCGGACTGAGCGTGCCGGAGGACCTGTCGGTCGTCGGGTACGACGACGTCCCGCTCGCCCAGTGGTCGAGCCCGGCCCTGACCACCGTCCACCAGCCGCTGCGGCGGATGGCCGAGGAGGCGACCCGGATGCTGCTGGGCCCCGGCCGCCCCGGCACGGGCGCCCTGCGCATGGAACTCGCGACCCACCTGGTGGTCCGGCACAGCACCGCCCCGCCCGCGGGCGTCTGAACCGGGCGTCGAGGACCCGGGCGCGGTGCCCGGCCACAAGCACCCGGACCACGGCGCCCCCGGGAGCGGTGCGCGACGCCGCTGCCGGGCGTGTCCGCCGCGGTGCGCGTCCGGGCGCCCCTGGCCGGGCGGAGAGCACGCCGGCGAAAGTCGCGCCGGACGGAGGGCGACGTGCCGGACGCGCCGGGCGAAGAGGCGGTGGGGCCCGGGCCGCGGCGGAGGGGCGGGCGGGGGCCGGGAGCGCCCCGGCGCCGGACGGTGGTCCCGTCGGCGGCGGGCCCGTGACGGGCGGAACGGCGGCGGGCGGGGCGGCGGCGGGCGGAACGACGGCGAGCGGGGCGGCGGCGGGCGGAACGACGGCGAGCGGGGCGGCCGGCGCCCCGTCCGCGGGCTCGGGGCCAGGGTGGCCGTGCGGTCATCCCCGCCCCGCCCGGTCCGCCTCGGCCGTCTCCTCGATCCGTTCGGCCACCCAGGACAGGAAGGCCCGGACGTCGTCCGCGGGCAGGACGGCGGCGAAGCGGCGGGGGCGGTCGAAGCTGCGCAGCGCGGCCTCCAGGAGCGGCCGGAAGCGGTCCTCGGACGCCGCGACCTCCTGTGCGGCCCGGCGCTTGGCCGACCAACGGCCGGTACGGCAGAACACCACGGAGCGGCAGCCGTTCAGCACCCGGTTGTCCGCGAGGTGCCCGTCGCCGTCGGTGTGTTCGCGGACCGAGGCGCGCAGGGCGCCGAGCAGGCTGGACCGCGCCGGTTCGGCCACCGCCTCCCGGGCCGGCCTGCCGTACAGCAGGCGCCCGGACCGGTGGGCGACCGACCGGTCGATGACGTACCAGAACGCCGGGGAGCCCGCCGGGTCGAAGCTGACCCGGCCGGGCAGGAGCGGGCCGGTGTTGAGGTCCATCAGGTACCCGGCCTCGCCGGACGGCCGGGCCGCGAAGTCCGCGGGGTAGACCACCAGCTCCAGGCCCGCCGCGGGGCAGGGCAGGGACGGGTGCGCCAAAGCGGCTGCCAGGTCGTCCAGCGCCTCCGCGGGCAGGGACGGGTCGACCACCACCGTCACGTCGGTGTCGCTGCGCCCGTGCCGGTAGTCGCCGAGCGCGACCGAGCCCACCGCCACGACGCTCACCACGCGGGGTCCGCACACGGCGAGGGTGCGGCGGACGAGTTCCTCCAGGTAGGGGCGGAGCTCGGCGGGCAGGGAGCGGGGGTCTGCGGGAATCCGGGTCATACGGTCAGTATTCGTCCGCCGTCCGCCACCGGGTCCGCGGCGACGCCCGTGTCGGCCGGTGCCCCTCAGGACCGGGGCGGCGCGGCCGGCCCCTCGGCCGCGGCCAGGTCGTCGTAGAGGAGGAGGCCGTCCTCGCGCAGCCGGACGCCGGGCGTCGGCGCGTGGGGGTGCGACCGCCCGTCGTGCATCAGGTGGCGGACCGGCACCCCTCGCGCGAGGACGGCGAAGTCGGCGATCAGACGACGGTGGCAGCGCCACCAGACCGTTTCGCTGCACATCACCGCCGTGCGGACCACGGCCGCCTCGGCCAGCAGCCGTTCCGCGGCGGCGACGAAGCCGGGCGTTCTGGTGTGTGCGGCGTAACCGCGGAAGGACGCGTTGCGCCAGACGACGTCAGGGCTGTCCGGAGGCGGCGTGCGAAATCCGCCCAGGTCGCGCTCCCACCGGTAGGCGATGCCCTGTGCCGGCAGCCAGGTGCCGAGCCGGTCCCTGGCCAGGTCCGGATCGCGACGGCTGCCCGGGGCGATGCGCACGTCGACGACGGCGGTGACGCCGGCGTCCCGGAGCAGCCGGACGATCCGTTCGCGGCCGGCGGTGCCGTGCCCGAAGGTGATCAGCAGCGGTTCCACGGCGTTCCCCGTACGGGCGTCCGCGGCCGGGCGGGTCCTTCCGTCCCGGAGCCGTCAGGACCTGGGACGGAGGTTCCCGGCCCGGGGCCGGCGCGCATGGCCGCCGAGGTCATGGCCGCTGTTTCCCGACGTCACGGCCCTGGCTCTTCGACGCCTTCTCCGACGCTTTCTCCGGCGCTTTCTCCGGCGCCTTCTCCGGCGCTTCCCCGGGCGGCTCCTTGTCATCGGCCGGCGCGGTGCCCCGGCGGGGGCCGCCACCCGGCCCGTCGGCCTGCGCCGCCGCGGTCCGCGGGCCGGGGACGGCCGACGACCGGTTCGGCGCACTCCCGGCCCCGTCGTCCGAAGCCGGTGACGTCCGGGCGGCGGGAGCCGACGGGGAGGCATCGGACGGGGAAGCGTCGGTGGGAGAGGCGTCGGGAGGGGAGACGTCCGGCCGGTGGGCGGCCCGCCGAGGGCTCTCGGCGGACGGGCCGGCGGACGGCGACTGGGCGGGGGCGGACTCGGGCGCTCCGGGCGCGGCCCGGTCCTCGCCGGTGCCCTCGCCGTCCGGGGCCACCGCGAGGCTGGTGCCGAGGAGCACCGCGAGCACCGCCGTACCGGTCGCCAGCATCAGGCGGCGGGGACGGCCCGGCCCGTGCGCCTGCTGCCGCCGGGTGCTGCCTCCGGTCACCGCGGGAGCGGGCCGCTCCGGCCGCCTCCCCTCCACTTCGGCCGGGGTGTGCCCGGCGCCTGTGGCGCCGTCGGCGGCGGCCAGGCCGGCGCCGGCCGCCGACGTCGGCTCCGGCTCCGGCTCCGGCTCCGGCTCCGTGGCAAGGCTCGCGCACAGCGCGGACAAGGTCTGGGCGCACTCCTCGGCCGTGGGCCGGGCGTGCTCGTCCAGGGCTGTCATGGTGTCCAGGAGCCGGGCCAGGCCCGGGGGCACCGAGCCGGGGATCGCGGGCCTGCGGTGCAGGCGGGCCACGGCCGACTCCAAGGGCGTGCCCGGGTACTCCATCCGCCCGGTGAGGCACTCCAGCAGGACCAGGCCGAGCGCGTAGACGTCGGCGGGCGGGCCCACCGCCCTGCCCAGCACCTGCTCCGGTGCCAGGTAGGCGGCGGTGCCGATGAGCTCGCCGGAGGCGGTGTGCCGTGTGGCGTCCGTCATCCGCGAGATGCCGAAGTCGGCGAGGTACGGGGCGCCCGAGGCGTCCAGCAGGACGTTGGACGGCTTGACGTCACGGTGCACGATGCCGGCGGCGTGCACATGGGCGAGGGCGTGCGCCAGATCGGCACCGAGCCCGGCCACGTGGCGGGGTTCCATCGTCCCCGCCTCGATACGCCGGGCGAGGGTGGGCCCCTTCACCAGTTGCATGACGAGGTAGGCGCAGCCCTCGTGCCGCCCCGCGTCGTACAGGGTGACGAGTCCCGGGTGGTGCTCGAGGCGCGCCAGGGCGACGGCCTCGCCGGCGAACCGCTCGCTCAGGGCCGGATCGCCGCCGGGCCGGAAGACCTTGACGGCCACCGGCCGCTTGAGCCGGAGATCCACTCCCTCGTGGACGTCGGCGACTCCTCCCGTGCCGATCCTCTCCCCCAACCGGTACCGGCCGCCGAGCACCCGGGCTGAGGAGCGGATCGACGGGGATGCTGACGGGCGAGCCCTCATGTGTGGTCTCCGTGGTTGCTGCTCGTGGGTCCCGGACATCGGCAAGGCTCCAAGGCGTGTACCCGGCGTGTCCGCGCCCATCCGTCCCGCTCGGCGACACCGCCTCGTGAACACGTCCCGCCGCCGCGCCGCCGCCCCACGACACGGCCCCGGTCATCCCCGGCCCGAGGCCCCGCGAGGCCCCGGCCACCCTGCCGCGCCCGCCCCCGCGCGGGCCCGTGTGCCGGTCCGGGCGGGCGCGAGGCGGTCCGGCCCGCCGGTGCCGAAGGCCCGACCGGGCGGACCGGGCGGACCGGGCGGACCGGGCGGACCGGGCGGACCGGGCAGAGGACATCCGGGCCCGATCACCCGCCGTCAGCCCGCGATCGGTTCCGGGCACGGCAGGACAGTAAGGGACATGGTGCGGTGTGAAGGGCGGGCGTCCGTTGGGATGGCCGGATACCGATGCAGCCGGCCCGGCGAAGCGGGCGTGATGAGGTGGTCATGAGTACGTCTGCTGACCGGCCGACGCGGCCGACGGGATCCATCACGGTCCTCGACGCCTGCCGGTGCGGCGCAGCACCGTGGGGGGACGGGCCGTCGGCCGCCGAGGAGCGGTTCCGGGGGCTGCTGGAGGCGGCGCCGGACGCCATGGTCATCGTCGACGACGCCGGGACGATCAAACTGGTCAACGCCCGGACCGAGGCCCTGTTCGGCTACCGCCGCGAGGAACTCCTCGGCCACCCGGTCGAGCTGCTCGTCCCGCACCGCTTCCGCGCCCACCACACCCGGCACCGCGGCGGCTATGCCGCCAACCGCCAGGTGCGCCCGATGGGCGCCGGGCTCGAACTGCGCGGACGGCGCAGGGACGGCACCGAGTTCCCCGTCGAGATCAGCCTCGGTCCGCTGGAGACCGCCGACGGGCTGCTGGTGTCGGCCGCCGTCCGGGACGTCAGCGACCGCAGAGCCGCGGAGGCGCGCATCAACGAGCTGGCCGCGCTGGTGGAGTCCTCCCAGGACGCCATCCTCGCCACGACCCTCGACGGGCGCATCACCTACTGGAACGCCGCCGCCCAGCGCATGTACGGCCACCCGGCCGAGGAGGCCATCGGCCGGAACCTGTCCCTGCTGGCCCCCGCCGAGTCCCAGGACGAGATCGGCCTGCTGATGGAACGGCTGCGGAACGGGGAGAAGGTCGAGCACTTCGAGACGCTGCGGGTCACCGGGGACGGGGCCCTGCTGGACGTCGACGTGACCCTGTGGCCGACCCGGGACCGGCGGGGCGCGGTGGCCGGCGCGTGCGCCATCGTGCGCGACATCGGCGACCGCAAACGGGCGGAGGCCGAGCTGACCGCCCTGTACGAGCAGCAGCGGCACATCGCGCTGACCCTGCAGCGCAGCCTCATGGGCACCCCGCCCGCCCTGCCCTGCCTGCCCACGGCCAGCCGCTACCGGCCCGCGACCCAGGGAGCGGGTGTGGGAGGCGACTGGTTCGACCTGATACCGCTGGGCGCCGGCCGGGTCGGGATCCTCATCGGTGACGTGATGGGGCGCGGTCTGGAGGCCGCCGCCGTGATGGGCCAGCTGCGTTCGGCCGCGCACGCGCTCGCCAGGACCGGTATGCAGCCCCGGCGGTTGATGCAGGCCCTGGACGCGGCCGTCGCCGACCTGGACGTGCCCGACCAGCTGGTCACCTGCTGCTACCTGGTCGTCGCCCCCGACGACGGTGCCGTGACCGTCTGCTCCGCCGGCCACCTGCCGCCGCTGGTCACCGGTGCCGGGGACGGCACGCGCAGGCTCGCCACCCCGGTGAACGCACCGCTCGGCGTCGGCGGTGTCCTCTACGAGCAGTCCCGCGCGGGCATCCCGCCCGGCGCCACGCTCGTGCTGTACACCGACGGGCTGATCGAGACGCCCGGCAGCGACATCGAGGGCCGCATCGCCGACCTCTGCGCCGTCCTGGACGGGTTCCCCACCCAGCGCGCGGGGCTGGAGGCCGCCGCCGACCACGTGCTGAGCCGGCTCCTGCCCGACGCCGAGGGCCACGACGACGACGTCACGCTCCTGCTGGCCCGGCTCCCGGCACGCCCCTGCCCGCCCTGACCACCGAACCGCCCGCCGTCCCCGCCTCCGCCCGGCGGGGGCGCGCCTTCCCCCGCGGGCCCCTGGCCTCATGGGGGTGCGCACAGCGCCGACGACGCCCGCTGCTCCTGCCCGGGCTCCTCACCGACGCCGTCCAGCGCGCCGGGGGGTTCCGTCGCCCCGCGCCTGTGCCGCTCGGCGGCCGGCCCCGCCGTGGAGGACGGCGACCGCAGCCCGCACCCCTCCCCAGCCGCGCCCGGTCACACAGGACGAGGAGTCCGGCCGGGGCCGGTGCCGGTGCGCACGCTCGCGGAGAGCCGGGGCGTCCGGCCGACGGACGGGGGGGGAGGACGACCTGGTGCACGCCGAAGCCGTGAGAGGCGGGCCCGGCGCGCGGCCCGGGCCCGGCGGGCGCGAGGGTCCCCGCCGTCGGGCACACTGGACGACCGCGACACCGGAGGAACCCCGGACCCAGGAGCTCACCGTATGAACGCGACGTCGGCGGCCGTGGCGGGCGCGGCCGCCTTCACCTGGCTCGGCATGGTGCTGGCGATCTCCTTCCTGGAAGCGCCCCTGAAGTTCCGCGCGCCCGGCATCACCGTCCCGCTCGGGCTCGGCATCGGCCGGCTGGTCTTCCGGGCGCTCAACCTCGCCGAGGCGGTCCTCGCCGCGGTGGTCGTGACGGCGGTCGCGTCCGGCTCCCCCACCGCCGCGGTCGCCGTTCCCACCGCCGCGGCGGCCGTGCTCCTGGCCGTTCAGCTCGCCGTGGTGCGGCCCGTCCTGAACCGCCGCAGCGACCGGGTCCTGGCCGGCGAGGACGTCCCCCGTTCGGGCGCGCACCACCTCTACATCGCGCTGGAAGTGCTCAAGACCGCGGCCCTGTTCGGTCTGGGCACGGCGGCGCTGGCCGCCGCCTGAGGCAGGCGGCCGGCACACGGCGCGGGCCCGCCCGGCGGCCGGCGGCACGAACGGGCGGCGGGCACGAGCGGTCCTACCCGCAGAGGGCGATGTGGTGCGCGTGTCCGTGCGGGCCGAGGTACCCCTCGCCGATGGTGGTGACGTCACCGGGCCGCACGGCGTGGCACGGGCCCTCGGCGCCGTCCTGGTAGACGGCCTTCACGGTCATCGTCACGGCGCAGTCGTTCCCGGCCTGCGTGTACCGCCAGCTCTCGTACAGGGCGACGCAGGAGGGCGCCGGTTCGGCGGCCGACGGGGCGGCGGAGGCCGGGCCGGCCGCCACGGAGGACAGCAGGAGCGCCGCTCCGGTGCCCGCGTGGGCCAGGTGCCGAAGAACCCGCATCCGCATGACTGATCACCTTCCGTTACCGGGAAACGTCGATTTCCTGAACGCGAACGCCGCCCTCGGCGCATGTGGCGTTCAGCGGTCGAAAGCTTTCAGTGCGAGACGTCGAACGCAACGCGGTGATCGCGTTTCCGGTCAGGCGACCGGTTTCATACCCGCACTCTCGTCACCTGGCCGGATGCGCCGCGAGCCGTGGCACGGCCGAGGTGACGGTTCAACCGTTTCGCCTTCGGCTGCGGAACACACGCGTGGACGCGCAGATGGCGGCCCCGGCGGCGAGAAGGGGTCCGCCGGGCCCTGCAAGGACCTCGGCGGGGCATCGGTCCGGTTCTCATCTGCGGGCGAAGGCGGGTCGCCGTGCGGGGTCCGGCGGCGGACGGCGAAGGTCAGGCACCCGGTCCGGGATCCGGCCGTACGGGCCGGTGGATGCCGGCACGAGCCGCTTCGAGCTGGGCGGCGAACGCGATGCCGAGGAAGAGGGCGATCGCGGTCAGGTTGGCCCACAGGAGCAGGGCGATGAAAGCGGTGAGGGGGCCGTACAGGTCACCGAACGAGCCGCTCTTGTCGACGTAGAGCGTGAGCAGCCAGGTGGCCGCCACCCACAGCAGCAGGTGGACGGCGGAACCGAAGGCCAGCCAGGTGTAGCCGGGCTGGTCGCGCCGCGGCGACCAGCGGAAGATCACCGCCGAGGCGACCCAGGCGAGCACGAGTCCCACCGGCACGTCCAGGACGTACCACCAGCCCGGGCCGCCACCCTGCCATCCGGCGGTCCGGGCCACCGCGTCGGCGACGGCTTCGCCCGCGACGAGGACGAGGAACCCCAGGACCAGGGGGAGGCCGGCCGCGAGCGCCAGGACCAGGGCCCTGGCGTACTTGCGCGGGAACGGGCGGTCGCGCTCGATGCCGTAGATCCGGTTCGCGCCCCGCTCGATCTGCCCCATGGCCGAGGCCAGGTTCAGCAGGGCGAACGCCAGGCCCAGCCACAGGGCGAGCGTGCTCAGGACGTCCTGGTGGGCGATGCGCCGGGTCCCGTCGAAGGCGTCCTCGACGACATCGGCGCTGGCGCCCGGCACGATCCGGCCCAGTGTCAGCTCGATGATGCGGCCCACGCCCTCCGTGTGCACCGACGTGGCCAGGCCCACCAGCGCCACGGTGCACGGCACGAGCCCCACGACCACCTGGAAGGCCAGCGCCCGGGCGTGGGTGAAACCGTCCGCGTAGCGGAACCGCGCGAAGGAGTCGGTCAGCAGCCGCAGGCCCCCGTAGTGCCGCAGAGCGGTGAACGCCTCGTCTCCGGAGAGTTCCTCCCCGATCATGTCCCGGGTCTGCGGGACGTGTACGGCGGTACCCATGACGCGGACGCTCCTCGGCTCGTGGCGGCTCTCCCTTGTCCTCTGCCCCGATAACCAGGACCCCTGCCCTTCTTCCGCCGCGGGCGCCGAGGAGGTGCTCACCCACCTGCCCCCGGGTGCGCGGCCCCGCGGAACCGGGCGCCGTGCTCACCCGCACGTGCGCGCGCCGGCTCCGTCCGCCGGCGCACCACCCCGCCGGCACGGTCGCGGCGTGCGCGGGCCTGCGGCGCTTCCCCGCCGGTGCGACGGGACGGCCGCGCGGCGTGCGCGGGGCGCCGCCCGCCGACGCGTCGGTGCCGCCCGGCTGCCCCTGGGTGAACCCGCGGCCGGGCCGCACGGCCGCGGCCCGGGTGATCACCGGGGCGTGTCCGGAGGGGTGACCCGGCCGGGGCCGGCGGACCGGGCGGAGCCGGCCGGTCCGCCGGGTCCCGCCGTGCCTTCAGGGGCGTCGGGCCAGCCCGGTCTGGATCTCGGCGACGATCCGTTCGACCGGCAGCGTCGCGTCCACGGTCATCCCCGCCTCGTCCTCCTCCAGCGGCTCGAGGTCCTCGAACTGCGAGGGCACCAGGGAGGCGGGCATGAAGTGCGCCTTGCGCCGCGCCACGCGGGCGGCGGCCTCCTCCTGGCTCAGCGCCAGGTGCACGAAGAACGTGTCGGGGTGGGCGGCGCGCAGCACCTCGCGGTAGATGCGCCGCAGGGCCGAGCAGGTGATCACCGGCCCCTCGTCCGGACCGGCCGCCCGTATGCGGCCGGCGAGGGCGGCCAGCCACGGACTGCGGCTGCGGTCGTCGAGACGCCGGCCCTGTTCGAGGGCGTCGAGGTTGCGCCGGGGGTGGAAGCCGTCGCCCTCCTCGAAGGGCACGCGGAGCGCGTCCGCCAGGTGCCGGCCCACGGTGCTCTTGCCGCTGCCGCTGACCCCCATGACGACGACGGGGACGCGGCGGGTGTGGACCACGGCGGTCATGGCCTCCTGGAAGCCGGCCCGGTAAGCGGCGGGCAGGGCGTTGGCGTTGAACCGGTCCAGTCCCGCCCTGAGGCGTCCGACGACGGCGGGATCCTGCAGCCGCCCGCTCCGGATCTCGGCGAGGATGGCCTCCGCGAAGGCCTCCGCGGCCGCCGGCAGCCCCTGGTCGACGGCGTGGGCCAGCCCCATGTGCAGCCACATGGCGATCGGCTGCGGCCGTGCGGGGTAGCTCTGGACGGTGTCGGCGACGACGGCGGCCCGCACCGGCATGACCGCCGTCTCCCGGTGACCGCCCGCCCAGTCCCGGTCGATCCGGTGGTTCAGCGCCATCACGACCGGGTGGGCCAGACGGAGGAAGAGCTCGTTGCGCGACCCGGCCAGGAGGGTGCGGTGGAACGCCGCGTCGACGTCCCGGAAGCGCTGGCGGATCGCCGCCCCTTCCCGGGGCAGTGCGAAGTGCGGGTCCTCGCTGAGGGCGAGCAGGGTACGGGCGTGGCTGGTCAGGTCGTGACAGATTTCCGCGGACCGGCTGAGTGCGGCGAGCCGGGCCGCCCGGGGCTCGATCACCTCCCGCAGTTCGGTCAGTGAGCGCATCTGGCTGTCGGGCGCCACGTCCAGGCGCCACCCGATCACGTCGGGGTCCAGCAGGTCCCACTGGTGCAGTGCCTGCACCGTGGCCCCGACCCGCGGCTGCAGGTCGACCAGCCCTTTGTGGTGCAGCAGCTGCAACGCCTCGCGGGCCATGGGGCGGGTGACCGCGAACTGCTGCATCACGGCGTCCACCGTCACGAGCTGGTCGCGGGGCTTGTCGCCGCCCACGATCTGACGGCCCAGCCGTTCCACCACCGTCACGGTGGAACCCCGGGGCACGTCCTCGGACCCTGTCGGCGGCTCTCCTTCGAGACCAGTCATGGCCGGGATGCTAAATCACGACGGCCGGCTGGTCTCCCGTCCGGACCGAAGGAAGGGAGCGCATCGGGTGGTCCGGGGCGCGAAGCGGGGCGCGCCCCAGCGTTTCGGCGCCCTCACTCCACCAGCCGACCGACAATGAAGCATCAGACGCCTTCTCTGATGCACCACGGATGCGTAACGTGGTCGCTCATACGAGTAGGTCCGTGGTGCCGAGGTGCCGAGGTGCCGGGGCATCCGGGCGCCCCGCAGGGTCCGTCCCTTCCGGTCGCCTCGCTCCTTCCGCCGGTGCCCGCGGCCGCCGTGGAGCCGTTCCGCCCCGTTCATCCGACACGCCCCCAGGAGAGCCGTATGTCCGAACCGACGTCACCGCCTCCCCCATCGGACCGGTTACCTCTGCGCTGGGCTCTCATCCTCCTGGCCGCGATGGTGTCCGGCCTGCTCATGGGGCTGCTGGCCTTCGCCCGGTCCGGCAACTGGCCCACCGCGCTCCTCGCGGCCTTCGCCGCGGCCGGAGCGACGCTGGCGGGCCTCCCCCTGCTGCTGTGACCGGGCCGGGCACGCCCGGCCGTCCGGCGTCCGGCCGGGTCACAACAGCCGCCGGATGTCGCCGCGGACCCGGTAGAAGCCGCCGGCCGCGGGGTGCAGGGCGTCCACGACGTAGCGGGCGCCGGGCACACGTATCGCCCGCGGGAACTGGACGTTCCACGACGTGTCGTATCCCTCGGACACCACGTGCACGCGCAGGCGACCGCCCTGCTGGACGCACTCGACGACGACCGCTCCCGCCGGGGCGTGGGCGATCGTGGCCACCGCGTCCGCGGCCGTGGCCGGCGCGTAGGTCGGCAGGGTCGCGGAGAGCTTGACGTCCCGCGCCGCCGGCACCGCGCCCTGCTGTGCCGCGGAGACGGCCGCCTCGCTCGCGTCCACGCACACCAGCGAGCCGTCGGTGGTCACCAGGTACAGCCTGTCGTCCCGGTACTGCATCGACAGCGCCGAGCCGCCCCCCGTGCCGAGCTTCCACAGACGTGTGCCGTCCCGGTCGAAGCAGTAGACGGACGACGCCGCGTCACCGGCGAAGACGAACCGCCCGCCGGGCGAGGCGGCGCACGAGTACACCGCGCTGTCGCAGGCATAGGTGGCCTCGGTCGCGCCGGTCGCCTTCGACAGCCGCTGCACCACACGGTGCGCCGTCCCCGCGTAGACGGCGTCGTCCTCCTGCCAGCCGAACAGCACGGCGCCCCGCGTGGGCGTGTGCCACAGTTCGGTGCCGCCGTCGGGTGCGTAGGCGGTGACCCCCTGGTGGTGGCCGTGGTAGACGGCGTGGTCGTCGGCACGGACCATCCAGGCGTGCTCGCCCTGACTGCGGCGGGCCCACTGGTGCTCGTCCTCGTGGTCGATGACGGTGAGCCGGCCGGCGCGGTCCGAGACGTTCAGGACGCCCTCGTGGATGTCCAGCCAGAAGATGTCGACGTCCGCCGCGATGTCGTACGCCGCGAACGGCAGTTTCGACGACAGGTCGTAGACCCGGCCGTCGTCGCAGCCGGCGTAGATCCAGAAGTCGTCGGCGACCAGGCACTTCACACCGTCCGGCAGGCTGAACCGGGCGAGGACGCCGCCGTCGTGGTCCAGGGTGTAGACGTCACCCGCCTGGTTGCCGACCCAGCAGCCGTCGTCGTCGACGTGGATGCCGAACGCCGAGGAGCCGGTGCGGAAGCGCCACAGCACGGGTGCCACGGCACGCGCGGTGGAGGGAGCCGAGGTCACCTGGCGCCGCGTCACCGAACGCGGGGCGCGCTGCCCCGGCACGGCCGGGGCGTAGCCCTTGCGGACCTTCTCGCCGACCTTCTTCGCGGCGGCCGCCCGCGCCTTCTCGGCCGTGGCGAAGGTCGTCGTCTGCGTCTGCCCGGCGGCACCGATCCGCCCGTACCGCACGGTCACCACCTGCCCGTCGACCGCCACCTCGTAGAACTTGTGTGCACCGCCGCCTTCTTGCGACAGCTCCAGGTACGTCGTGGACACCGTGGACCCGGCAGACATGGCAGACCCCTCCCCAGGACGGACCCGCGGCCGCTCCGGCGGGTCCAACTGTCCGAAGAGTAGGAGGGAGCACTGACAACGGCCCGGCGCCCGCGTCCTCCGGGGAAACCGCCTCCTCATGACCCGCGGACCGCCGAAGGGACCGCGCCTCCCGGGAGGTCCGCGGGACTCGGGGCCGGACGCCACCGGCCCCGAGTCCCGCATCGCCGGCGGCCGGCGGCGCCACCCATCGCCGTGACGGTCGTTGGACCAGGGCATGAGCGACGACCTCACTCCCCCGCGCCCCCCGCTGTGGGGCGCCTACTGGCTGGACTCCCCCCACCAGCGCCACACGGGGTGCGCCTGCTTCCCGGCCACTCGGCACGTCCGGCCGCCGGGCGGCGCGGGGCGCACCGTGATGATGGTGCTGGCGTGCTGCACCATCGTCGTCGGTCTCGTGCTGGCGGCCGGCGTCTGACCGGGGAACGGGGCGGGCGCGCGGTCCCGCCGGTTCCAGGGGCGCGGGGACGGCCGCCCGGCCCCGCGCCCCTCGCCTGAGCCGCCCGGCCGCCCGGCACGTCCGGCCGCCCGGCGGGGGCCGTGGTCCGCGTCCGCCTGCAGGCGCCGCGCCACCGGATGCTCCGCGGAGTCCGGCGGCGTGGCCGCCCTCACTCCGTGGTGGGATGGGTTCCCGGCCCGTCGCCGGGACCGGCCAGTGGTGTCGGCGAGAGGACCGTGGGTTCCTCGCCCGCCTCCAGCAGGGTGTCCGCCGCACCCACGATCAGCGGATCCGGCTTCCCGACGGCCGCGTGGTCCTTCGCCGGATAGTCGCAGCGGTCGAGGAGGCTGCGCATGGCCTCCAGCCGGCCGCGCCGCTTGTCGTTGTTCTTCACGACCGTCCACGGCGCGTGCGGGGTGTCGGTGGCACGGAACATGTCGACCTTGGCCTTGGTGTAGTCGTCCCACCGGTCCAGCGAGGCGAGGTCCGTGGGCGACAGTTTCCAGCGGCGCACGGGATCGACCTGGCGGATCGCGAACCGGGTCCGCTGTTCGGCCTGGGAGACGGAGAACCAGAACTTCACCAGCAGGATGCCGTCGTCGGTGAGCAGCCGCTCGAACAGCGGGGCCTGCTCCAGGAACATGCGGTACTCGTCGTCGGAGCAGAAGCCCATCACCCGCTCGACGCCGGCCCGGTTGTACCAGGAACGGTCGAAGAAGACGATCTCCCCGCGCGCCGGCAGATGCGCCACGTAGCGCTGGAAGTACCACTGGCCCGCCTCCCGCTCGGTCGGCTTCTCCAGCGCCACGACGCGGGCACCGCGCGGATTCAGCCGCTCGATGAAGCGCTGGATGGTGCCGCCCTTGCCGGCCGCGTCGCGGCCTTCGCAGACCACGACGATCCGCTGGCCGGTGTCCTTCACCCAGCGCTGCAGCTTGAGCAGCTCGATCTGCAGGACGCGCTTGGTCCGCTCGTACTCGGATCTGCGTATCTTGCGGTCGTACGGATAGTTCTCCCGCCAGGTCTCTATGGGGCTTCCGTCGGCGTCCAGGAGCAGGGGCTTCTCCGGACGCCGCTGGTCGATGCGCAAGCCGGTGAGCAGATCGTCGTCGACGATGCCTTCGCTGGTGTCGGAGGCAGTGCCTTCGCTGGTGTCGTCGCTGGTGTCGGGGGCGGTGTCGTCGCCGGCCTTCTCCAGGGCGGTGGCGTCGTCACGCTCGGACATCGGGAACCTCTCGCTCTTTCCTCGAACTGGCCGGCACCCGGGGCGTCGCGTCGGCGCCCCGCGCGCCGGGCGTGCGTCGCCGGGCGACTCCGTCAGAACGGCAGGCGACCGCGCGCCCGGCGCCCGGCGGAACCGCTGCGGCCCACCGCGCGGGAACCGGAACTGAAGGGCTTGCTGAACAGGCGTCCCAGCGGACCGGGGGCCTTCGACCCGGCCCGCGAGCCGAGGCCCAGGGTGCGCTGGGCACCGTTCTGGGGGTGCCGGGACAGGCGCGGCAGCACAAAGGCGAGTACGGCGAGAACGACGCAGAGGCCGATCACTCCGGCGATCACCATGAGGAACTCCCAATCGGTCGGTGGAACGGGGCCGGGACGGCGTCCCGCTGAACCGACTGCCCCCGCAGTCTGTGAACACGCACCGCAGCGGCGGAAACCCTGTGCCGCGTCCGGCGCCGTCCGGTGGGAACCCGGGCGGCATGGGCAAGACTGCGCTGATCGTCATCGACATGATCAACACGTACGACCACGAGGACGCCGAGTTGCTGCTCCCCTCGGCGGAGTCGGTGGTCCCGGTCGTGACCGGCCTGCTGAAACGGGCACGGGACAACGGCGTACCCGTGATCTACGTCAACGACAACTTCGGCGAGTGGCGCTCGCACCACGGGGAACTCCTCGACCAGGCCCTGTCGGGACCGCACGCGCACCTGGTGGAGCCGCTGCGGCCCGACGACTCCTCGCTCTTCGTCGTCAAGGCCCGCCACTCGATCTTCTTCGAGACGCCGCTGTCGTATCTGCTCCGGCAGCAGGGGATCGACAAGCTGGTGCTGTGCGGTCAGGTGACGGAGCAGTGCGTGCTCTACTCCTCCCTCGACGCCCACATCCGCCACTTCGACGTGGTCGTCCCGCGCGATGCCGTCGCCCACATCCATGCCGACCTCGCCGACGCGGCCCTGCGCATGATGGAGCGCAACATGGGTGCGCGCGTGTGCGACAGCGGCGAGCTGTGGCCGTGACCGGCCACCGGTGACCGCCGCAGGCGAGGGGTGACCGGTGCGGGCACGGGCCCGCGGTGACGCGGCCCGGCGGGCCGCGCCGCACTCCTGCCGCGGGTGCCGCGGGCTTCCTCAGCGCAGCCGGAGGCCGGAGGCCTCCTTCCACAGGGCCGGCACCCGCTCCTCCTCCAGGCGGATCGCCGCGGCCTGTTCCCGCCCGTACAGCAGGCCCCAGGTGAAGCCCGGTTCGCCCGCGGCGTGGGCCGCCAGCGCGTGGTGGCGCAGCGCCTGCCGGGCCACCACGGCGTCGTGGTGATCGCCCAGGGCCTTCTGGACGGCCTTGACGCGCTTTCTCACCCTGTCCGCCCGCCCGCCGAGGACCGGGCCGGCGGCCTCGGCCGCGTACCGGACCGTCTTCGCCGCCTTGCGGGCCTGGTGCAGGGCCGCGTCGCGCTCCGGTCCCGAGGGCCGGTCCAGCGCGCGCTCCATGCGGCGGGCGAGCCTGGCCTGTTCCTTGCGCACCGCCTTGGCCATGACCTTCTCCGGCTTCCGCGAAGCCTTGGCGCGCAGGGGCGGATGGGCGACGAGGCCGTCCAGCGCCTCGAGGAGCGCCAGGTAGCGGGGGGAGCGCAGGGCGGTGAGCGTGCGGTGGCGCGCGGCCGACTGCCCGGCCACGTCCCAGGTGCGCAGCCGGGCCGCGACCGGCCCGAGGACCAGTTCGGCGGGCAGGCCCTCCAGGCCCGTGCGCACACGCTCCAGCAGCACCTCCTGGTCGCGTTCCTCGCCCAGCTCGCCGGCCAGCCACTTCAGCTCGTCCCTGACCGGGTCCGTGACGTCCCGGCCGAGGACGGAACGGTAGGCGCGCAGGCACCCCCTCAAGCGCCTGCAGGTGGTCCGCATCGTGTGGACGGCGTCGGGCAGCCCGCGTCGTACCGACGGGTCCACCTCGACGAGCGCGCGCACGCACTCGTCGAGGTACGCGAGGAGGTGACCGCCCGCCGAACCGGGCTCGGCCGCGGGCCGCCGCCGTGCCGGGCGCGCCTCGTCCAGGTGCGTGTCGGCCAGGGCCCGCGCCAGCTTGGACGGCGTGCGCGCGCGTTCGGCACCCGCCGCGCGCAGGACCTTCTCCACGTCGTCCAGCAGCGCGGCGGGCGCGGTGTCGGCCACCTCCACCTCCAGCTCACGCCAGCGGGCCTTCTCGCCGCGGTCCAGCAGGGGCTTGGCGCGTACCGTGTCGATCGCGAGCTCGGCCAGGACCGTGCCCTCGTCGTCCACCAGGTGGCGCAGGGAACGGCTGGAGCGAAGACGCACCACCGGGACCAGGGGCGCGCCGCGCGTGCGCGCCGTCAGGAGGTCGCGCAGCGGGCCGGGCACGTCGTCGGCGAGCGGTTCGCGCACCTCCTCCCTGGTGTCCCCGCCCAGCGGCAGCTTCAGGTGCCATCCCGCGTCCGTGCCGCCCGTCCGCCGGCGCAGGGTGACCGAGCTGCGCGCGAGCCGCAGGTCGTCGGTGTCGTAGTAGACCGCGTCCAGCTCCTGGGCACCCTGGTCGACGACGGACGCGACCGCCCCCGCCCCGGTGAGCGACGCCAGCCACCCGGCGTCGTCCGCCGGGGGCACCGTGTACTTTCGTTCCGTCTCTGGCATAGACCGGGTCATAGTGTGCCCATTGACGCTGGGCGCCCGCTCAAACCCCGATCAGCCGGTGTGAGTGACACCGGCCCGGGCGGGACGCCTCCTCGAAATGCCCCCCGGGACTCACGCGCGGGGCCGCCCGGAGCACCGCCCGGACGTCGGCCGGTCGGCCAACTGGCATACCAGCCAGGTGTGTTCATGCCCCATGTGGGCACTCGCGGCCTCGGGCCGGTGCCGGCCGGACCGGCCCTCGGCACACCCACGGCACGCACGTGCGGAAAGAGGAATTGGTTCGATGCACGGGGCCGGCAGCGGCATCAGGGCCGGCGCGCTGACCGTCGCCGGCGTCCTGGCGGGAACGGTGCCGGCCGGCTGCGGCGACGACAGCGGCTCGGCCGGCCGTGCCGAGGGGGCTTCGGCGGAGAGCGGCGCCGGCGCCGGCTCCCGGGAGCAGGGCACGCGGGCGGTGCGTTCCGCCTGCGCCGGGACGTCCGAGCAGGGCACGGCGCGCGGGACGCTGCGGGTGCGGACCACCGCGGAGGGCACGCCGGTCACCGCCGACGGGCACGGCACCGCCGGCCTGGCCGGAAGGGCCGTCGAGCGGGGCGGGGGCCGGAGCTGATCCGTCCTCCTGTGCGGCCGCCGCGTGCCGGCGCCCTCCGGACCCGCCGTTCCCGGCGCTCCTGCGGTGGCGCGGTCACGCCGCGCGGGCCTGCCGCCGTGCGAGGCGTTGCGGCGCGCTCTGGGCACGGGCCGGCCGGACGCGGTAGGTCGTCCTGGTCGGGTCCACGACCGGCTCGCCGAGCGTGATGCGGCCGGCGGCGTGCAGCGCGTCGCACTCGGCGGTGGGCAGGGCGGCGTAGCAGCTTCCCCTGCCGGTGCCGGGGTCGAACGGCTGCCAGTAGCTGTACCTGCGGCGCCCTCCCGCGTGCACGGTGAGGAACACCGGGGTGCCGGGGTCGGAGATGAGGCGCATGAGGTCGGCGCCCGTGGGGCTGAGCGGGGCACCGGGCCGGCCGCGGTGGGGCAGGAGCATCGTCACTTCTCCCCCACCGTGGCCCGCGGGGCACGAGCGGCGTGGGCCGGGGTTCCCGACGGCAGCGGACGGCCGGGGCGCTCGGGGCGGGACCGCGCTCCGGGATCGCGGAAGGAGGGCCGCACCGAGGCGGCCCGGGCCGGGACGGGTGCCGGTCCGTCCTCGGCGTCCTGCGGGCGCGCGGTCGCGTCGGCGACGAGGGCCTGTGCCGGACCGGAGATGGGATGCATCAGCGGTGGCCTTCCTTTGAGGCGGGAATTGACGATCGCTTACCCAGTGCGGGCGATGTTGATCTCGCTCGTGGCCGCATTGTTCAGTACAGCACTGACAACGCGGCGGCACGCCGGCGCCGCGCGGTGCCCGACCGCACGTGCTGCGGGGCGCCGGACCGCCCGGCACCCGGCCGCCGGCGCGGCCCTGGGCGGCGGCCGGCGGCCGCGGCCCGTGACCGGCGCACCGGCCGCAACGGCCCGGCGGAGGCGCGGACCACCCGCCGGACGAATCCGGCGATCGCTCACCCGTACGAGCGGGTTCGCCGCGTGGGAGGATGGGGCGATGACCATCCTCGGCAGGAACAGCGTCCGCGTCACGGGGTCGGCCACCGGCCTGGACGTGGTCCTCGCCCGCGGTTCCGGCCGTGCCCGGACCATGGGACGGCTCGCGGCCCCCGCCCCGGCGGAGCACGCGCGCGTGGTGTCGTCCGACCGCGTCGGTTCCGGCCGCTCGGACCCCTCGGCGCGGCGGGAGGAACGGTACGCGTCGCCGGACGGCCACGCCCGGGCCGTGGGGGACGTGCGCGAGGAGCCGGGCCCGCGGGACACCGCCTCGGCCGGCCGCTCCGCCGGCGCCGCGGCCGGCGTCCCGGCCGCGGCGGCCCCGGACCCGATCGGCTCCCCGGTCGTGGTCCGCCCCTCCCCCTCCGTCACCGACGAGGACGGCTGTCGCGGCGGCCTGGGCGCGGCGGACGTCGACGCACCGCCGGAGTCGCCCGGGGCCGTCTCCGCGTTCGCGGGGGACCTCCCCTGATGTGCCGCTCGGACCCCGGTTCCGGTCAGAACGGCGAGGGGCGTCCGCACCTCGACGCGGCGTTCACCGCGCTGCTGGAGGACAGCGCGGAGGAACTCTACGAGTCGGCCCCCTGCGGCTATCTGTCCACCCTGATGGACGGCACCATCGCCAAGATCAACAGAACGCTGCTGGACTGGCTGGGCCTCTCGCGGGAGGAGGTCGTGGGCCGCAAGCACTTCAGCGACCTGCTGACCGTGGGAGGCAGGCTCTACCACGAGACCCACCTGGCGCCGCTGCTGCGCATGCAGGGCCACGCCGGCGGCATCACGCTGGACATGAAGGTGGCCGACGGATCGCGGCTGCCGGTCCTGATCACGTCGACCGTGAAGAGGAGCGGGGACGGCCGGCCCCTGCTGGTGCGCACCACCGTCTTCGACGCGACCGACCGGCGCTCCTACGAGACCGAGCTGCTGCGCGCCCGCCGCGCGGCCGAGGAGGCCCGCCGCCAGGCGGAGGCCGATCGCGAGCAGCTGCGCGAGGCACTGGACGTGCTGCAGCAGAGCCTGCTCCCGGCCGACCTGCCCGCCGTGCCCGGCATGGAGGCCGCGTCCCACTACCACACGGCCTCCTCGATGCAGCTCGGCGGCGACTTCTACGACCTGTTCCCCCTGGGCGACGGGCGCTTCGCCTTCTTCCTGGGCGACGTGTGCGGCAAGGGCCCCCGGGCCGCGGCCGTGACGTCCCTCGTCCGCTACACCCTGCGCGCCGCGGCCTTCCACGACCCCGATCCCCTCACCGCCCTGGCCACCCTCAACGCCGGGCTGCTGGACCGGTACGCCGGCGATGACCCGCGGTACTGCACGGCCGTCTTCGGCGTCCTCGAGCCCCGGGGCGGGACCGTCGGTGTCCGCCTCGCCGCCGGCGGGCATCCCCCGGCGCTGGTCCTGCGCGCGGACGGCCGGGCCGAGTACCTGCCGACGCCCGGCGGACAGCTGATAGGGGTGCTGCCCGACGCGTCCTTCACCGCCGTACGCGCCACCCTGCACCCCGGTGACACCCTCCTGATGTACACCGACGGCCTCACCGAGGCGCGCACGGGAGACAGGGACGACCTGTACGGCTACGACGCGCTGCAGTCCTTCGCCGCCGGTCTCGCCCCCGCGTCGCCGCACACGGTGATCGGGGCCTTCACCGGCCTGCTCGACGCCTTCGGCGACGGGCTCGACGACGACACGGCCCTGCTCGCCCTGGGCCTCCCGCTCCCCTCTTCCCCCGTCCCCTGAAACCCGCCGCAAGGGCCGGCCCCCGCTCGTACCGCCCGCCCGGCCGGGGAGGTGCGCGGCTACGCGGCGCCGCCTCGGGGCCCCGGCGCCCAGGGCCCCACCGCCAGGCCGTCGCTCCAGGCACGCAGACCCTCGTGGTTCACGCACACTATGCCGCACTGCTCGGCATACTCCTCGGCCGGTGCGGTGAAGTCGCTGGTGGTGACGATGACCGCCACGTCCGCCTCGTGGACGGTGAAGCAGGTGCCGCCGAAGCGCTGCAGTTCCTGGGAGCCGACCTTGTTGTCCTCCCCGTAGCGCTTGCACTGGATGACGACCCGCCGGCCGTCGGGGGCCAGGGCCACCACGTCGGCCCCCAGGTCCCCCGCGCCGCCCACGACCTCGACGCGCGAGCAGCCGTCCCGGACGCACAGATCGGCTATCGCCTGCTCGAACTCGTCGGCGCTCAGGGCGGCGTAGTCCAGGACGGCGTAGTCCAGGACGGCGGTCGCTTCGAGCAGGCCGCCCTCGTCGCCGGTCCGCACGCCTTCGTCCCGCCGCGGGACGGCCGTCCCGGCCGCGCAGACCCCCGCCCGGTGCGGCGCCGCCTGCGGCGGGCCGGCCGGCTCCGCCGTCTCCAGGGCGTCCAGCGCCGTCGCCGTGGCCTCCTCCAGCGCTTCGGTGGTGCGGCGTGCGAGCCGTACCACGGACATCCGGCGCCGGTTCCGCCGCCAGGCCAGCAGGATCGCGATCCCGACGAGCGAGAGGACCGCCGCCCAGGCGGGGCGCCGCTCCGCGACGTCGACGGCCGCACGGGCGACCAGCCCCACGACGATCAGGACCACGGCGCTGATGCCGAAGAACATGGCGGTCGCGCGCAGGTCGAAGGGACGCTCACGGTACGGGAAGCGCCTATGGTGCTCGGGCACGGCCACCGACGTCATTCCTCCCTCTGGGAACGGAACGAAGATCACTCACGTCGTCTGCCCGCGATCCGGTCCTTTACCGCCGACCGGGTGAACGCCGGGCGGCAGGGCGCCGGCCGGCCGCTCCGGCGGCCCATGCGAACGGTCCGGTGGCCCATGCGAACGGGGCCCGTGCTCCGCACGGGCCCCGCCGGTGGTTCGGCGGCCGGCGCGCCGCGCCCGCCGGTGACAGCGGACCGCGACGCGCCGTGCTCTAGTCACCGCCGGTCGCGTCTCGCTGCGTGTCCCGCTCGGCCGCTTCCGGCTGCTCCTCTCCTTCCGCCTCGACACCCTCCAAAGGCTTGCCCGCCGTCGTCCCGCGGGCCGGCTGGTAGCCCTCCCGGGCACTGGCCGTGCCCGGGATCGAGCGCTCCTGCGGCTGGCTCTCCGAGCCCGAGTGCGATCCCGGCTCCTCGTCGCTGCGCGCCCGCGCGTACTTGTCCGCCTGCTGATCGCTCATGCGAGTCGTCCCTCCGGTCGCGCGTCGGCTTCGCCGGGTTCCCCGGGGCCGGGGGCGGAAACGGCCGCCGGGCGGGGCGGGACGGGGCCGGACGGGACGGCGGCCGCCGCGGGGCCGGTTCAGCCGGACGGGTCGAGTGCGGGGCAGGCCTGCTGCGGGTTGCCGCCGTGCAGGGGGACTCGTGGTGGTCCACGTCGTCGAAGGCGAACGCGTACGCCCTGCCGCCGGGCCCCGCGCCCCCCTCGGCCCGGCCGCCACGGCCGGCGGCCCACGTCACCCGGCGGTGGCGTCCTCGGCCTCCCAGCGCAGCAGGTCTCCCGGCTGGCACTCGAGCACCTGGCAGAGTGCGGCGAGCGTCGTGAAGCGCACCGCCTTGGCGCGGCCGTTCTTGAGCACCGCCAGGTTGGCGGGGGTGATCCCGACGCGTTCGGCGAGCTCGCCCACGGACAGCTTCCGCTTGGCCAGCATCACGTCGATGTCGACGACGATCGGCATCAGATCACCTCGGCCAGCTCGGCCTGCATCCGCGCCGCCTCGACATCACGCGCGACGGCCTGGGCGAGCAGCATCCGCAGCACGAGCACGATGAGCGCGACCCCCAGGACGGCCAGGCCGACCCCGCCCAGCAGGAGCACGACGCCCGGGGCCACCGCCTCCCCCGGCGCGAGGACCACGCCGAGCGCGAAGACCAGCAGGGCGGCCGCCACGAACGCACCGGTGATGACGTCCACGTACCGGAAGGCGCCGTGGGAGAACACCGTTCCGCGGCGCACCATCGTCACCAGCCGCCACACGCAGACGAGGACGACCTGGACCGTCACCACGGCGAGGACCGCGATCACCAGGAGCGGGGTGCGCAGGTACGCGTACGCGGAACGGAGTCCCTCCAGATCGGCGGCCAGCAGCGGCACCATCACCGCCTGCACGAACACCGAGCCGGCGAGCAGCACCACGAGCACGGCGCGCAGCGCCAGCACTGTCAACTTCCCCATTGCCTTCCCTTCTATCGAAGCACGATGGGAATCTATCGAAAATCGATAGATGGAGCAAGGGGTTGGCCCGCCGGGCCCTCACGGGCCGCCGGAGGTGCGGACCGTCGCACGGGTGCATGCGGGTCACGGACGACGACGGCGGGACGCGCACCGGGCCGACCGGCCGGCGCGCCGGCCAGTCGGCCGAACAGGTGCGCTAGATTTTGCCTCTCCTTGATCCTCGATCACTCACGATCCCTCACGCTACGGAGCTGGCACCCCATGACCGACATCGTCAACGGACTAGGCCGGGCCACCGCTTACGGCGTCCTGGGCCTGGTCCTGCTGGTCCTCGGCATCGTCCTGGTCGACGTGCTGACGCCCGGGAAACTCGGCCGCCAGATCTGGGAACAGCGCAACCGCAACGCCGCCATGGTGCTCAGCTCCGCGCTGCTCGGCATCGGCGGCATCGTGTTCACCTCCATCTGGACGACGTACGAGGACTTCGGCAAGGGGCTGGTGTCCACGGCGGCGTTCGGGCTGCTGGGACTGGTGATGATGGCCGTGGCGTTCCTCGTGGTGGACCTGATCACGCCGGGGCGCCTGGGCGCGACGCTGGTCGAGCCGGAGCCGCACCCGGCGGTCTGGGTGACGGCGTCCTGCAACCTCGCCGTGTCCGCGGTCATCTCGGCCTCCATCGCCTGACGCCGTCTCGCGCCCGGCCCGTCCGTCGCTCCCGGGGGCGGCGGACAGGCCGGGCGCTCCCGATCTGCGGAGCGTGACACAGATCACCGACCTCGCGGGGAACTCGCGGGGCGCGCCCTCCGACTCCCTGCACGATCCGCGGCCGTCGCCCGTCCCGCAGGGCGTGCCTCACCGGACACCGGTACCGGGACGGGCAGGACGGCACGCACCGACGACCACCCGGAGTCCGCCGTGTCCCGTCCCGTAAAGGCGCGCACCGCGCGCCGTCTCACCACCCTCGGCGCCGTCCTCACGGCGGCCGTGGTCGCCACCGCCGGCCCGGCCTCCGCCCACACGGAGGTCGAGGCGGAGAACGCCAGGGCCCTCGCGCGCAACGTCACGCTGACGTTCTCCGCCGCCTCGGAGTCCTCCTCCGCCGGCATCAGCAAGCTGGAGGTGATCCTCCCCGAGGGGATCGCCCCCGGCGACCTCGACTACCAAAAGGGCCCTGAGGGCTGGACGTTCGACGCGACCGGCCGCGGCTGGGCCGCGTCGGGGCCCGCGCTCGCCGTCGGCGAGGACGCCACGGTCTCCGTGACCGTCCGCCAGTTGCCGGACGTCAAGGAGCTCGTCTTCAAGACCCTGCAGACCTACAGCGACGGCCGCGTCGACCGCTGGATCGAACTCGACGGGTCCGGGGACGGGCACGGCCACGGCCACCCCGCCCCGAAACTGAGGCTGGGCCCGGCCGAGCCCGGCGCCGAACCCCTCGGCCCCGGCTCTCCCTCCGCCGAGGAGGACACGGCCCCGGCCGCCTCCAGCCCCGCCCCGGACGAACGGCCGGACGCGGCCGCCGCGTCCTCCGCCGAGGGCGACTCCGACGACGGCGGGACGTCCCCCGCGGTTCCCCTCGGCATCGGCGCCGCCGTCCTTCTCGCCGTCGGCGGCGGGGTGTGGTGGGCGAGGCGCCGCGGCGCACGGTCCGCGTAGTTCCCGCCGGGCACGGCGGCCTTCGGGCCGGCCCGTGAGCCCACCTCACCGCGGCCGGGCGGCGGCCGTCCACGGGCGTCCGCCGCCGCGGGCCCTCCGACGGCACGGCCCCGCCGCCGGCCGGGGCGGTCCGGCTCCTCGCGTCCCCGGTCGCCCCGCCCCGGCTGTGCACGCCCCGTGGCCCCCTCACCGGCACCGGACCGACACCGGCACAAGGCGCCGTGCGCCACCCGCCGTGAGCCGTGGGCCGTGGGCTATGCGCCGTGGGCCGTGGGCCGTGGTGCGAACGCACCGCCGCCCGGCGCGCCCGCCCGTGTCTGTTCTCGCCCACCCGTGTCCGTTCTCTTCCGCCCGTGTCCGTTCTCGTCCGCCCGTGCCCACGGCCACGACCGTCGGTCGCCCAGGCCGACGGGCCCGCGCGCCCGGCGTCGCGGCGATCCCGCCGGACGGCTGTGGGCCCGCCCCGGCCCCGCCCCGGACCCCGGGACCGGCACCGGGACACGCGCAGCACCGCGGAACCCGGTGGCCGCCGTCCGGGCCGCCCGCGCCCGCGCGCCCCTCCGGCCGGGTTGTCAGCGCCCCTACCTGCGGACTAGTGTCACGACGCCTTGGTGTTCGGGAAATCCGGTGTGATGCCGGTGCGGCCCTCGCCACTGTGATCGGGAAGTCCGGCTCCAGCCCTCCGGGGCGGCCACTGGGTCCTCGGACCCGGGAAGGCGGGGTTCGGGCGGTGGTACCCGTCAGCCAGGAGACCGGCCAAGGCGCGTCAACCATCCACGAGGTGCTGGAGAGGGTCTGCCGAGCCATGCACATAGCCGAGGGCTTCCTGCCTCCGGCGCACGCGATCGCCTGGGGTGTCGCGTCCGCGCCGTTCGTCGTCCACGGAGTACGGTCACTCACCCGTGAGGTCCGGGAACACCCCGAGAGCACACTGCTCCTGGGGGCGTCCGGAGCCTTCACGTTCGTCCTGTCGGCCCTGAAGCTGCCCTCGGTCACCGGGAGTTGCTCGCACCCGACCGGCACGGGCCTGGGGGCCGTCCTGTTCCGGCCGCCGGTCATGGCGGTGCTGGGCACCATCACCCTGCTGTTCCAGGCGCTGCTGCTCGCGCACGGCGGTCTCACCACCCTCGGCGCCAACGTCTTCTCGATGGCGATCGCGGGGCCCTGGGCCGGATACGCCGTCTACCGGCTGCTGCGGCGTTACGGCGTGCCGCTGATGGCCGCCGTGTTCGCCGGCGCGTTCGTCGCCGACCTGTCCACCTACTGCGTCACCAGCGTGCAACTGGCCCTCGCCTTCCCCGACCCGAGCAGCGGCTTCCCGGGCGCGCTCGGCAAGTTCGGCTCCATCTTCGCCGTCACCCAGATCCCGCTCGCGGTGAGCGAAGGGCTCCTCACGGTGCTCGTGATGCGTCTGCTCGTGCAGTCCAGCAAGGGTGAACTGACCCGGCTCGGCGTGCTCGTGACGGGCGGGCAGGACCGGGCCGGGGCGGAGGCGGTGACCCGGTGAGCAGGAACACGAAGATCAACCTCCTGTTGCTGCTCGCCGTGGCCGCGCTCGCGGTCCTGCCGCTGGCCCTGGGCCTCGGCGACGGCAAGGAGGAGCCGTTCGCCGGCGCCGACGCCCAGGCGGAGACGGCGATCACCGAGATCGAGCCGGACTACGAGCCCTGGTTCTCGCCGCTGTACGAGCCGCCGTCGGGTGAGATCGAGTCGGCGCTGTTCGCCCTGCAGGCGGCGATCGGCGCGGGTGTCCTCGCCTACTACTTCGGTCTGCGGCGCGGTCGCCGCCAGGGAGAGCTGAAGGCCCTGGCCGAGCGCGACGCGCCGGCGGAGCGGACGTCGGCCGCCCCCCGGCCGTCCGGGCCCGCGGGCCCGGCGACCGGTTCCGGCGGCACCGGGGACTCCCCCGCCGGAACGGTCTGACCCACGGTGCTGCCGATCGACGCGGCGGCGCACAGCAGCCGCTGGCGCCACCGCCACCCCGTGGACAAGGCCGTGCTCGGGCTGGGCCTGACCGTGCTCGCGGTCTCGCTGCCGCCCTGGCCGGGCGCCGCTCTGGTGCTCGTCACCGCCCTAGCGCTCCTGCTGGGCCCGGCGGGCGTGCCCGCGCGCAAGCTGTGGCGCGCCTACCGGGTGCCGCTCGGCTTCTGCGTGACCGGAGCCGTCACCCTGCTCGTCCAGGTCGGCGGCCCCGACGGGTTCCTCGCCCTGGCCGACGGCGGCCCCTCCCGCGCCGGGCAGGTGCTCCTGCGCACCTCCGCCGCCTCCCTCGGCGTCCTGCTGTTCGCCTTCACCACCCCGATGTCCGACCTGCTGCCGCGCCTGGTGCGGGCCGGGGTGCCCGCCGCGGTCGTGGACGTCGCCCTGGTGACGTACCGCATGAGTTTCCTGCTGCTCGAGGCGATGCGGCAGATCCGGCAGGCGCAGGCCGCGCGGCTCGGGCACACCACACGGGCCGCCCGGTGGCGTTCGCTGGCGGGGCTCGGCGCCACCGCCTTCGTCCGCGCCTTCGACCGGGCGACCCGCCTCCAGGCGGGGCTCGCCGGGCGCGGCTACGACGGCACCCTGCGCGTGCTCGTGCCCGAGGCGCGCGTCTCCGTGCCCTTCACGGCCGGCGGCGCCGCGCTGCTCGCGGCGGTGGCCGCCGTGACCTTCGTCCTCGAAAGGCCGCTGTCATGACCGAACCCGCGCTGGTGGCCCTGCGGGATGCCTCCTTCGCCTACGAGGAGGGCCCGGCCGTGCTCAGTGGCCTGGACTTCGAGGTGCGCGAGGGGCGCGCGCTGGCCCTGCTCGGCCGCAACGGCAGCGGCAAGACCACCCTCATGCGCCTGCTCAGCGGCGGACTGCGGCCCCGTACCGGGCAGTTGACGGTTCAGGGCCGTCCCGTCGTGTACGACCGCAAGGGGCTGACCCGGCTGCGGACCACGGTGCAGCTGGTGGTGCAGGACCCGGACGACCAGCTGTTCGCCGCCTCCGTCGCGCAGGACGTGTCGTTCGGGCCGCTGAACCTCGGCCTGCCCGACGGCGAGGTGCGCCGCCGCGTCGGCGAGGCGCTCGACGCCCTGGGCATCACGGCTCTCGCCGACCGTCCCACCCACCTGCTCTCCTACGGTCAGCGCAAACGGACGGCGATCGCCGGGGCGGTGGCCATGCGGCCACGCGTCCTGATCCTGGACGAGCCGACCGCCGGACTCGACCCGGACGGCCAGGAACGGCTGCTGGTCACCCTGGACGGGCTGCGCGCCGCGGGCACCACCGTCGTGATGGCCACGCACGACGTGGACCTCGCCCTGCGCTGGGCCGACGACGCTGCCCTGCTCACCCCGCAGGGGGTGCGCGCCGGGCCCGCGTCCGTGATGCTGGCCCGCCCGGAACTGCTGGAGCAGGCGGGCCTGCGGTTGCCGTGGGGCGTCGCGGCGGCACACGCGCTGCGCGCGCAGGGACTGCTGGCCGACACCGCGCCGGGCCCGCGGACGGCGGACGAACTGGCCGCGCTCGTGGCGGCCGCGACCGCGGCGCGGACACCGGCCGAGGACTGACCCGGCCGCCGGCGGGCGCGTCGCGGGCCCGGCCCGGCAGCGGCGCGAGGGCCCGGCGGCCGGTCCTCCGGCGGGTGGCCGCGGGCGGTGCCGGTCCCTTCCCGGCCGCCGTCCCCGGAGCCGGCCACCGCCACGCCGGTGCGGGCCCGGCCGTGTTCGTCCTCATAGGCACGGGTGGCGATCCCACCGCGACCGGGCCCGGCACAGCCCGTCGGCGGCACGGCGCGGACCGGCGCCGCTCCCGCCGGAACCGGCCGACGGGACCCCCTCACGGCATCCCCGGACACGGAACCCCGCGCGTGTGCGCGTCCTCGCGGGAGGTACGCGGCGGAGGCGGACGATCCGCCGGCAGGGGCGGCTGCGGCCGCCCCGGAAACGGGGTGCGGCGGCCACCCGCCGGCCGCGTCACCGACCTGTCCGGACAGCGCACCTAGGAGGTGCGGGTGCAGCGGCCCGTCGGGGCCGCCGCCGGCGGGCGGCACTGCAGGGGGAGATCGGCCGGACTGGCGCTCAGGTAGCGGCCGACGCAGGTGTTCGCCGTCGTACGCCCCCGCCCGGCGCAGAAGGCGAGCGCGGCGCGGCCGTCGGTGAACGGGCCCGGCGCGTGGATCACCCAGTAGCCCGGGTGGAGGGAGGCGTAGGCGTCGCTGCGCAGGACGACGGCCTCGGGCACGGACCGGCGGATCCGGGCGAGGCTGCGGTCGCGGGCCGCGGTCCCCGAGGAGACGGGTTCGGAGTACAGCTGGGCGATCCAGCGGCCGGTCCCGGCGGGGGCCGCGGGCGAACCGGAGCCGTCCGGGGCGGACGGCTCGGTCCGGGCGGGCGTCTGGGCCGGGGTGGCTGCCGGGGCCGGGCCGGAACTCCGTCCCGGTGACGGCCGCTCGGCCGGCGCGGAGGACGCGGCCGCGCCCCCGGCCTCCCTCCTGCCGCCGTCGGGTGTGCGCAGGGTGAGGACGAGGGCGGTCGCCGCGACCACGGCCAGGACGGCGCTCACGGCGAGCAGGACCGGTGTGCGCCACCGGGGCGGGTGCCCGGTCCGCGGTCCGTCCGGCCGCGTGGGTGCCGGGAGGACCGGTGGGGCGGGGTCCGGGAGGAAAGGTGACGCGGGGGCCGGAGGGACCGGTGGCGCGGGAGCCGGTGCCGCCGTCATCGTCGGCCGGTCCCGGTGCGGCGCGGTGCCGGACTCGGCCTGCGCGAGCATCGCGTCCAGCCGGCCGGCGCCCGGGCGGGCCGCCGGGTCGCGTACGAGGAGGGCCTGGAGGACGGGGGTGAGCGGGCCCGAGCGCACGGGCGGGGGGACGGGGTCGTCGAGGACCGCGGCCAGGGTCGCCAGCGTGGTCGCCCGGCGCAGCGGGTTCACCCCCTCCACGCACACGTACAGCACCAGTCCGAGGGACCACAGGTCGCAGGCCGGGTCGTCCTCGCGGCCGCGGATGCGTTCGGGCGCCATGTACTCGGGGGAGCCGACGAGTTCGCCGGTGACCGTCAGCGCGGTCGCTCCCTGCAGGGCGGCGATGCCGAAGTCGGTGAGCACGGCGGTGCCGTCCGGGCGCAGCAGGATGTTGGCGGGTTTGACGTCCCGGTGCCGGATGCCGGCCGCGTGCGCGACGCGCAGGGCGGCGAGCACCTGGCGGCCGAGGCGGGCCGCCTCCGGCGGTTCCAACGGGCCGCTCTGCAGGTGTTGTTGCAGGGACGTGCCGGGTACCAGCTCCATCACGATCCACGGGTGCGGATCGGCCTCGACGATCTGGTGGACCGTCACCACGTGCGGGTCGCTGAGCCGTGCCAGCGCCCTCGCCTCGCGCATGACCCGTTCGCGTACCGCGTGGGAGGCCTCCGCGTCCGGGCGGACGGCCTTCAGGGCGACCTCGCGGTGCAGCACCGTGTCCCGTGCCCGCCACACCGTGCCCATCCCGCCGCTGCCCAGCCGCTCGATCAGCTCGAATCGTCCGTCGACCATGTCCCCCGGTGCGTTCATGCACGTCAGGTTAGGGCAGGAGGCGGTGCGCCGGGACGGTTCCGGGCGACGTGGCCGCGCGCGTCCCGCACGGCGGCGCGGCCCTCGGCGCACGGCGGGGCGGTCCTCGACGCGGGGTGCGGCGGGTCGGCCCCTTGCGCCGCGCCTTTCCGCGGGCCGGGCCCGCCGTCGACGCCGAAGAGGCCGGAGTCCGGGGTGCGGCTCGGATCCCGCCGCCCCCTCGGGGCGTACGCGGGCCGTACGGCCCGGGGCCCGTGCGCGCCCCGGGCCGTGCGGCGGCCTCCGCCCGGCGTCCGTGCCGTGTCTCAGTCCACGATCACGGCAGCGGACCGCGGTGCGCGTGCCTGCCCGGCGAGCGCACCGCCGAAGTTCGCCTCGACCTCGGCCTTCTCCGCGGCGTTCGGGTAGGGGTTGCGGCACGCCACGCCCGCGCTGGAGCCGGACATCAGGCTCGAGCAGGGGCCGGGCTTGCGGTCCGGCAGGCCGAGGATGTGGCCGAGCTCGTGGGACGAGATGCGCACCGTGTCGTACCCCTGGTCGACGGCCTGGCGCCCGATGTAGACGGTGCCGTTGCCCAGGGAGCCGGGCAGTGCGCGGGGCCAGCCGTTGTCCGCGAGGACACGGATGTTGGCGCGCTGCCCGGCCGTGACGGGACGCAGTTCGACACTGTCGACGCTCTCGTTCCAGATCGCCGCGCCACGGTCGACGGCGGTCTTGAACTCCGCCGAGCCGCTCGCGTCGTAGGTGAGGACCCGCGCGGCCGCGGTGCGGTCGGCGGGCCCGGGGGGAGCGGCAGCGGCCTGGCCCGCCAGGGGCACGGACGCCAGGAGGACGGCGGCGAGACCGCCGGCCAGCGTACGGACGTTCATGGTCGACCTCCTTGTGGGGGAAGGTGAGTCGTGCACATGACATTCGCCCGCACCCTGCCCAGCGCGGGAAGGCCCCAATCCGTCAATCGGCGGACGGCGGCCCGGACGCGGCGCCGCGCCCCGCCGCGCACCGGGACGAACACGCCGAACCGTGCGGCAAGGGCTTGACGGGGCGGGAGGCGCTCGGCCTACTGGAAGGCGCAGCCAGGGGTATGGGGGGACTCGTTCGGTGCCGGCCCGGTATGTCGAACCAGCAGGCCGAACCTCCGCCGCGAGGCACATCGGGGGGCCGGTGGTACGGCGCCGGTGGGCAGCGGCGGCGGTCGCGCTGGCGACGGCGCTGTTGCTGCACCTCTTCGTACCGGGGAGCGCGCCCGGCGGGGACGCGACGGCGCCCACCGCCGCGACGGTGGCGGATGTACCCGGCGACGCACCGGACGCCGGACTCCAGGACGCCGGACTCCAGGACGCCGGCGAAGGATCCGCGTGCGAGCAGGACGTGTCGCCGCGCGGTCTGGCGGCACGGTCGCCCAGGCCCGCGGGGACGGCGGGGGCGAGCCGTGCGACGGCCGGTGCCCCGGCGCGCGTCCCGGCGGCGCGCCGGGCCGGCGCGGACCCCGCTTCGGCGGGGGCGCCGGGGAGCCCGGGGGCGGGCGGTCCGCACCGCGGCGCCGCCGCCCTACAGACGTTCCGCTGCTGAGGGACGGCAGTACCCGCGAAGGCCCGCGCCGTGCGGCCCGCGTACTGCCCGGTGCCGATCCACGGTCATGAGCGGGCCTCCGTGTGTCCAGCAGGCCGACGACACAGGAGGCACAGGTGCCAGGAAAGCGCGTTCTCGTCCTCGGACCGGACGAACTGAGCCCGGACGACCGCACGATGTGGCGGGAGATCCGGCGGGAGTCCGCAGCGCCGGAGAACCCGTTCCTCGACCCGGCGTTCACCACGGCCGTGGGACGGGTCAGGCCGGGGGTCAGAGTGGCGGTGCTGCGGGAGGACGGCTCCCCGGTCGGGTTCTTCCCGTACGAGAGGGGGCCCCTGGGGCAGGGGCGGGCCATCGGCCTCGGGGTGTCGGACAGCCAGGGGGCCGTCCTGCGTCCCGGAATCCGCCCGGAGGCCCGCGGGTTGCTGCGGGCCTGCGCGTTGTCGTCGTGGGAGTTCGACAACCTCGAAGCCGGCCAGGACCTGTTCGTCCCGCACGCGGCCGAGGAACTCGCCTGCCCCGTCGTCGACATCGGCGAGGGGTTCGAGCGGTACACGCAGAGGCTGCGGGAGAGGTCGGCGGGCTTCCTCGGACGGACCCTGGCCAAGGAGCGCAGGCTCGCCCGGCAGGCCGGCGAGGTGCGGTTCGTGTACGACGCCCGGGATCCGGGTGCGCTGCGGGCGCTGATGGAGTGGAAGTCCGCCCAGTACCGGCGCACGGGCCGGCGGGACCGCTTCGCGCAGGAGTGGATCACGCGACTGGTGGACCTGCTGGCGCGGAGCGAGGAGCCCGAGTGCCGCGGGGTGCTGTCCGTGCTGTACGCCGCGGGCCGGCCCGTGGCCGCGCACTTCGGACTGCGTTCGCGCACGGTGCTGTCCTGGTGGTTTCCGGCGTACGACCGCGCGTACGGCAAGTACTCCCCCGGGCTCGTGCTGCACCTGCGGATGCTGGAGGCCGCCGCGGCCGACGGCGTCGGATTGGTGGACCTGGGCAGCGGGCCGGCGCGTTACAAGGAGTCGTTCAAGACCCGCGACCTGCGGGTGTACGAGGGCGCGGTGGTGCGTCCGGGGCCGGGCGGGGCCGCCTACCGGCTGCGGCGGGAACCGGTCCGGGCCGCCCGCCGCTTCGTGCGCCACCGCCCCCGGCTGGCCGGCGCCGCCGCGCGGACGCTGACGGAGCTGGGGCGGCTGCGGGACCCACGGGGGTGACCGGGGTCCGGCCGGCCCGATCCCCTTCCGGGCACCGCTCCGGCACGTCGTGAGCGCGGCCCCTCCCTTCAGGGGGCGGCGCCGGCGGGCCGGGCCCGTACGGATATTACTGAACCGTAACCTCCCTGCCGCTACCACTGGTAACACCGGTATCGGTACCGTCCTGACGATCCGTCTAAGAATGCTGCGGGGCGCGGCCGGACGAGCCGCGTCACGCGCGCGTCCCGCCGCTGCCGGGCGGGGCGTCAGCCACCGAGCCGCGGAGGAAGGCTCCGCCTCCCCTCCCCAGGAGGTCCCGCCATGCCCGCACCCACCCGCCTGCTGGCCGCGGCCGTCGCCGTGGCCGCCTGCGTCGGCGCCCAGGCCGTCCCGGCCGGCGCGGCCACCGCCTCCGGTCCCGTGGTCTCCCGCGGTGTCAGGATCCCGGCGTTCTACACCCCGCCCACGACCCTGCCCGCGCAAAACGGCGCCCTGGTCCGCAGCGAGCCGCTGCCGCTGGCTCTCAGCCTGCCTGGCCTGAAGGGCCCGCTGCCCGGCCGGGCCACCCGTGTGATGTACAGGTCCACGGACTCCACCGGCCGGCCGGTGGCCGTCACCGGCGCCTACATCGAGCCCGCGGCCGCCTGGAAGGGCGGCGGTCCCCGGCCGCTGGTCGCCGTCGCTCCCGGCACGATGGGCCAGGGCGACCAGTGCGCCGCCTCGCTGGGCCTGCAGTACCCGCTCCTGTTCAACGGACGGACGGTCTCCGTCGGTTACGAGACCCTGGTGGTCTACCGCCTCCTCGCCCGGGGCATCGCGGTCGTCATCACCGACTACGCCGGTCTGGGCGCGACGGACAGACTGCACACCTACGTCAACCGGGTCGACGAGGCCCACGCCGTCCTGGACGCCGCCCGCGCGGTCCGCTCCCTCGGCGGCGCCTCCGTCACCGGGGCCTCGCGCGTGGGCCTGTTCGGCTACAGCCAGGGTGGCGGCGCGACGGCCGCCGCGGCCGAGCTCCAGCCGTCCTACGCTCCCGACGTCACCCTCGCCGGAACCTACTCCGGAGCTCCGCCCGCGGACCTGGCCGCCGTCATGGAGGCCATCGACGGCGGCGACCTGGCCGGTGCCCTGGGATGGTCGGTGAACGGCTTCCTGCAATCCGAGCCGGCCCTGAAGCCCATCGTGGACAAGCACCTCAACGCGGCGGGCAAGGCCGCGCTCGACGACCTGTCGACCATGTGCGTCGGCGACGCCCTCCTCGCCTACAACTCGGCACGCAGCACCGCCTGGACGACCGACGGGCGCCCGCTGGGCGACATCGTGCGGGCCGAGCCCGCGCTCGGCACCTTCCTGGAGGAACAGCGCATCGGGACCATGAAGCCGAGCGGGCCGGTCCGCGTGGCGACCGGCGTCAACGACGACCTGGTGCCGCACGGCCAGTCCCGCGAACTCGCCGTCGCCTGGTGCCGCAAGGGCGCGGACGTCACCTACGAACCCGTCGTGCTGCCCGGCGCCGGACGCGGGCTGCTCAACCACTTCGCCCCGCTCCTCGCCGACCAGGGCAACGCCGTCTCCTGGCTGAGCGACCGTCTCGCCGGCAGGCCCGCCGCCTCCACCTGCGCCACCCTGCCCACACAGCCCTGACGCCTGCCCGGCGGCAGCCGTCCCCACCACGGCTGCCGCCGGGCGCCCTCCGTCCGGCCGGCGGGTACCCCGGGCGGGCCCGGCCCGGTGTCCGCGCGGGCGACCGGGCTCCGGCGCGTGGGCGAGGCGGACAGGGCAGCGGCAGCGGCAGCGGCAGACGGGTCGTCGACGGGCGGTTCGAACCGGAGGCGCGGCTCGGCGACGGGATCCACCTGAGCGACAGGTACAACGGGAGCGGCTGTCTCCAGGCCGACGCGAACGGCGAGGTCGTCAAGGCCGTGCCGCACCGGGGCCGGCCGTGCCCCGGTGCGGTCAGCGGCGCGCCGCTGACCGCACCGGCGTCTCAGCCGCCCAGTGCCGCCAGCACCACGGCCTTGGCCTCCTCCTGCACCCGGCCGAGGTGGTCGGGGCCGAGGAACGACTCGGCATAGATCTTGTAGACGTCCTCGGTCCCCGACGGGCGTGCCGCGAACCAGGCGTTGGCCGTGGTCACCTTGATGCCGCCGATGGGCGCGCCGTTGCCCGGCGCCTCGGTGAGCACCGCGGTGACCGGGTCCCCGGCCAGGGTGTCCGCGGTGACCTGGGCGGGAGAGAGCCTGGCCAGCAGGGCCTTCTCCTCGCGGGACGCCGGGGCGTCGATGCGGGCGTACGCGGGCTCGCCGAAGCGGGCGGTCAGCGCCGCGTAGTGCTCGGAGGGCGTCTTGCCGGTGACGGCGGTGATCTCGGAGGCGAGCAGCGCGAGGATGATGCCGTCCTTGTCGGTGGTCCACACCGAGCCGTCCCGGCGCAGGAAGGACGCGCCGGCCGACTCCTCGCCGCCGAAGCCGATCGAGCCGCCGGCCAGCCCGTCCACGAACCACTTGAACCCGACGGGCACCTCGACCAGTTCGCGCCCCAGATCGGCGGCGACCCGGTCGATCATCGCGGACGACACCAGCGTCTTGCCGATGCCCGTACCGGCCGGCCACTGCTCGCGGTGCGCGTACAGGTAGGAGATGGCGGCGGCCAGGTAGTGGTTGGGGTTCATCAGGCCCGCGTCCGGGGTGACGATGCCGTGCCGGTCGGCGTCGGCGTCGTTGCCGGTGGCGATCTCGAACCGGTCGCGCTGCTCGATGAGCGACGCCATGGCGTAGGGCGACGAGCAGTCCATACGGATCCGGCCGTCCCAGTCCAGCGTCATGAACCGCCAGGTGGGGTCGGTGAGCGGGTTGACCACGGTCAGGTCCAGGCCGTGCTGTTCGGCGATGCGCTCCCAGTAGGCGACGGAGGCGCCGCCCAGCGGGTCGGCCCCGATGCGCACACCGGCCGCGCGGATCGCGTCCAGGTCGAGCACGCCGGGCAGGTCGGCGACGTACGTGCCGAGGAAGTCGTGGCGGCCGGTGCCGGGGGCGGCGAGCGCCCGGGCGTAGGGGACGCGCCGGACGTCCTTCAGGCCGGACCTGATGATCTCGTTGGCCCGGTCCTGGATCCAGGAGGTCGCGTCGGACGCGGCGGGCCCGCCGCTCGGCGGGTTGTACTTGAACCCTCCGTCGGCGGGCGGGTTGTGCGACGGGGTGACGACGACGCCGTCCGCGAGACCCGTGGTGCGCCCGCGGTTGTGGGTGAGGATGGCGTGCGAGACCGCCGGGGTCGGGGTGTAGCCGTCCGCGCTGTCGACGAGCACCGTGACGTCGTTGGCGGCGAACACCTCCAGGGCGGTGACCTTCGCGGGTTCCGACAGGGCGTGGGTGTCGGCGCCCAGGAAGAGGGGGCCGTCGATGCCCTGCCGGGCGCGGTACTCGCAGATGGCCTGGCTGGTCGCCGCGATGTGGTCGTCGTTGAACGCGCTCGCCAGGGACGATCCGCGATGCCCGGACGTCCCGAACGCGACCCGCTGTCCCGGATCGTCCGGGTCGGGGCGCAGCGCGTAGTACGCGGTGACCAGCCGGGCGACGTCGACGAGGTCTTCGGGACCGGCCGGCCTACCCGCTCGCTCGTGCTGCATGTGCCCGCTCCTCCATCAGGGGTGATCCTTCGCTTGCGATCACATCATTCCTTCTCACGGCACCGGCGCACGAGTGGGGCGGCCGCTCTCCCCGCACCCGCGACCCGGAAGGCGCGCCTCCGCCCGGGGCCGCGGGTCCCGGTCCTCCCGGGCCCGGCGCACGGTGACCGGACGCGTGCGCCCGGCCACGGGGAGGCGCCTGTCGTCGGCCGCGGGTCCAGCGCCTCCGGCCCCGGACCGTGCCGTCGGCCGCGAAGGCGTCTCCCCCGCGCGTGGTCGCCCCGGTGGGCGGCTGCCGTCGCCTCCTCCCGGGCCCGCCCGGTCAGATCCGCCCGCCGGTGAGCCGGGTGAGGGGACCGTACGTCTGGCGTTCGGCGCGGCGTCCCACGGCGTAGGAGGCGGCGCTCAGCACGGTCAGGCCGGCGCCGACACCGGCGGCGACGAGCTTGCGGTTGGCGATGACCGTCCAGGCCGTCTTGGCCGTGGTCGCGACCTGCCCCGAGGCGGTGACGAGGGCCTGGCGGCCCGCTTCGACGCCCTTGGCGGCGGTCTGCACGGCCCCGGTCGCCGCCCCGGCCGAGCGCTCGGCCCCCGACTTGGCCGCTGACGCCGTGTCACCGGCCTTGGCCGCGGAGGACTTCGCGGCACGCGACGCGGAAGCGGAGGCCCCGTCCGTGGCGCGCCGGACCTTGGACTCCGTCGCCTGCGGGGAGGTGGGCTTCTGATTCGTGCTCTTGTTCTGTTCAGTCATGGACATCGCTTTGCCTCCCACGCCCGCGGCAAACACGCCCGCCCTCCGGGGTCGCCCGAATGCGGCCCCCGTGCCCCGGTGAGAGGCTGATTCTGCTCTCAGGGGGTAGACGAGTCACAGCGCTATGCAGGGACGAGCACCCGTGTCCCGGGAAAGGAGCTCTCATGCCGGGCATGTTGAACCGGATCAAGCAGTTCGCCAGGAGCCCTCAGGGGCGCCGCACGACGGAACAGGCACGGCGCGCCGCGGCCGACCCGCGCCGCCGGGCCCAGGCCCAGCGCCTGCTGGGCAAACTCCGCGGACGCGGCCACCGCTGACCGCACCGCTCCGTACCGACCGCTGCGCGGCCCGGCTCATGGGCAGTCCGGGCCGCGCAGCCGTGCCCGGAGCCGCCGGCCGCCGCCCCGAGCCCTCTTTCGAGCCCTCTTCGGGAACCCGCGTACGGCGATCGGCGCGGCCCGGCGGACGGTGCCGAGCCCGCCGGGGGAGCCGGAGGAAGCGGGAACCGAGCCCATGGTCATCACCCGTTCGGCGCAGCATGGGTCCCGGCCGCCCGGGCACGCGGAACCCACCGGGGCGGCCCCTCCTCCGCCGTTCCGGGCCGAGGGCGGCCGTGGCCGGAACCCGAGCCGCCTGCGGCCGCCCTCATCGTTGGTCAAGGGATGTCGCCCCGCCAGTCGTACCGGCGTCCGCCCGCCGTCCGGGGCACGTACACGGCCCGTCCGCCCGGACCATGGCGGCCTATCTCGGTGGGCAGCGCCGCGCCATCCCTGAGCTCGCCCTCGGAGTGGTCGGTGATGTCCAGCAGCAGGCCGTCCAGCGGGCCGCCGACCAGCTCCGCGTAGTGGCGCCCGTGGCGCGGCCCGGGATCGTCGTGGTCGGAGCCGTAGACCCGGCCACGCATGAACTCCAGCTCATCCATACGGGCAGGGTGGCATCCGCCACTGACAACCGGCACCGCGCGAGCCGACCCGGGTCCGGGTCGGCTCGCGCGGCCAGAAGGGTATGGGCGGGGGGCGGGGGGGGGCC